>NZ_CP012678.1:1556863-1868236 GCF_001298525.1 Psychrobacter urativorans
GAATGTATTGTCTGAATGGTTGTTACTATAATTAAGCGTATTTATTTAACCTAAGTTGCTTTAATAGCAGTTTCTCTGTTAAGCATGACCAATATCGCTACTGAGATAATCAAAATTAATCCCGATCTTTTCAGCCGCCACTTGCCAGCGTTCTTCAAAGGGCGTATCAAATAAAAGGGTTAAATCCGCCGGACAGACCAGCCAGTCGCCATTCTTTAGCTCATTATCCAGTTGTTTTTTACCCCAACTGGCATGTCCCAAACACAGCTGATAATGCCCGATACCTTGACCTGCGGCAATACGCTGTAGAATATCTTGACTGGTGGTGATACAGACATTCTCCGAAATGGCAAAGGAAGATGCCCACTGCGGCTGACCCGTATGCAGCACAAAGCCTATTTCAGGGTACATAGGACCGCCATCTAATGCCACATCTTCCATCACCTGCGCATTGGTCACTTCGATATCTAAATCTTCTAGCAGCTTGCCCACCCGCGAGTGTGCTATCGGGCGATTGACCCTCAAACCGAGCGCACCTTGCTGATCATGGCGACAGATATATATCAGCGCCCGCTCAAAGCGTGGGTCTGATAACTCAGGCGCTGCAATTAAAAAATGGTGAGTCAAATTGGCTTTAGGCATCGATGTTTTCGGCATAGGTACAGGCACAATATAAAGAAGGTGAAAGACTACTATATGGTGATACTGACTAAGAAAGCAACCGATGTCTAATATGGATATGACACGGGTACTGTTTGTCAGTTACTTACTATTTCTTTATCAGCGTTATTTAAACTTTGACATCAGTCAGCAAACTACGCGCATGTTCACGTGTGACTTCGGTGATGGTCACACCACCTGACATCCGCGCCAGCTCATCTATCTGTGTGCTGTCGGTCAAAATAATCAGCTCGCTTTGGGTGTGCTCATGATGGTGTTTTTGCACCAAGATATGCTGATGCGCTTGCGCGGCAACTTGTGCTTGATGGGTAATTGCCAATAGTTGCTGCGTTTGTCCAAGTGCGCGCAATAGCTCACCCACCACTTGCGCCGTACCGCCACTGATACCCACATCGACTTCATCGAACACTAGCATTGGTTTTGCCGCATTGTTATCAGCACTGGTCGCTTGTAATACTTGCATGACTAACGCCATACGTGACAATTCACCACCGGAGGCAATTTTATGTAGCGGCTGCATCGGCATGCCGACGTTGGCGCTAAATAATAAGTCGATATCATAGCAGCCTTGCGCGTTATAACTGGCGGTATCGGACTTTTGGGTAAATACAAACTCACAGCGCGCATTGGGCAATGCTAAAGGTTGCAATTGGGCAATCAGCTGTGCACAAATAGAGGGCGCAGCTTGCCTGCGCTCAGTATTCAGCTGCGTAGCCAGTGCCAAATAACCTTGCCATGCGTCTTCAATTTGTGCAGTTAATGTGTCACTGCTCGGCTCATTTTCTAATTGTTCTAATTGCGCCTGCCATGCTTTCGCTTCATTTATCAAATCACTGGCGGGCAAATTATGCTTGCGTGATAAACGATGCCCGAGACTGATGAGGTTGTCTAACTCTTGCAAGCGTTCGGGGTCAGGTAATTGCTGTTCTGCATAATCTGATAATAGTGCCGTAACCTCAGTAATCTGCTGCTGCGCGATATGTAGCTGTTCTGACGCTTGCACAAAGGTTTGGCTGACGCTTATCTGTTGGTCACAAAGCTTAATGGCTTGCCCCAATAACGACATCACATCGGGTTCATCTGTATCATTGTCGAGTAGATGCAAGCCGCGACTGGCTTCCATCATTAAGGCTTCAATATTAGACAGCTCTTCGTGTTCCGCTTCAATTTCCTGATAATCAACGCTCAATAAAGGCGAGATATCCGCCAACTGACTTTGTAATAATTGTATTCGGTCTTGGCGTTGGGCTGCGCGGTTTGCCAAATTATCCGCATGACGTTTGAGCTGTTGATAGTGCTGATAGCTTGTTGCTGTTTGGATAGTCAGTGGTTTTAATTGTGCCATTGCGTCAAGCCACTGCACCACAAATTGTGGTTTAAGCAGGGCTTGCTGCGCGTGCTGACTGTGAATATTCACCAGTAGTGAACCGAGACTTTTAAGCTCAGATAGGCTAACAGGCAAGCCATTGAGCCACGCTTTTGAGCGTCCGTTACTGCTCAGTTGCCGACGAATGAGAATTTCTGATTCGTCTAATACGCGCTCGTGCGTGGCAAACCAATCGGCGATAACCGTATTATCCGTCACATCAAATTGGGCATAAATATCCGCATGAGCCGCGCCATGTCTGACCATCGCACTGTCCGCGCGCTCGCCAGCACACAAGGATAGCGCGTCCAGCAGTAAGGATTTGCCTGCACCCGTTTCACCTGTGATGACATTAAAGCCATCAGCCACGTTGAGCTCGTGCTCCGCGATTAGTGCAAACTGATGTAAGGTAAGTGATAACAGCATCAAAGCCTCTCATGGCAAACAATCAACCGCAAAAAATCTTAGAAAATGGCGCTAAGATAGGTCAATCAAGTGGAAGTTACCGGTCATTATATGATGACAGCACGCTTTAAAAACAAATGAAGTGACTATTTATTACCTTATTATCATTTGCATGCAAAGGCATAAACCAATCAGGAATGACCATTATAACGAAAGTCAGCTGAACTAAAAGCAACATTAACGACCATCAGCATCATAAAGACATATCACGTTTAGTTGTTCATTTCAAACTATTTTTCAAATGATTTGAGCATCAGCCCTTTTTATCAATGTGATAAATAACGTTAAAATAGGACAAATAATTCTGAGATAGAACGCTGCGGTTAGCACTTATGTGCAAGCGTGTAGAGGACTTAGTTTAAGTTCAAAATGATATTTCAAGCGACGCTGTAACAAACTTTATAGATATAATGTGGTAGCATAATCTCACCTAATGGTAACTTATGACACCATAACTTACGCTGTATCGCGACTGAGTTAGAGGTCAGTATTTTTTTATGTTAGGTATGTTCGTTACAAACTAGGCAAGAGTTTAGAATAGAAGATGTAATCAATCACTTATTTTGTAGTTTAGTAATAATTATTTGATAAGGAAGTCACTATGACAGCCGCACAATTTACCAACGTGACCGTCAATGCTCAGGCGACGATAACTTATGATGGGCGTTGTTCTAGCCACACTATTATGTTCGAAGATGGTCGCCATAAAACGTTAGGCGTCATTTTACCGTGTGACAATAGCGTTGACCATTATCAATTTAGTACCAATACCTCCGAACGTATTGAAATCATCAGCGGCACATGTGAAGTCAAAATCGATAGTGAAGAAGAGTATAGCTATTACCGCGCAGGTCAATCCTTTGTGGTAGAAGGCAATAGTGGTTTTAGTTTACGTACCGAAGAAATCGTCCAGTATGTTTGCCACCTAGAAGGCTAGGCAGCTGGACAAATAGCTCATAGTCTATCGTCTCGCGCAGTATTTACCTTCTATTATCGCATTAAGCGATATTCCTTTTTTAATCAGCAGGCATGTTATGGCAAAACCCACCTATTTTTATGGCATTCATGCTATTGAAGCGTTACTTGAGTATCGTCCGATGGATGCGCTCAGTCTTTTTGTACAGCAAGGTCGCGAAAGTGACAGTCATGTGCAACTGATTATGGCGCAAGCGCAAGCAAATGGTGTGAGTCTTCAGCCCACTCAAAAAGATAATTTGACCCAGTTATGCGGCAGTCCGCAGCATCAGGGTGTTGTCTTACATGCGCGTCCATTAGCGTTCGCTAATGAAGCTATTTTAGATAAGATTGTGACGCGTGATCAATGCTTATTATTAGTATTGGATCAGATTACCGATGCGCATAATTTTGGCGCGTGTTTGCGTACGGCTGTGGCGATGGGTGTCGATGCCGTTATTTGCCCTAAGCACCATGCGGCAAGTCTAACCCCAACCGTTGCTAAAGTATCGGTCGGTGCTGCTGAGATGATGCCGATTATTAGTGTCACTAATTTGGCGCGCGCGTTATCACAACTTAAAAGTGCGGGCGTATTTGTCTTTGGTACGGCGCTTAATGCTGATGCCAAGCCGATACATGCGGCTGATTTGACTGGTAAAACGGCTCTGATTATGGGCTCAGAAGGCGAGGGTATGCGTCGTCTCACCACAGAAAGTTGTGATGAGCTGGTTTATATCCCGATGTCTGGTAACGAGCATGGTAATTTGCAGAGCCTTAACGTCAGTGTAGCGACAGGTATGGCGCTGTATGAGGTTAATCGGCAGCGAACTTTAGCTGCTGTGCAAGCGTAAGGTACATTTGGTGTAGCGGCTGCAACTGTACATGTAGAGCAGCCACATCACTTTCATTGACAATCACATCATCAGCGTGGCGATTACGTGCCGCGCGGTCGAGCTGATTTGCCATAATGGCTCTAATTTTTATCGCACTTTGCTCATCACGTAAGCTGGCACGCGCCAGCTGTGTATCTTCATGCACATCAATGACTAAGATACGCTGGCATAAATTAGCCAATCCCGCTTCTGCACCCTCAATCAATAGCGGCGCTGACAGCACCACATATGGTGAGGTGCAGGCGAGCAACTGCTCTTTTGCCGCCTCACGTATTGCCGGATGGGTAATCGATTCAAGCTCAATCAGTGCGTCAGGATGGGTAAAGACATGAGTGCGCACTGCTGCCCGATCCATTTCTCCTGCAGGATTAATCACCCAATCCCCAAATTTTTTCTGAATTCTGCGCAGGGTGTCACTGCCTTTAGCGACTATCTCGTGAGCAATCACATCCGCATCAATAATGTCAATGCCTTGAGTCGCGAACCAGTCACTTGCGGCAGACTTGCCACTGCCGATACCACCCGTTAAACCGACAACTAAGGTTTTATTTTTAGGGAGCTGATGCGTGGCGTTGGTATTAGCAACCGCATGATGAGACGAGGCATTAAAGTTTGTTGACATAAGAGTGACTTATTTGGCTGATAGAATAAAAATTAAAAACACTTAATAAACATGATGGATAAAGACTGCGGTAAAGGTGATAAAAAATCTACCTTAAGCGTACATCCCTAAGTACCAGCTGACAATATCTGAGCCGTATAATAAGGCAATTATACCCGCAATAGCAATATAAGGACCAAACGCAAAGGGCTTACTTTCACCTTGCTTTTTCATTAAAATAATACCGACTATCGAACCAAGTAGAGAGGATAGTAAAATGATTAACGGTAACATTGCAGGACCAAGCCACGCACCCAATACCGCTAATAATTTAAAATCACCTTGTCCCATGCCATGTTTTTTGGTTATTAAATAAAAGATTTTAACCACTACCCACAGTGATAAAAACCCTAATAATAAGCCCCAAATAGACTGAGTGGGCGTCACGAACCAGCCTTGTGAGTTTACGGCTAAGCCCAATCCTGCTAAAGGAAAGGTCAGACGATCAGGTAATAACTGCGTATCAAAATCAATCCCCGTGAGCGCAATCAGCGTCCATACCAATATTAAGGCAGACAATCCAGTAGCAGTGACCCCAAAATGATAAATAACCAAACCTGAAAGCAGGGCAGTGACCAGCTCAACGACAGGGTAGCGCACTCCGATAGCCGCTTTGCAGTCTGAGCAACGTCCACGTAATAGCAGCCAGCTGATTAACGGTATATTTTCATACCATTTAATCTTATGGGCGCAGTGCGGACAGCGTGAGGCGGGTGTGCTTAAGGTGATGGGCGCATCTTTAGCCACGATATCGGTTAGTACCGTAGTCTGCTCACTGGGCATATCGCTTTGCTGCGCTAAAAACTGACTGCATTCTTGCCGCCATGCGTAATGCATCATGAGGGGTATACGGTGAATCACAACATTTAAAAAACTGCCGACACAAAGCCCCAAAAGAGTAAAGACGACGAGCGCCATACTCATGTTATCTTGTAATAATTCTATTAATTGCATCAATGACTGCCCTTTATTGTCCTAGCCTTTATTGTCCTAGCCTACCACTGCACCCATCTGGAAGATTGGCAAATACATCGCAATGACCAAACCACCGATTAATACCCCAAGCACCGCCATAATCATGGGTTCCATCAAACTGGTCAAACCATCAACGGCGTTATCCACTTCATTTTCGTAATAGACGGCTACCTTGTCGAGCATATCCTCTAAACTACCTGATTCTTCACCAATGCCCACCATTTGAATGGCGAGACTTGGGAATAAGTTGGTAGAGCGCATTGAAAACTGTAATTGCTGCCCGGTAGAGACATCATTTTTTATCTGTTGGGTGGCGTTATAAAAAACTACGTTATTGGTTGCGCCAGCCGTAGAATCTAAGGCATCAATGAGAGGTACACCAGCGGCAAAAGTAGTGGCTAAGGTACGAGAAAACCGCGCGATAATCGCTTGATAAGCAATATTGCCAAATATCGGTGCTTTTAGTGTTGCCCGATCTAAAAAGTCGCGGAACTTTTTACTGCGCTTTTTAGCTTCAGAAAAGCTCACAATAGTGCCACCAATGATAATAATTAACACGAACCACCACGCCTGCATCCATTCAGACATGCTCACCACCATCTGGGTAAAAGCAGGTAGCTCAGCACCAAAAGATTCAAACAATCCTGAGAATACGGGAACCACCTTGACCAGCAAAATTATCGTCACAATCACTGCCACTACAATAACGGCGATAGGATACTTCATTGCTTTTTTAATTTTGGCTTTCAGCAGCTCACTTTTTTCTTTATAAGTGGCGACACGCTCTAGCATGGTTTCGAGCGCCCCTGATTGCTCACCAGAATCGACAAGAGAGCAAAATAGGTCATCAAAGTAACGAGGATGGCGACGCAGCGCCGACGCAAAAGTACCACCCGCTTCAATATCGGCTTTAATTTGTAATACCAATTCTTTCATGCTGGGATTGTCCAGCGAGTCGGCAACAATCTCAAACGATTGAGTCAATGGCACACCCGCTTTCATCATCGTTGCCAGTTGCCGCGCAAAAATGGCAATATCAATCGGCTTAATACCTTTTTTAAAGGTAAATAAGGGTTTAGCCTTTTTCTTGATGCTCTTAACGGTAATACCTTGTTTGCGTAAGGTGGCTTTTGCCAACTCCAAACTGCGGCTGGTGGTTTCACCCTTTATATTTTGTCCACGCCGATTGACGCCGTCATAGACAAAGTCCAATAGCATGTCAGTCTTTGCTTTTGCCATGTTTTTACCTCAAAAATTTGCCTATTCAGCGTGGTGTTACTGTTTAATAGTGCCATCAAGCGTCAGAAATGAACGCCTTAATGGCACTCTAATTGTTATTTGTTATTTGTTATTTGTTATTTGTTATTTGTTATTTGTTTACGACATTCTATCGTCTTGCCGTTATGGTTTATTCTATCTACTTAAGTCATAGTAATGTCATGCTACTCAGAGGTAACGCGCATCATCTCTTGAATACTGGTCACGCCTTGTAATACTTTTAAAATACCGGAGCGCCGCAAATCACGAAAGCCTTCTTTGAGCGCCGCATCTTTAATATTAATAGCGTTACCATCTTCCATAATAATACGTGAAATATCTTTACTGACTTTCATCACCTCATAAATACCCACTCGACCTTTATAGCCTTCACGACATTCACTACAGCCGACAGGTTCATAAATAATGTTCTCTGGGTTATCTAAATCCGCTTCATTAAAGCCAAGTTCTAGTAAACTTTTATGGGGAATGGTGATGGGCTTTTTGCAGTTTTTGCATAAGCGTCGTGCCAAGCGCTGCGCAATCACTAAGTTCACTGACGTGGCAATATTAAATGACGCCACACCCATATTACGCAGACGAGTTAAGGTTTCAGGTGCGGAGTTAGTGTGTAGCGTTGACAGTACCATGTGTCCGGTCTGCGCAGCTTTAATAGCAATTTCGGCGGTTTCAAGGTCACGAATCTCACCCACCATCACAATATCGGGATCTTGGCGTAAAAATGATTTGAGGGCGTTCGAGAAGGTCAGCCCCACTTTTGCGTTCACGTTGACCTGATTAATACCTTCAAGATTAATCTCGACAGGATCTTCAGCAGTAGATATATTGGTTTCTTCGGTATTAAGAATATTAAGCCCGGTATATAAAGACACTGTTTTACCAGAACCAGTAGGACCCGTGATTAACAGCATCCCTTGTGGCTTATGCAATGCTTCTAAGAACATCTCTTTTTGATCAGGCTCGTAGCCTAAGGCTTCAATACCGAGCATCGCAGAGGAGGGATCCAAAATACGCAGGACAATTTTTTCGCCAAACAGTGTCGGTAACGAGTTTACTCGAAAGTCGATGGCTTTATTTTTAGATAATTTGAGTTTAATACGTCCATCTTGTGGCAAACGGCGTTCTGAGATATCCATCTGTGACATGACTTTAAGACGTGCCGCGATTTTGCCCGCCAGTTGTACCGGCGGATTAGACATTTTTTGCATGACCCCATCCACCCGAAAGCGCACTCGGTAAGATTTCTCATACGGCTCAAAATGTAAGTCAGATGCACCCATACGAATCGCATCCACCAGCATTTTATTGACGAATTTGACAACTGGCGCTTCCTCGACGTTATCGCTAAGTTTGGTTTCGCCCTCATTGTCGCTATCATTGTCGTCATCATTAAAACCAACTTTTAAGTCACTATCGGCAAAACTACCAAAATTTTGCATGGTATCTGCATAAAGACTATCGATACGCTTTTTAAGTTTATCGTCTTCGACGACGACGGTTTCAATAGACAGTCGTGAATTAAAGGCGATGGCATCAATCGCATCGATACGTGTCGGATCACTGAGTGCTACAAACAGGCGCTGCCCACGCTTAAAGATGGGCAGTGCATTAAACTTACGGATGATTTTTTCATCAACCAAGTCTTTTGGTATATTGTCATTACTCAGCACATTCAGATCAAAAAATGGATCGTCGAATGCTTTTGACAGCAGCTGTGCCAACGCATAAGCATCCGCCATTTTATTGGCTACCAAATACGACACCAGTCCGACCTGCTGTTGCTGTGATTCAAGCAGTGCCGTTTTCATAAATGCTTCGCTAACAATGCCTTTGTTAATCAATTGCTGCGGCAGACCACCAAAATTACTGCTTGTGCTAGACATAAAACTGTTTTCCTAATGCTGGATAGGCGACAAAACGCTCAATATAATAGAAATATATGCAAGAAACGTGACAATTAAGGGATAGCAGCTGTTATGGCTAATCCCTAGATAAATATAGCAATTAAAGGATAAGGACTAAAGGATAAGGACACTAAAAACAGGCATCATCACGCTAGAGTAGTGACCAATTAAAAAATATTAAAATTATCTAAAGATTATTAAAGATGACCGGTTATCACAGTAGTGAGTGATCAAAACCATGATTGAATTAAGCCTATACTATAGCACTTGACAAATATTTGTTATACTTGCGCGCATATCAGCCATCTTGGCAATGACATTCGATACAAGGTAGATGAGTAATGCAAACTTGGGTAATTGGTAATTGGAAGCAAAATCCAGCAACGAATCACGACGTTACTATGCTCGTAGATAGTTTATTACAAGCAACTAATAAGGATAATGTGACTAAAAATGCTGCGACTGCTGTTTGCCAATTAATGGTCGCACCCAGCTGCATCCATCTGGCAAGTGTCAGTGCGCGCCTGCAAGACTCCTCATTACTGTGTGCTGCGCAAGACATCAGCGCCCACAGTCACAGCACCGGTGCTTATACCGGAGACTGCTCAGCGCAGCAAGTCGCGGATGCTGGCGCATCGTGGACCATATTAGGGCACTCTGAGCGCCGACAGTACCATAAAGAATGTAATGATATTCTGGTACAAAAAATGAGTAATGCCTTGGCGCAAGGTTTAGGCATTGTGCTATGTGTCGGTGAAACCCAAGCCCAGTATGATGCCAAGCAAACCCTTTCCGTATTAGACGCGCAACTCTCCGTCATAAAAGAGCTGCTTAATCAGCAATCCAACCAAAGCCCTGAATGTGCTCAGAAGCTCGCTGACCACTTAATCATCGCTTATGAACCTGTCTGGGCGATTGGCACGGGTAAAGTACCTACCGTCACCGAAGTCAGCGCTACTCATGAATATATCAAGCAAACCGTCGCCAGTTTTGCCGCCCCGCTTGCTAATATCAGTGTGTTATATGGCGGTAGCGTTAATGCTGTCAATGCCGATAACTTTGCCGCAAGTCCTATGATAAATGGTGCCTTGGTTGGTGGTGCAGCATTAAAGGCAGACAGCTTTTTGGCAATTGCTGATGCTTTTATACGTGCGAAAGCCTAATCTATTGCGCTAAAATTTAGGCGTGATACTCGTACATAGATTACCCACCATATCTCACCATGACCTGATAAATTGTGATAACTGTCTTTAACAGTGTCCTTGCAATCGTGTACAATGCGCCTTATTTAATGCCATTGTACTTAGCATCATTGTTTAACCCTAAGATTTAACTACCGTTAGCAGTCGTCATTACGCGGCAAAAGAGGACACCATGTACACGTTTATATTAGCCCTGCATATTATTGTGGCGATTGCCATGATCGGCTTGATTTTGATACAGCATGGTAAAGGGGCAGATGCTGGGGCTTCTTTTGGTGCTGGTTCTTCAGGCACTGTATTTGGCGCTGCCGGCACCGCAAACTTCCTGACTCGTGCTACCGCCGTATTGACCGCCATATTTTTTGTCACCAGTATGACGCTAGCGGTACAAGCCCGAAAACAAGCCGAAGACCAATTTCGCTTAGACACGCCTGTTTCAGTACCGCAAACGCCACGTCCATTAACTGGAAATACGCAATAACAGCTTATTCATAGTATTTTTGATGCCATAAGTTTTTAATATCATAAGTAAGGCATAGCAATATTGATGTTGATGTCGATTGATAGTAACGTTTTTGATCACTGCTCTTGCAATTTCAAGCCGTTAGTTTTACAATGCCTTCCTACATTTATAGCGCTTTACTTATTATCATCATCCTCATGGTTTATCTGATAAGTATCAAAATAGTGTTATAAGAGAAAGCAGCACAGACAGTATTAAGCGATTGTGGTGGAATGGTAGACACGCCATCTTGAGGGGGTGGTGGCGCAAGCTGTGGGGGTTCAAGTCCCCCCAATCGCACCAAGTTTTTGACACGCAGCACCGCGTGAGGTTAGAGATTATAGCAACGAGATTTTTAATTTAAGTTATTTTAAAATAAAGATTGACAGTTGTATAAAACCTACCTATAATGTGCGTTCTAGATTGATGCGGGGTGGAGCAGTCTGGTAGCTCGTCGGGCTCATAACCCGAAGGTCGTTGGTTCAAATCCAGCCCCCGCTACCACTTTTTATACTGATGTTTTGTAACCTAAATTTGTCAGTAACAATCAGCCCACCATTATGTTTGTGGGTTTTTTTGTATCTGAAAGTTAGTGTTATCGCAGTATTTATCATAATTATGCTAAGCTCTACGTCTATAGAGTACAATAATATCCGCGTTTTGCCTTATTATTCGTAAGCGACACTACCTTTTATTTCACTCTTTTTTACAGCTACGGCTGTAGAACCATGCTGCTATATACATAATAATAAAATTGCTTGGTGAGTCATAAAAGCACAGATAGACAGTAGACAGTCGTTTGATTATGAATAAATATGAAAAATAGCGCTGACGACGCCTTTAAAAATACATATCCACCCATTATATAATTCACTTAGCCTGATTAATAAGTGAATAGGAAGCGATAAACAGATTATGAAACTTTCTACCAAAGTGACAGAGTTAACCTCGATTATTGCCCCTGCCGTCGCTGCTTGTGACGTGGCATTATGGGGTGTAGAGTTCGTACCCCAAGGACAGCGTTCTTTGTTGCGTATCTATATTGAGTCATTGCCTGAAGAGCAAGCGCAAGATAAACATGTAACGATTGAAAACTGCGCAGCGGTGAATCACCAAGTCAGTGGTATTCTTGAGGTGCACGATCCTATTGCTGGCGAATTTATTTTAGAAGTGTCTTCACCTGGCTTTGATCGCGCATTTTTCTCTGATGAGCAAATGCATCACTATGTCGGTCAGACCGTCAGCCTACGTTTGATTCAAGCAATCGGTGAAGGCGATAAAAAACGTCGTAAAGTGACGGGTATCTTAAATAGTATCGATGCGACGAGCTTAACACTGACGACTACGGATAGTGAGCAGTTCAAAATTGATTTAAGCAATATTGATAAAGCCAATTTGATTTATGAAGATGCTTAGATTGATGCAGACTACTTAGTAGTCTATATAGAGTAGTACAGATAGACTATTCAAACTTTAAATAGCGTATGGCTTACTGTAGTAACATAGTGTCAATACGAAAATTATAAAATTTAAGCCAATTATAAAATGATAGGACAGGTATAGCATGAGTCGTGAAATCTTAACGGTAGTTGAAACCGTCAGTAATGAAAAAGGCTTAAATCCTGAAGACATCTTTGAAGCCATAGAAGACGCTTTAGTGGTCTCAACCAAGAAAAAAGTATACACCGAGCAGCCAGAAGTGGCGGTACGGGTAGCAATCAATCGTGAGACTGGTGACTATGATACTTACCGTTATTGGACGGTCGTGGCTGATGAAGATCATGAGATGCCAGCCTGTCAGCTTGCTATTACTGATTTAGATCAAGAAGAATGGTCAATTGGTGATATTAAAGAAGAGCAGATTGAGTCGATTGAATTTGGTCGTATTGCGGCCACTCAAGCTAAGCAAGTCATTATCCAAAAAATTCGTGAAGCTGAGCGTGCGCTCGTTGCCGATGCTTTTGAGCCACGCGTTGGCGAGATGATGTATGGCGAGGTAAAAAAACAAACACGCGATGGTTATATCATTGATCTAGGCGACAATGCTGAAGGGTATTTGGCACGTGATCAAATGCTGCCACGTGAGCAGCTACGTGTAAAATCACGCATTAACGCGATTTTATATCATGTGAATCGTGAGAACCGTGGGGCACAGTTATTATTATCACGCACGCATCCTGAAATGCTTTCTGCACTGATGCAAAAAGAAGTGCCTGAAATCGCTGAGCAAATCATTGAGATTCGTAACGTCGCTCGTTTGCCAGGTACTCGTGCTAAAATAGCAGTGAAAACCAACGATCATCGCATTGATCCAGTCGGTGCTTGTATTGGTATGCGTGGTACGCGTATTCAAGCAGTGCAGCAAGAGCTTGATGGCGAGCGTATTGATGTTGTGGTGTGGTCAGATGATCCAGCCCAATATATTATCAGTGCCCTTGAGCCTGCAGACGTAAGTAGTATTATTCTCGATGAAGATACTAAAACTGCTGATATCGTCTTTAGCACCAATGATCAGCTGGCGCGTGCTATTGGCTCACAAGGTCAAAATGTACGCTTAGCTTCTGAGCTGACGGGCTATAAGCTCAATATGATGTTGGAAGAAGAATACAAGCAGCGTCAAGAAAATGAATCAAAAGGCTTTATTGATTTGTTTTATGAGCGTCTAGAAGTCGATCGCGATTTGGCTCAAGCGCTCGTAGATATCGGTTTTAGCAGTATTGAAGAAGTCGCGTATGTGCCTGTTGACACTTTCTATGATATAGAAGGTTTAGACGATGACGCGATTGACATGATTCAAGAGCGTGCTAAAGAAGTGGTTATCGCTGATGAGCTGGTCAAACAACAAAATATGAAAGAGCCAAGTCAAGAGCTGCAAGATCTTGAAGGTATGACCGTCAGTTGGGCTTATAAAATGGCACAAAAAGATATCATTACCGTTGATGATTTGGCTGAACAAGCAGTATTTGATTTAGAAGATATCGAAGGCTTAGATGCTGAGACAGCAGGACAGCTGATTATGAAAGCGCGGGAATCTTGGTTCAATGAATAGCCGTTAACTGCATATCACTGTCTTTTGGTGATATGCTAGCGACAATAAAGTGGATATCATGGTGCACATATGACCCTGCTATCCACTTTAGCGCAATCATTGGTAGCCAATAATTGAATTGAACATATAGCAAACAATAGACAGTAGGTGATAATCAATGGCAGATAAGACCGTCAAAGAACTGGCAGATATGGTAGGCAAAGCCGCAACTGCTGTACAGCAGCAATTAGTGGATGCTGGGCTACCTGCTCGTAGTGAGGATGACTTAGTCACCGAACTTGAGCAAGAGAAGTTGGTGACGTATTTAAAACAAAGTCATGGCCAGCAAGAAAAACGCCGTATTAGCCTAAAATCTAAGACGACCAGTACTGCGCGCGTGACCGGCTCTTCAGGTAAATCAAAGAGCGTTAATGTTGAAGTGCGTAAAAAGAAAGTATTTGAAAAACCAGATCCCGAAAAAATGGCTGAAGAACTTGCTAACCGTGAACAGGCTCTGATTGAGTCGCAAGCACGTGCAGCAAAAGAAGCGGAAGAGCGTGCGACGACTAAGAAGAAAGCTGAAGAACGCCAAGCAGCAACCTTAGCGGCCATGCGTACCAGTCTCGGCTCAAGTAAAAGCTCTGATGGCAAAAGTGCTAAAGTTGCCAACTCTTCAGTAGTGGTCAAAAAAGGCGGTAAAAACACGCCTGTTGAGATCATTGTTAAAGAAAAAGAGAAAGAGAAGAAAAAAGTCGCCGCGACTAAGCCAAAAGTAGAAACTGCAGCTGAGCGTAAAGCGCGTGAAGTACGTGAGAAAGAAGAAAGTCGCCTACGTCAAATCGAAACAGAAACCCGTCGTACCCAAGCTGAAGAGGCGCAAAAGCGTACCCTTGAGCAAATGCGTAAAATGGCTGGTAAATATACCGATCAACCGACTACTGAAGTGCGTAAAGATGAGCCTTTGGCTGAAGGTTTAGTTGGTGATGCTTTAGAAGAATCGTTCGAGAAAGAGCGCCGCGAGATTAAGCGTGGAGCAAGCAGCACTGGTACTCGTGGTCGTCGTCGTAAGAACCAAGATGAGCGTGAAATGAAAAACCGTAACAGCGGTTTACGTTCGTCACAAGCGGCACAGCACAAGTTTGAAAAGCCAGTTGAAAAAATTATTTATGATGTTGAAATCAGTGAGCAAATCACCGTTTCAGACTTGGCACAACGTATGGCTGTTAAAGCCCGTGAAGTGACTAAGCTACTTATGAAAATGGGTGAGTTGGCAAGCGAGTCAGACAGCATTGATCAAGCGACTGCCAGTCTGCTTGTCGAAGAAATGGGTCACAACCCAGTATTAGTTAGTGATACTAAGGTTGAAGATGATCTTCATGATGCCGTTGATGAGCGTAGTAGTAACATCCAAGCGCGTCCGCCGGTAGTGACGATTATGGGTCACGTTGACCATGGTAAGACCTCTTTACTAGACAAGATTCGCGAAACCAAAGTCGCCACTGGCGAGGCTGGTGGTATTACTCAGCATATTGGTGCGTATCATGTGGAAACCGCACGTGGCGTTATTACCTTCCTTGATACCCCAGGTCACGCCGCCTTTAGTGCGATGCGTTCACGTGGTGCTCAAGCGACAGATATCGTGGTTCTAGTGGTTGCTGCTGATGATGGTATGATGCCGCAAACTGAAGAAGCAATTGATCACGCGCGTGCAGCGGGTACACCAATTATTGTTGCTATCAACAAAATGGATAAGCCAAGCGCTGATCCTGATCGTGTACTGAATGAGCTGACGGCTAAGCAAGTTATCTCAGAAGAATGGGGTGGCGACACACCAATGGCACGTATCTCAGCCAAAACTGGCGAAGGTATTGATCAGCTTTTAGAATATATCAGCTTAACAGCAGAGCTAATGGAATTAGAAGCGCCACTAGACGGTGCTGCGCAAGGTGTGGTCATTGAATCTAGACTTGAAAAAGGTCGTGGTCCTGTTGCTACTGTCTTGGTCAAAAAAGGCACGTTGAAGCAAGGCGACTTGGTATTAGCCGGCGAACATTATGGTAAAGTTCGTGCCATGATTGATGAGCATGGTAATCGTATTCAATCAGCCGGACCTTCTATTCCTGTTGAGATTTTAGGTTTACCTGAAACCCCAGCGTCTGGTAGTGAATTCTTAGTCGTTAGCGATGAGAAAAAAGCCCGTGAAGTGGCAGATTTCAGAGCCAACCGTGAGCGTGAGCAGCAACTTGACCGTCAGAACACCATGCGCTTAGAGAGTTTGTTTGAGCAGATGGAACAAGGTGATGTCTCATTCTTAAATATCGTTCTTAAAACCGATGTTCGTGGTTCATTAGAAGCCTTGCTTTCAGCCTTGAATGAATTATCGACTGATGAAGTCAAAGTTCGCGTCATCAGCTCAGGTGTCGGTCCGATTTCTGAATCTGACGTGACCCTTGCTGAATCTAGCGAAGCGGTATTGCTCGGCTTTAACGTTCGCGCAGATGCAACGGCGCGCCGTACAGCAGATGCTGCTGACATGGATATTCGTTATTACAGCGTTATCTATGGCTTGATTGATGATGTGAAAGCGGCAATGAGTGGTATGCTTGCGCCTGAACATCGTGAGAAGATTTTGGGTGTTGCTGACGTACGTGAAGTGTTCCGTTCTAGTAAGTTTGGTGCTGCTGCCGGTTGTATGGTGGTTGAAGGAACTATTTTCCGTAATAAGCCCATTCGTGTCCTACGTGATGACCAAGTTATCTTTACCGGTCAATTGCAGTCGCTACGTCGCTATAAAGAAGACGTTAACGAAGTGCGTACTGGCATGGAATGTGGTCTTGCTGTTCGTGGCTATGACGTTGAAGCCGGTGACAAAATTGAAGTGTTTGAGATTCAGCAGTTTGAGCGTACTATTTAAGTACACGATAAGCCTAACCAGCTGAGCATCTTTAGCATTGCTGACTGATATCGTGCTGTATTTAGGTCTAACAGGTTCATCCTGCTAGACCTTTTTTATTTATATAGCCCAAGCAATTTTTTTATAAAAAATAGGATAATAATATGAACCAACGCTTACAACGCTTAGCCGATCAGATTCAGCGCGAGCTTGCTGTTCTTATTCGTGATGCAGTGAATGATCCGCGCCTCACTGGTTTTGTGACCATCTCTAGTGTGAAAGTCAGCCCAGATTTGGGCTATGCAGAAGTTTATGTCACCATCATGGAGCCTGAGCTTAATGATGCCATGACCAAAGCCAATCATGAAGAGAGTGTCAAAGTACTCAACAAAGCTGCTGGATTCCTACGTACCGAGCTGAGCCATAGCTTAAAAACCCGTACCACTCCGCGTTTACGCTTTCATTATGATGAAGTCACCGCTCGTGGTAATTATATGATGGATTTGATTAGCCAAGCGGTTATCAAAACTGAGCAAAATGAAGCTGAAGCGCAAGAAACAGACCAGTAACAACCAGACCAGTAAAAAACAGAATAGTCAGAAACAGACGAGTCGTGACCACCATGTCTATATCGCCCAACCAAGCAAGTACACCGCAAGCAATGACAAAACAAGCAATGACAAAACAAGCAAGTAACAAGCCCGCCAGTAAAATAAAGGTTTCTGGGGTTATCTTAATTGATAAGCCAAAAGGTATGACCTCACAGCAAGTCGTCTCAAAAGTGAAGTACCTTTTTAAGTCACCTGTGCATGACAGCAAAAAAGCTGGTCATACTGGCACACTTGACCCGATGGCGACCGGACTCCTACCTATTTGCTTGGGGGAGGCAACCAAGTTCAGCCACTATCAGCTGGATGCCGATAAGTCCTATCAAGCGACGATATTACTGGGTCGGCAGACAGATACGGGCGATGCTGATGGACAGGTTACGCTTGAAGCGGCTATTCCAGTATTTGATGATGCACTGTTAAATACGATTGCTCAGCAGTTTTTAGGTACGCAGCAGCAAATTCCGCCCATGTATTCCGCCTTAAAAAAAGACGGTAAAAAGCTTTATGAATACGCGCGGGCTGGGATAGAGGTTGAGCGTGCGCCAAGAAATATTGTGCTTAAAGCGATTAGCTTGATAAAGATTGATGACGAGCAAATTCAGCTGACGGTCACCTGTACCAAAGGCACTTATGTCCGCGTTTTAGCAGAAGACATTGCCAAAGTATTAGGCACGTTAGGTCATTTAACAGCTTTACGTCGCTTGCAAGTCGGTGATTTTCTGCTTGAAGATGCCCTTACTTTGGCAGAGTTGGAGGCGCAAACACCAGATAGTCGTATGGCGCAATTGTTACCCGTAGATGCGTGCGTCAATATTGAATCTCAACTGATATTGACCGCCTTACAATGCGAACGTGTGCATCAAGGTCAGCGCCTCAACGTCTTTGAGCAGCTCACAGATGAATTACAACATTATATTTTAGAAAATGTTCAAAAGATGCAAAAAGAAGAAAAAGCTTCTGAGCCTCTGCAGAATGCAGATAACGACAGTGACGTTCAACCAGTGCCATCATTGGAGCATGAGCAAGCTGTCGATATTCGCCTGATAGATGAGCAAGGTCAGTTCATCGGCTTAGGGGCAGTGAGCCTGAATGGGCGTTTACAACCTAAGAAGCTGATTCAAAGATAGGGTGTTGATAGGTTAGCTAAAGCAACAACCATGTCGTGAGCTGACGATGCGCTTAGTGCTCATGCACCGCAGGATAATACTGATAAATCTAAATAAGGGCTATAACCGTTTTTAAATAAGCGGCTTTATAATCCTTAAACACGGTAATATTACCCTTGCCAACAGTCATTAAAAACGACTGAAAACTAAGGTGGAAAATTGCTGTTAGTTCAGCAGTTTTTTGCTATAATTGCGCCACGTCAAAACATCGTGTTTGCTTATCAGTAGGTCCACTCTAGTAATGCAGGGTTGTCCTGAATGATAGGCAAGCTATTTTATATATACTATTCTATCGTTCCATAATCGCTCAAATTTATTGAGTGCCTTTGGATCTTTTAGCATTGCCGGAGAAATCTATGTTAACTAATTCTGATCGTGAACAAATTATCGCCCAATATCAACGTGGCGAAAATGACACTGGTTCCCCTGAAGTTCAAGTGGCTCTATTAAGCGCACGTATTAATGATTTACAGAATCATTTTAAAGCACATAAAGCGGATCATCATAGCCGTCGCGGTTTAATCCGTATGGTTAATACGCGTCGTAAATTGCTTGATTACTTAAAAGGTAAAGATCTTGGTCGTTATACCACATTGATCAGCCAATTGGGTCTACGTCGTTAATTCAACGCCAGATACAAAGATAGCAGCAGTACAAAAACGGTGTGGAATAGTTTCACACCGTTTTTTTATGGTAATTAAGTAAGTATAAAGATGAAACGTGCGTACAAGGTAGTAAGCTACTAAGCGTACGAACGTGGCAGTGAGGGTAACGTGGCGGTGAGAATATAGTGAGAAAAAGTCATCTCTAGCCAATATTGCAATAAATTGGTCAATGGCTATAAATCACTGTAAAATAATGCACTGCGATTTTATATCGCCGTCGCTATATAACAGACGTTCAATAGATGTACACGTAGAAAAAAGAAAGCTAAGTCATATATGCCTGCCTTTAGCATGAATAAAAGCAGATCCACGCTTATATGACATCGAATTTGAAGTCGCACAAAGACAGTGGTATCACCGTAAAGTGTATGAATTTAAGCTTATTGAGAGCAGGTTTTGTAATGATACTGCTGGACAATCAAGCACTATAGCCAGAATTTATAACGATCAGTATCACACTATTTATATAGCTGATACGATCTTCGTCATTCAATATTAGGAAAAAAATTATATGACAAATCCGACAATGTTTAATACGATTAAACGTGAATTCCAATACGGCGACCAGCAAGTGGTTATCGAAACCGGTCGCATCGCACGCCAAGCCCATTCTATTTTAGTACACATGGGTGGCGTATCTGTACTTGTTGCCGCTGTTGTGAAATCTGATGCGAAAGAAGGTCAAAACTTTTTTCCATTAACGGTTAACTATCAAGAAAAAATGTATGCCGCTGGTAAAATCCCAGGTGCGTACGGCAAACGTGAAGGTCGTGCAAGTGAGTTTGAAACCTTAACGTCGCGTCTGATTGACCGTCCGATTCGTCCATTGTTCCCTGAAGGATATGTGAACGAAATCCAAATCACCGCAACGGTTGTGTCATCTGACAAAACTCAGTCAGCAGATATCGCTGCACTAATCGGTGCTTCAGCTGCGCTATCCATCTCTGATGCGCCATTCAATGGTCCTGTTGCCGCTGCGCGCGTTGGCTTTATCAACGGTGAATACGTTCTTAACCCAACGCTTGAACAGCTAAAAGAAAGTGACCTTGATTTGGTCGTAGCTGGTACAAAGTCTGCCGTATTGATGGTTGAATCTGAAGCGGCAGAGCTGTCAGAAGATCAAATGCTAGGTGCGGTATTATACGGTCATCAGCAGCAGCAAATCGTTATAGATAACATTGCGTCATTAGCCGCAGAAGTGGGCACTGCTAAGCAACAATATACTGCGCCTAAACGTGATGAAGCATTAGAGACTGGCATGAAAGAGCAGTTCGGTGCGCAAGTGTCTGACGCTTATACCATTACTGACAAGCAAGCCCGTTATGCGAAACTTGACGAAATCAAAGATGCGTCTATCGCAGCACTTGCTGGCGATGTTGAGTCAGAAGCTTATAGCAACAATGTTGCTGAGCTTAAAGAAATCTATAATGATTTAAAATATCGTACGGTTCGTGACAATATCTTGTCAGGCAAACCACGTATTGACGGTCGTGATTTAGAAACGGTTCGTGCCCTTGATGTACAAGTTGGCGTGTTGCCATTTACTCATGGTTCAGCGTTATTTACGCGTGGTGAAACCCAAGCCTTGGTAACGACTACCCTTGGTAACAGCCGTGATGTCAACATGATTGACTCGCTTGCTGGTACGATTCGGGACCATTTCATGTTGCATTATAACTTCCCGCATTTCTCAGTGGGCGAAACTGGTCGTGAAGGCGTACCTAAACGTCGCGAAATCGGTCACGGTCGCCTAGCGCGCCGCGGTGTACAAGCCATGCTGCCTGATAGCGAACGCTTCCCTTATGTGATCCGTGTGGTATCAGAGATTACTGAATCAAACGGTTCATCGTCTATGGCGTCAGTTTGTGGCGCAAGCTTAGCATTGATGGACGCGGGCGTACCAATGAAAGCACCCGTTGCTGGTATCGCCATGGGTTTGGTTAAAGAAGGCGAGCGCTTTGCGGTATTGTCTGACATCTTGGGTGATGAAGATCATCTTGGCGATATGGACTTTAAAGTTGCAGGTACTAAAGACGGTATTACTGCCCTACAAATGGACATTAAAATCGAAGGTATTACCCCTGATATCATGGAGCAAGCGCTCAAGCAAGCCCATGCTGGTCGTATCCATATTTTAGACGCTATGAATAAAGTACTGCCAGAGAGCCGTACTGAAATCAATGCGCATGCGCCTAACTATGCGGTTATTGCCATCAACCCAGACAAGATTCGTGACGTTATCGGTAAAGGCGGTGCAACTATCCGTCAGCTAACCGAAGAAACTGGTGCGGTTATTGATATCGATGATGCCGGTAACATTCGTATCTTTGGTGAAAATAAAGCCGCCACTAAAGCTGCTATTGGTAAAATTGAAGCTTTGACCGCTGAAGTTGAAGTGGGCAAAACCTATGAAGGTACGGTTGCTCGTATCGTTGACTTTGGTGCATTCATTAACGTCTTGCCAAATACTGATGGTCTCGTTCATATCTCACAAATCGCCGATGAGCGCGTAGAGAATGTGTCTGACTATCTAAAAGAAGGTCAAATCGTTAACGTATTGGTACAAGACGTCGATAACCGTGGTCGTATCAAATTGACCATGAAAGGTGTTGAGCAGAACTAAGTCTAATCACTGACATTCTTCTGAATTCATATCGTATTGTTTTCATATTATAAAAACCGCTTTGAGCATGGTCTCAAGGCGGTTTTTTTATGAGTTTGAAAAAGTGATAGTAAAATAAGCAAGTAAACAGCTTAAAAATTACTTGAGTGCTTAATCTATGTTAATGGCTATAAATTTGGGTAGGTGCAAATCAATACGTACCTTAGGCAAGTCTTGCAAATGCTGGGTAAATAATGGCAATATTTCAGAGTGCCAATCTAAAGCTTTAAAAGCAGATGAGCTGTCAATATTGAGGTGATTCGTGCTATCAGAGGGGCTATGGCCGTCATTATTCGGGGAAGTAGGCACGATAAATGGGCGCGTTAATACCGCTATTCTACGAACGCCTTGATCACGAATGAGCGGTAATAGCTGCTGTTGACATTCTATCAAGGCAGCACCCAGCCAGCGCAAGTGAGTCGCATGATAAGGGTGGTCAGAGATGACTAAATTCGCAATATAATTAGGCTGATTACTATTCGTACTGGCACTTAATCCCGCTTGTTCACGTTGGCGTTTATGTAACAGACAGCTACCAACTTTCAGACTACCATCGAGGCAGCGGCGGCGATAGCTTTGATAGTTGTCAGGGTATAGCGTTTTAGTACGCATTAGTACTGGGTCTAAAAGCGTACCGGCATTATTGACAGGCAGTACGAGAACTTGGGCGTTGCTGTTTAAAATAGGCTCATAGGTTTGGTGGATAACAGCCATAATGAATACTCTATAAGTCGATAGTGAATAGGAGATAAATAAAAAATTATGGCTGCGAGAGTATGATTTAGGCGTTCGCTTTTAATTTTTAGTTTTTAAACTTTACCGTACCACTTGTGCCCGTCATCATGGCATCGCGAGCAAGCTGATCTTCGAGATGATTTTTGGCACTAATCGCCTCAGGGTCAGGGCGATGTTCGGTATGACCACATTGGGTACATTCAATATATTCATCAGGAGCAGGTGATACAATATTTATTTGCACCACCGCATCCATTGCCGCACATTTAGGACAGCGAACCCCTGCTAAGAATTGGCGTTTTGGACGTTCAGATTGATAGCGCATCAGCTTACCTTACTGTTTAGGCTAGTGTTAGTCGCCTGCTCATGATGAAAACCACTATGGCGTAATAGGGCATCAATACTGGCACTGCGCCCACGGAAATTCTCAAAGTTAGTTTTAGCAGGTAAGCTGCCACCCACCGCTAAAATGGTCTCCCGAAAGGCGTTGCCGATAATAGGATTGAAGATACCTTCTTCTTCAAACTTACTAAAGGCATCAGCAGATAATAGTTCCGCCCATTTATAAGAATAATAACCGGCGGCATAACCGCCTGCAAAAATATGACTAAAGCCATTAGCAAAACGGTTATAGTCGGGCGTATCCATAATGGCAATATCACTGCGGACGCTATCTAAAGTCGCAATAATACCGGTATAATCCAGCACAGGCGTGTGCGCGTGAATTAATAAATCAAATAACGCGAACTCAATTTGACGTAGCGTTTGCATACCACTTTGGAAATTCTTAGCGGCAAGTAAGGCATCAAGCTTGTCTTTTGGCAACGGCTCACCAGTCTCAACATGGCTGCTAATCAGGGCAATACCTTCAGCATCCCACGCCCAATTTTCCATAAACTGACTGGGCAGTTCCACCGCATCCCACTCCACGCCATTCACCCCTGCCACATCACCAACGGTCACTTGCGTTAATAAATGATGCAGACCATGACCAAACTCATGGAATAAAGTAATGACTTCATCATGAGTCAATAGGCTCGGTTTGCCATCAAGCGCGGGGGTAAAGTTACCGACCATAAAGCAAACGGGTAGCTGTTGATAGTCTTGCTCGTCATGAACATAACGCGACTGAAAGCCACTCATCCACGCACCGCCACGTTTGCCATTACGAGCAAATAAATCGAAGTAAAAGCCACCAAGCAACGTATTATTGGCATCGAATAATTGATAAAAACGCACATCATCATGCCAGCGCGATACAGCGGTATGTTGACTGGTCACTACCTCTGTATCACGGTTATGCTGTTCGCGTACCGTGATGCCATATAGGCGCTTAACGATGGCAAATAGACCATCAATGACTTTTGGCAGTGGAAAATACGGACGAATTTCTTCTTGCGATAAGCTGAATTTGCTCTGCTTCACTTTTTCAGCGATATAAGCACTGTCCCAAGGCTGCAAGTCGCTAATATCATACTCTTTAGCTGTATCTTGTAATTGTGCTAAGTCTTGTTTGGCAGTCGGTGTGGCTTGCGTTGCCAGACTACGCAAAAAAGTCTCAACTTCGGCAACACTATCTGCCATCTTAGTGGACAGCGACATCTCCGCATAGTTGGCAAAGCCTAATAGCTGGGCTTTTTGTTCGCGCAGTTGTAAGATTTTCCCCATAATATTGGCATTATTAAGCGACTCACCTTTGGCATTGGTATGGGTATCAAATTCTGAAGCACGAGTCACATAAGCATGGTACAGCGTCTCACGCAGCTCGCGATTGTCCGCATAAGTCATCACTGCAATATAAACAGGAATATTTAAGGTTGCCACATAATAAGGCTGCGGCAAGGCATCGATTTCAGCTGGCGTCAGCGCGCCATTTTCTAATTCGTGGGCTTTATATTGCTCGCCTGCATCCGCTAATAATGCCAAGCCACTTTCGGTCAATCCTGCTAGTTGCTCAGGCTTTAACGGCAATGTATAAGATTGAGTGGCATCCAAGATATTATCTGAGAAGATTGCGGATAACGTCGATAGCTCACTTTGAATCGCCGCGAATTTATCCTGCTCAGCTTTTGGTAAGGCAACACCAGACAGCTCAAAGCTTTGTATTGCCAGTTCAATGGCGCGTCGTCGTGCTGGCTCAAGCTGTGCCAAAAACGCTGTATCATTCACAATGACTTGATAACGCATAAATAGCGGCTGATGTTGACCGACGCGTGTGCCATAAGCCGATAACTTAGGCAGCAACTCATGATGGAGATGGCGAATGTCATCATTACTCATCACGCTATTAAGGTGCGATAAAATACCCCAACTGCGATCTAACGCCAGATTAATATAGTCAAATTCGATAATATCCGCTAACGCTTGTTCCGCGCTTATTGGTTCTGCACTCATTTGTTCCGCGCTTACGTTGTCACCCGTTTTGATAGCAACCAGCTGATCTAAAAAAAGATTGGCGTTATCAATAGCGGCGGTTACTTCTGTCTGTAAGGTGCTAGGAGCGGTGTCGGCAAAGTCAACAAGGCGTAAATCTGGGGATAGAGTCGGCATAGAGATATCCAATGTTAAGAGGTGATTTATTTATAATCAAAAATTTATATCAGTGTTAATAATGATGGGACTCTTTTCCTAAGAATACAACCCAAGCCTGCCTCCGCCAATACTTTATTTAAAGTAAAACAGTTTTTAGGATTAAAGACTGGTTAAAAACTAATTTATAGTCAATGACGCCTAACTGTTTATACTAATGATGATTAATCGCGTTTTTGTTCACGTTACCAACCCAAAATTTTGTTTACAAACTAACCCTATAGCGAGCAGGAGGAACTTGCTAGGATTAAAGACGGTAAGCAAGCATAAAGATGAGCTTCAAATAAAATTCACTTTTACTATTATAGAATTAATGATAATAAAATAAGGAAAAGTATTTATGAAAGCGACACTCAAGAGTCTCCGTGAAACCAAAGCCAATCCAGCGGTCAGCATTTTTGTGAAGACCCATCGTGAGCATCCTGCAAACGACCAAGACCCTATTGCTCTGAAAAACCAATTAAAAATTGTTGAAGAACGTTTAACCAATGAGTTTGATAAACGTACCGCGACGACTATTTTGGATAAGATTCATGCTGAGACGAAAGAATATAATCATAAATACAATCTTGATACCTTAGCTATTTTCGCCAGTGTTGACGATGTACAGCTTATTCGTATGCCACTCGATACACCAGAACGTGTCGTCATCTCTAATCGTTTTGCAACGCGTGATTTAGTGCGTGATATGGCAAGTGCGGTACATTATTACACGGTCGTATTGACCCGTGATAAGGCGCGTCTCATCGAAGCGGCTAATGATCGCGTGGTGGCAGAATTCGATACAGACAATGCCAAGCAAAATAATATGGAAGGTATTCCGTTCCCGATTGATAATAATGGTCTTTATACCACAGGCGATGGCGGCTCTGACCGTTCAGCAAACAATGAGAACAGCTATCTTAAAGAGTTCTTTAATCAAGTGGATAAAAGCGTGCAAGAGCTGTGGGGCGAACATAAAATGCCACTGGTCATCGTCGGTGACGTCCGCAATATCAGCTACTATAAAGAAGTTTGTGACCGTCCAGAAAATATTATTGCCACGGTATCAAATTTGACTGAACTGGAAGATGGTAACGCGCAACGTATTATTGATGGTGTGCAAGACGCGGTAGAAGGCTATCGTACCTCATTACATGAAGCGGCTTTGGGCGAGATTGATAAAGCTCGCGGTGCCAATGCGTTAAGCACGGATTTACAAGACGTCTATCGTGCCGCCTTCCAAGGTGCTGGCGAGACTCTTTATGTCCGTCGTGGTTATATCCAAGCAGCTAAAGTCGATGAAGACGCTCAAACCCTAACGATGGCTGATGCTGCTGCCGACGGCGTGACGGATGATGCGGTAGGTTTAATCATTGAGCATGTCATCAATAACGGTGGTAAAGCCGTCTTTATGCCACAAGAAATGATGAGTGCAGACCAACCTATTGCTTTGGTCACCCGCTATTAATAGCGATTCATTTACGTCTGCATAATCTTGTAATCATACATAGATTAGTTATTTGCTAATAAAAAAAGCATTGGTTCAATATGAGCCAATGCTTTTTTATTATCTCGGCTTTAAGCTCAATGATTTATTAGGCGTTATATTATTTACTACATTGTTTTGGATAGTGATGGTTTATGATAGTGCAGCACTTAGCAAAACCACTCGGTAAAAACTATTACGCAAAAACCATTAAGCAAAAAATGTTATTGCTTAGCGAGTCTGAATAATGCTATTTATGCACATAATCGAGTTTACTTTTTGCCTTATGACTACAAAAATATGAAAAATAAAAACACCTTTATCCTGACCAGCTATAACATTCATAAAGGCATGTCGCCACTGAATCGCCAAGTGAAAATGCAAGGTATCGCCCAAGCATTAGAGACTGTGGGTTCAGATATCTTGTGTCTGCAAGAAGTACAGGGGCAGAATCTTAAGCGTAATCTGCAATATAACGAGTATCCCGATCAGTCGCAGCACGAGTGGTTCGGTGAGTTTTTACATCTGCAAAATAGCTATGGCAAAAATTCAGAATATGACAATGGGCATCATGGCAATGCCGTACTTAGCCGCTTTCCACTGGATCCCAAGCATAATGTCAATATCACGGTCAATAAGCTGGAGCAGCGCGGGGTCTTGCATTGTGAAGTGCATCCGGTCGGATGGGATATGCCCGTGGTGGTGTTATGCGCGCATTTGAATCTGTTTGAGCACGATCGTATCAAGCAGTACCAAGCGATTAGTGATTATGTGCGTGATGAGATTAGCCCTGAACAGCCGTTGATTTTAGCAGGTGATTTTAACGATTGGAAAAAAATGTCCTGTGACCGGCTGGCAAGCAGTCTTGGTATGACGGAAGCCTTTAAACATTGTCATGGTAAGCTGTCAGCGACATTTCCAGCAAAGCTGCCGGTACTGAGTTTGGATCGTATTTACGTGCGCAATTTGTCAATCAAGCGCGCGTGGGTACATAGCGGTAAGCCATGGTCGAAACTATCAGATCATCTGCCGATTAGCGCAGAGTTAGGCTTAATATAATATTTGTTGCTGATATCGATATACCGGGCAAAATATTTTGGCACTATAA
This sequence comes from Psychrobacter urativorans, assembly GCF_001298525.1. Classification (NCBI taxonomy): domain Bacteria; kingdom Pseudomonadati; phylum Pseudomonadota; class Gammaproteobacteria; order Moraxellales; family Moraxellaceae; genus Psychrobacter; species Psychrobacter urativorans. The sequence goes on from NZ_CP012678.1 coordinate 1,584,670, forward strand.
ATTTTTAACAGCAATTTAAAATAAAAATATAAGGATGTTTGATAATGTCTCATACTGTTGATAAACCGTATTCTAATAATCAACATGCCGTTGTTATTCGCGAGTTTGGCGAACCAGAAGTGATGCAATATCAAGCGGGCGTTGCCGTTCCTGAACTTGGTGTAGAACAAGTCTTAGTTAAAGTGGCTTATGCCGGTATCAATCCGGTCGATTATAAAACCCGTCAAGGTAAAGGCTGGGGCGCGGATAAAATTCGTAATGATAAATTCAATAACGATAAGCCTGCAATTTTAGGTTTTGATGTGGCAGGTGAAGTGGTTGCCAGCCGTAGTGACAAATTTGCAAGTGGCGATAAGGTCGCGGCATTAACTTTTGATGGCAGCTGCTACGCTGAATACGTGGCGGTTGATGCCAACTTGCTCGCCATTGTGTCGGACAACGTGACGCTAAAACAAGCAGGCGCGCTGCCATGTGCTGGTCAAACTGCATTACAGTTTCTAGCGTTTGCGGATATTAAAGCGGGCGAGTATGTGGTGATGAACGCGCCCGCAGGCGGTGTGGGGCATTTACTCATTCAGCTGCTCATGGATAAAGTTGCACAAGATAATATCAAGTTGACCATCATTTGCTCTCCCGAAAAGTACGCCAAATTAGATAGCTTAATTGATACATCACAGCTAACAGGCTGGATTGACTATACCAAAGATAAAGTATTTCCTGACTTACAAGCCGACGTACTATTAGATTTGGTTGGTGATGATGCAGGCGTGCAAGCGCTGAATACGCTAAAATCGGGCGCGCGCGTCTGTGTGCTGCCGACCATTTGGGTCGATAAATTAAAAGAAGCAGGAAGTGATAAAAATTTGAGCGTGGGCGGTTATGCGGTTAAACCCAATGGGGCAGATATGGAACAAGTGCTACAGCAGGTGGCCGATGGTAAATTAACGTTAAAAGTACCGCAAAGCTATCCCTTGTCTGACGTGATAGCCGCTCATCATGAACTAGAAAAAGGCGATACCTTTGGTAAAATAGTTTTAGCAGTATCAGCATAACTAAGATTAAAAAATTAAGATTAAAGAATCAGAATTTAAAAATAAAGATTAAAAAGGGCAGTGGTAATGAGTAAGCCATACGATGACTAAGCTGCAGATTTTTACGTTGTGTGCGTGGGTATTGTACGTGCCCTATTACTTTATCATGCAGCAATGGGCGCAAGGCATGATTGCACCCATTCGCATTGATTTATTGTTTATTTATCCGATGTTGGCACTATTGACTATCGCCGTTGTGATTCAGTGGTTACGAAAAAAATATCACCAACGGCAAAGATAGTGTAACTCTTATCTTTGATAGTTATAGCGTTAGTATGCGTCGAAAGGTAAGACTAATACGTCCCTCGGTTACTTTTTTAGTTTTTGGGATACTGTGTTTCCAAAAGGTCTGCGTATCGCCACGCATGACAATCAGCTGACCGGACTCAAGATTAAGCGCCACTTTATCTTGAGTTTTTTTATGCTTAAACACAAACTTACGCGTCGCACCAAGCGATAAAGACGCAATAAGCGGCTGCGCGCCAAGCTCCGGCTCATCATCGGCATGATAGCCCATACCATCGTCACCTGACGGATAATAATTGAGCAAGCACGAGTTAAAACTCGCCTCAATGCCAATATCTGACAACTGCTGCTCAACATGCTGTTTGATAGACAATATAGTATTTGTCCAAGGTATGGTTTGCCGCACATGACCTGCATACCGATAGTCAATACCCTCGTCGCCCATCCACACGATTTGCCGCGTGGTGGTATGCGTTTTACCACATAACGTGACGACATCCGCTTGCCAAGGTAGCTCGGTCACTAGGTTATAAAATAAAGGGCTGGGATAATCGATAACTAGCCCTAAGTCATGAACTTGACCGTCATAAGGCAATATATTATCCATGGGTGCAGGGGAGAAAAGATCCGTCATAGCGCTATTTATTTACCGTTTTGATAATGGTTGTTGATGACTTGAGCGCAGATTTCAGGCGCTTCTATGGGTAGAAGATGTCCATATTCTGGCAAGGATATGATGTGTTCATTAGGAATGAATTTCGCCCAATTTTTTCTGACTTTATCGCTGATAAATAACGTGGGTTTGCCCGTAATAAGGGTATAAGGGCAGCGTAATTGTTTCAGCGCCTCATCAATATAAGGTGTACCAAAATAATTCGCAAGTTCTTGCTCAGGGCTAAATATTAACTGATAGCTGCCATCTGCCCGCTGCTCCAAGCTATTTTCAGCGAACATTTGCAGATGCTCGTCACTGATACGACGATAAGCACGTTGCATACGCAGATGCTCATAAAATTCTGCGACGCTTGCCCAAGTGGATTGCTTGGTTAACGTACTTTTAAAGGGTTCGCGTCTGAGCTTTAGCACACGCGGCGTTAAATTATACAGTCGTGTTTGCGCCTTAGTAAATGTCACTGGCTCTATTAAATATAATTGAGAAAATAAATCGGGACGCTTTGCTGCGGCGATAGCGGTAGCGGTTGCACCCTGTGAATGACCCATACCAATAATAGGCGCGTCTTGCGTTTTTTCTAGAAACTCAATCAACATGTTAGCGTCTTGCGCGCGGGTTAAGCGACGACTGGTCGGTTTATCATACCAATAGCCGCGCATCGCCAATGCACTCAAGTTAAAATTGCCTGCAAGCTCGGTTAAGAATGGGACATAAGCGCCGACCGTAAAACCGTTACCACCATAAAAATGCGCCGGTGGGCGCAATTTATCACTATTTTTTACCAAAGCATTAAGCTGACTTAATGCATAATAGCGTGCCTTTTTTTCATTTATCGTGATGCTTTTTGCAAAGGCTTCCATAGGCTTACCTGTCTTGATTAAAGGAAATTAGCTGTCTTCGCCTAAGAAACCACCACTTTGACGATGCCATAAACGCGCATAAACACCGTGTAATGCGAGTAATTCGTCATGACTGCCTTGCTCAATAATACGTCCTTTATCCATGACGACCAGTCTATCGAGGGCGGCAATCGTAGATAAACGGTGGGCAATAGCAATCACGGTTTTGCCAGTCATAATATCGTTTAGGCTTTCAGTAATGGCAAATTCAATTTCAGAATCAAGGGCACTGGTCGCTTCATCCAATAATAAAATCGGCGCATTTTTTAGCATCACCCGCGAGATGGCAATGCGTTGACGCTGACCACCTGATAATTTGACCCCACGTTCACCGACTTGGGTATCCAGTCCCGTATTGCCTTTATCATCGTATAAATCTTTGATAAAGTCCCATGCTTGGGCTTGTTTTGCCGCGGTAATAATTTCCTCATCACTGGCATCAGGACGACCATAAGCGATATTTTCGCGTACCGTACGATGCAGTAATGACGTATCTTGAGTCACCATACCGATTTGCTGACGTAATGACTCTTGGGTAACCTCATCAATCGCTTGCCCATCAATAAAAATTTGACCGCTATCAACATCAAAAAAGCGCAGTAGCAAATTAACTAAGGTAGATTTACCGGCACCTGAACGCCCAACCAGACCAATTTTTTCACCGGCTTTGATATCTAAATGAAAATCGTCTAATAACTTCACCCGCGCGGCAGGCATAGGATTGACCTCATCAATATAATCGCCTTCGATCTCATCAACAATCTCATCACTCTCGTAACTGAAATCAACATGATCAAAGACAATCTGTCCGGCAGTCACAGTCAATGTCTGCGCATTGGGCTGATCCACGACAGTTTGCGGCGCGGATAAGGTGCGCATACCATCTTGTACCGTACCGATACTCTCAAATAGGCTGGCGGTTTGCCACATAATCATTTTGGTAAGACCGTTTAACCGTAACGCCATGGCGGTCGCTGCGGCAATCGCGCCCACACCGATTGTGCCATGTTGCCAGAGATACAAGCCAATACCAGCAGTCGTACCAAGCAAAATAACGCTGATGGTATGATTGACGATTTCGAGTTGCGAGACCCAGCGCATTTGCGAATGTACCGTGCTTAAAAACTGCCCCATCGCATCTTTAGCATAGCTCAGCTCACGACGTGAATGGCTAAATAGCTTGACCGTCATAATATTGGCATAGGCATCGGTGATACGACCAACCATCAATGCACGGGCATCAGCCTGCACAATGGCGGTATGTTTGAGCTTAGGAATAAAAAACCACATGCTCAAACCAAACAGGACAAACCAAATCACAAATGGGATTAATAATAAAACGTCTAAATTAAATAAAATAACGCCAGTAGTAATAAAGTAGACCAAGACATACAGCAGCATATCCGTGACCGTCATCACCGTATCACGTACCGCCAGCGCCGTTTGCATGACCTTAGCAGAGACACGACCAGAGAACTCGTCCTGATAAAACTGCATGGATTGACCCAGCATGCGCTGATGGAAACGCCAGCGCATCTGCATCGGAAACACGCCCTGAATCGACTGAAAGCGAATCAACGAGGATAAGGTAATCCAAAAGGGGCTGATAATCAGCACGGCTAGCATTAATAGTAGTATGTCGCCTTTTTCGGTCCATAAATTCTGCGGGGTATAAGTACCTAGCCAGTCAACGATATTACCAATCCATGCAAACAGCATCGCCTCATAGATACCGATACCAGCGGACAAAATCATAAATAGCAGTAGCCAACCGCGCAAGCCCTCGGTACACGCCCACAAGAACTTAATCAGTCCATCACGGGGCAAAGGCATAGGGGTATCAGGGAAAGCGGATAGGCGAGATTCAAAAAAGCGAAATAGAGCGTTCATAGGCGGTAGCAATAATTAATTCAATAGCAATACGTCAGGACCAACGCTATTTAGCGTTATCCTGCGTCGTTACTTATGTTAGTAAAATAGCACACTATTTTAGCAAAACTTCGCAATCACCCCTGCATGGTAATTGTAATTTGAACGCATCAGGCATTTTTTCATCATATAAAGTAATGCTAAAAATAGTTTGCTGACAGTGACGTATGTGGTTACATTCTAAGCTGTCTTAAATAGGCAATATGCTTAATCGCTTTATATTCCATATATAACAATAAAAAAGGTCTTCATTTATGCTGTATCTCATCATTGCCGTGCTGTGTAGCGTTGCGGTTTCTGTGCTGCTTAAAGTGTTACGGCAACAAGGGTTGGATATTCGCCAAACCATCGTTGCGGGTTATCCCGTTGCATTTTTGCTGACTTGGCTTTTACTCAAGCCTGATATCAGTGGCATAAATGCACTTGGCGGGGCATGGGCAATTATTATTGCGCTTGGTATTTTGTTGCCAGCCGTTTTTGTGATTTTGGGTCGTGCGATTGAAGCAGTCGGCATGGTAGCCACTGATGCTGCTCAAAGATTGTCGTTGATTATTCCTATTATCGCTGCTTTTTTATTATTTGGAGAAGTGCTCACCGGAACGCGCGTTTTTGGTTTATTGCTTGGATTTTTGGCATTGGGTGCGCTCATTTATCGTCCGCAGCAGGGTGAGGTTAGCAAACAAGCCAAACATACACCGCTGTGGTTATTTGGTGTCTGGGCAGGTTATGGCATTATTGATATTTTATTTAAACAAGTTGCCAAGCAAGGTGCGGCTTTTCCACTGACATTATTTATTAGTTTTGGCTGTGCCGGTTTGTTGTTATTGATTTATTTGCTGATTATTCGGGTACGCTGGCAAGGTCGAGCATTAGCAGCTGGCTTATTATTAGGTGCGCTAAATGTAGGTAATATTTATGCTTATATTCGTGCTCATCAAGTGTTATCTGACTCACCAAGTATCGTCTTTACCGGTATGAATGTCGGCGTGATTGCCGTCGCCACGCTCATTGGTGTTGGAGTATTTAAAGAAGCGCTGAACCGCGTTAATATGCTCGGGCTAGTATTAGCGATTGCCTGTGTGGCAGTGTTATTCTTGGCGTAAACATGATTATAATTGACTATTGTTTATTAATATTTTATTTTAAACACCTTTTTATTTGGCTAAATTAGGCACATCGCGCGACCTATGATAAGGTTAACTCAACACGGTGAGGCGATTATCAATGGATTGCCAATCGTTTAGCCCTGTCATACTTGACCTTGATAACTAAAAATAGGATGCTCGTTCCATGGAATACCAAAAGCAATTACAACGTATCAAAAATGGTTCAGGATTTATCGCGGCACTTGACCAAAGTGGCGGCAGCACGCCAAAAGCCTTAGAGAATTATGGGGTTATGGGTGATGCCTATGACAATGATGAAGCCATGTTTGACCAAGTGCATGAGATGCGCGCGCGTATCATGACGTGCGGCTGCTTTGATAATGAGCGTGTGCTTGGCGCTATTTTGTTCGAAGATACCATGGAGCGTGAGGTGAATGAAAAGCCAACTGCCAATTATCTATGGGAAGACAAGCAAATTGTCCCATTTTTAAAGGTCGATAAAGGCTTAGCAGAACGTATGAATGGCGTTCAAGTCATGCGCCTGATGCCAAATCTAGACCTCTTATTGGATAAGGCGAAAACCTATCCAGTATTTGGGACTAAAATGCGCTCTGTGATTTATGAGCCAAACGTTGACGGCATTGAGTTGGTCGTTCAGCAGCAATTTGATGTGGCAAAGCAAATTATCTCAAAAGGTCTAATGCCAATCGTTGAGCCAGAAGTAGATATCAATAGTGAGAAAAAGCATGACTGTGAGCTGATTCTTAAAACCAGTATTTTACATAATCTTGAGCGCTTAAATGATGAACAGCAAGTGATGCTCAAGCTGACCTTGCCTGAAGAAGCAGGATTCTATCAAGAGCTGATTGACCATCCAAAAGTATTAAAAGTAGTGGCATTATCGGGTGGCTATAGTCGCACGGATGCTTGTGCAAAACTTAAGCAAAATCCGGGTATGATTGCCAGCTTCTCACGTGCCTTTACCGAAGGACTTAGCAAACAACAAAGCGATCAAGAATTTGCCGATACCATTAATACTTCGATTGATGAAATTTATCAAGCATCTAAAGTATAGGTTTAAAAGTTAACCCGCTTATATAAAAAAGCCCTGTTACTTAAATAGCAGGGCTTTTTTTATTTCAAAATAATGTGCTATTCATTAACTTAGCCTACGCCTCTTTACTCTTCAGTCCCGCTGCATATTCACGCACGTTTTGGGTAATTTTCATGGAGCAAAATTTCGGACCACACATCGAGCAAAAGTGTGCGGATTTGTGTGCGTCTTTAGGTAGCGTTTCGTCATGGAATTCGCGCGCAGTATCAGGGTCGAGTGCCAGATTGAACTGGTCATCCCAGCGGAATTCAAAACGAGCTTTTGATAAGGCATTATCACGTGCTTGCGCACCCGGATGACCTTTGGCCAAATCAGCAGCGTGGGCGGCGATTTTATAAGTGATGATACCGTCTTTAACATCCTTTTTATTCGGCAGACCTAAATGCTCTTTTGGGGTCACATAACACAGCATCGCCGTACCAAACCAGCCAATCATTGCCGCACCAATCGCACTGGTAATATGGTCGTAACCCGGTGCGATATCAGTGGTCAAAGGTCCTAATGTATAAAAAGGCGCATCGGCACAAACCTCTAACTGCAAGTCCATATTTTCTTTAATACGGTTCATTGCCACGTGACCGGGACCTTCAATCATGACCTGTACATCATGCTTCCACGCCACTTTGGTCAATTCGCCAAGGGTACGCAGTTCACCAAATTGCGCCTCGTCATTGGCATCTTGCAAGCAGCCCGGACGTAAGCCATCGCCTAAGCTAAATGCCACGTCATACTGCTTCATGATTTCGCAGATATCTTCAAAGTGGGTATATAAAAAGCTCTCTTTATTATGAAACATGCACCACTGCGCCATGATGGAGCCACCACGGGAGACGATACCGGTCAAGCGTCCAGCAGTAAGCGGCACATAGCGCAATAATACGCCTGCATGAATGGTGAAATAATCAACGCCTTGTTCAGCCTGCTCAATCAAGGTATCACGGAATATTTCCCACGTTAAATCTTCCGCCACACCATCAACTTTTTCAAGTGCTTGGTAAATAGGTACGGTGCCGATTGGTACTGGCGAGTTACGAATTAGCCATTCACGGGTTTCATGAATATGGTTACCGGTGGATAAATCCATGATGTTATCCGCACCCCAACGCGTCGCCCACGTCATTTTGGATACTTCCTCATCAATAGAAGAACCCAGCGCAGAGTTACCGATATTGGCGTTAATCTTCACTAAAAAATTACGCCCGATAATCATCGGCTCAGATTCAGGATGGTTAATATTATTCGGAATAATGGCGCGACCGGCAGCTACTTCACTGCGGACAAATTCAGGGGTAATAATCGCTGGCGTGTGTGCGCCAAATGTTTCACCTTCATGCTGACGCATATCAGTCAAGGCGTGCTGTTTTTGAGTTTCGCGTATGGCGATATATTCCATTTCTGGGGTAATAATACCTTGGCGGGCATAGTGCAGTTGGGTGACGTTTTGACCTGCCTTGGCACGGCGCGGCTTATCAATATGAGCAAAGCGTAAGTTAGCGGTACTGATATCACGCGCGCGCGCTAGACCGTATGAACTGGATAAACCAGCGAGCTGTTCGGTATCACCACGCTCTTTAATCCAATCTTCACGTAATTTTGGCAAACCTTTAGTCAAATCGATTGTGGCATTGGGGTCAGTATAAACGCCTGAGGTGTCATAGACGTAAAACGGCGGGTTTTGTTCCCACTCGGACTCGGACACACCTTGAATAGGGGTAGGGTCAAGGGTAATTTCGCGCATCGGCACTTGAATATCAGGGCGTGAGCCTTCTATATAAACTTTGCGAGAGGCAGGTAAAATACGATGTAAATCGCGCGCGTCTTCTTCAAAACGGGCGTCGGTTTCGCTACGATGGGCAGGAGTTTTTAGCGCGTCGGCTTTAGTCGTCGCTTTTGATGGGGTATAGGTGGTGGCTTGTGAGCCAACATTTGAAATAGTCATATGCTGTCCTAGCGTGTTGTCCAATGGTAAAGGCAACACCGCCAGAAGCTGCGGGGCAAGACTATCTTATAATGATAAATTCAAGCACAAAATAAATGCCTATCAACATAAATCTTGATAAGTCATCTATAAAGGATTGGTGGGCGTCATTTTTATTTATTGGCATACCGCACTATCAACAGCAATATTGAGCGCTGCTAAAAGCGGGCAATAATAAAAAGGCATTTCTGCGCGCCCTTTATACAAATATAACATAGGCTTAAGACTTCCCTGCGTCGGTACTAACCGCATCAGGTTCGGCGGGTGGTTTCTCAGCGAATGTATGATGACCAATTATCAATCAGTCAATAATACACCGCACCCCGAGTCTGTCAGTGTTGTAAATCTCCTTTATATTAGCAAACTTCAATGACAAGTCCTAGTCCTTTGTCTGCTATATTTATAAAGGGGTTATGGCGTCATATCGAGCATCGCTAGCTGCTTAGCCTTTGTTTTCAGGCGTCCAACCTTGTGGGCGCTCATAGTCTTGATTGTCCATAAATTTATCACGTTGTTCAGTTAAGAACTTTTTCGCTTCCGGATCCATCATGCTTAAATGGTTTTCATTAATCAGCATCGTTTGGTGCTCAAGCCACTCTTTCCATGCTTTATCAGAGACCGTTTCTTGTAGACCTTGACCGATTTTGTTTGGAAAAGGAGGATGCGGCATTTTCGGTAAATCCTGCTGATATTTACGGCAAAAAACGGTATTGGCTTGTGGGTTAAAAGTTTCGGTCATGAATGACTCCTGTTTATAATGGTTTTTTTAATGATGTTTTTAATGGTTTTAAGAATAAATGAGATTGCCTAATACTGTACCTGATTCTGCTCAAAAAAACACCCGCAACAATGGCGGGTATTTTTAATAGTAAAACGCTGATATTTTTAAGCAGCTGTTAAGCAAATACTTCCAAGCGAGTACGACCACGGCTAATCGCTTGCTTAACCTGATTCGGTGCAGTACCGCCCAAATGGTCACGCGCGGCAAGTGAGCCTTCTAACGTCAAATACTCGAATACATCATCGCCAATCGCATCGCTAAACTGCTGCAATTGCGCCAATGATAAATCGCTTAAATCAACGCCCTCAGCAATACCTAACGCAACAGCATTACCAACCACTTCATGGGCATCACGGAACGCAACGCCATTACGCACGAGATAATCGGCTAAGTCGGTCGCAGTCGCATAACCTTTCATCGTTGCCGCGCGCATATTTTCCTTATTAGGGGTGATATTTGGCAGCATATCAGCAAAAGCCAATAATGAACCAGTCAAGGTATCGACGCAATCGAAGAGCGGTTCTTTATCTTCTTGGTTGTCTTTATTGTAGGCAAGTGGCTGACTTTTCATCAGGCTTAATAAAGTCATTAATTGCCCAAATACGCGCGCCGCTTTACCACGAACCAATTCTGGCACGTCAGGATTTTTCTTTTGCGGCATGATAGATGAGCCAGTACAAAAGCGATCAGGGATTTGCACAAAGTTAAATTGCGCCGACATCCACAGAATGATTTCTTCACTCATGCGTGACATATGCATCATTAAAATAGAAGCTGCCGAGGTAAATTCGATGGCAAAATCACGGTCGGATACGGCATCGAGCGAGTTTTGGCAAATACCCTCAAAACCTAATAATTCAGCAGTAATAGTACGGTCGATTGGGAATGTCGTTCCCGCAAGGGCAGCACTACCGAGTGGCATTTGGTTAATACGGCGACGCGCATCAACCAAGCGTTCGGTATCGCGATACAACATCTCAAACCATGCCATCACATGATGACCAAAGCTGACCGGCTGTGCGGTTTGCAAATGCGTGAAGCCCGGCATGATGGTATCCGTATGCTGTTCAGCCAAATCTAATAAGCCACTTTGCAAACGTACGAGGAGCGCGACAATATTATCGACTTCTTCACGTAACCACAGGCGAATGTCGGTGGCAACTTGGTCATTACGGCTACGACCCGTATGCAGCTTTTTGCCGACCGCGCCGACGATATCGGTCAAGCGCGATTCAACATTCATGTGCACGTCTTCAAGCGCAATCGACCAGTTAAACTCACCGGCTTCGATTTCGCGCAGCACTTGATGCAGACCATCAATAATGGTCGCAACCTCACTTGCCTCTAAAATATCGCATTCTTTCAGCATGGTCGCATGGGCGATTGAGCCTTGAATGTCATGGCGGGCGAAGCGTTGGTCAAAGCCAACTGAGGCAGTAAAGGCGGCAACGAAGCTGTCAGTGGCTTCGCTAAAACGTCCGCCCCACATCTGTTGACCCTGACTGCTCGTCGGGCTATTTTGTGTGCTGCTGTCTGTTCTAGAAACATCTGTGCTAGAATCAGGCGCTTGTGAATTTTTATTTTGCTCGGGATTACTAGGTGTTAAAGAGTTGGCGTTCATATGAGTCTAAGACAAGTCAGGAGAATAAGACCTCAAGTATAGCAAATGATGAGGTTGCCTTACTAGCTGAGCGCTTAGAGTTTTTTATTCCCAAGCTCATGGATGTGATGAGACCTTGGCAGTGGCTTTTATATATCTTTTTTTGGTCGCTGTTTGTCACGGTTATCGACCGCCATGATTTGGCAACATGGTCAGATTTTTTGGTGAAGTTTGCCAGTCGTATTGTCCAAAACGTCGCTACCATTCTTCCCGCATTGTATCTCATTGACTATTTACGTCCGCTCTTAAAACGTGCGGATACGATCAGTGTCAGCGGGCGTATTTTACTGCTATTAATGAGTGGCGCGGCAGTTTCAGCCACGCTTATTATGTTGGTCATGATTAATATGGGTTGGCTGGTATACAATCCCAAAGCATTTTTACTCAATGTGTTATTTAATGTGGTGATTACGGGCGGTTTTACCTCGGTATTTTTATTATATTTTTTACGGCGTCATCGTGAGTTAATGACACTTAAGCAATCCTTTGAGCAAAAGCTGACCGCGCAAAACGACATCATTAAAGCGCGTATTTCTCCGCATTTTTTCTTTAATACCATTAATAGTTTGGTATCGCTAATTGAAACCAATCCACCGCGTGCCTCTGAGCTATTACAGCACGTCTCAGCGTTATTTCGGGCGAGTTTTAATGGGGTGCGTGAGATTAGCTTTGAGGAAGAAGTGGCGCTATGCGAGCATTATCTGGCGATTGAGTCGAGCCGTTTAGCGGATAAGCTGGTGGTCACGTGGCAGCTACCGGATGACGATATGATGTACGATATGGTCATTACGGCGTTGACGTTGCAAAGTGTACTCGAAAAAATGCTGCTCAATGTGGTCGAGATGACGACCGAAACCATTGTGATTGATATCATGGTCACGTGGCAGCAGCATCGCATTGTTATTAACATTACCGTGCAGCTACCCAACAAGACTTTTATAGTGACTCATGACTTGCGCCGGCATATTAACTTTCATATTCAGGCAGAACGTCTTAAGATTTTTTTTGGTCAAAGTGCAGATATTAAAAGTACAGTCACTCATAAACAGATTTTGACCATTATTGATTACCCTTTGCAAGATGTTGGGCTGTAGTTGCTGCTATTTATGACTTTTATTTGTTGCCGCGATTTTTTATTCTGCTTTGCGTTTTTATAATGGGCAGTGAGATTTTATATTCTTACATTGTTTCTCAACTATTTATATATTGTTCCCTGATATAACCTTCCTCATTTGCTACCACTTACCCATCATATTCTACATTTCCCTATCATAATGGCACAATTGTTGCATAACATATTAAGTCAACTTTGATATCGTCTATTATTTTAATCAATAAAATAATAGACAAAAGTTTTCTATAAATTACGCTTTTCTTATTCATAAATTGGCGTACTATAGATACATAAAGATTACAAATAAAACTCAAAGGGTACAAATAGAACTTAAATCCTTTAGGTTATTAGTTCTTTTCTATGGTTAAGATCGTAGAAAGATAGTAATAGTATGAAGATATACGTCACTAATGATCATAAAAAATTATTCAGTAAGCGGTTTAAAAGGAAAGTACATGCGCATTGTAGTTTGTGATGATGAGCCATTAGCACGTGAGCGTTTGGTTAGAATCGTACAAGAGTCAGGTCATGAAGTGGTGGCACAAGCGATGACGGGCGCTGAAGCCATTACCGCTGTAAAAATGCAGCAGCCCGATGTGATTTTACTGGATATTCGGATGCCAGAGATGGACGGTGTTCGCTGCGCGACGGCACTAAATGAACTGGATCATCCTCCTGCTATTATCTTTGTCACCGCTTATGACCATTACGCTATTGCCGCTTTTAAAGCCAATGCCATTGGTTATTTATTGAAGCCCGCCAATAAAGATGAGCTACTAGAAGCTTTAGGCAAAGCGAAAAACCTCAATGCCGCGCAGCTCAATGAAATTCGTAAGCTGGAAGACCCAACGGCACGACCTTTGCGGGAACATATCGCTGCCCGTACGCATCGTGGGGTGGAACTTATTAATTTGAAAGATATCTATTATTGTACGGCGGATCAAAAGTATGTGAAAGTTCATCATAAAGAGGGTGTCGTCCTCATCGATGACACCTTAAAAGAGCTTGAGCAAGAATTTAGTGAGCGCCTGTTCCGCGTACATCGTAATGCGATTATCAATTTAAGCTATTTAGATTTCTTAGAAACGATCGATTCGGGTCAATATCAGGTGCGTTTTAAAGGTATTGATGAGACGTTAGCGGTCAGCCGTCGCCACTTACCGGCACTGCGCGATAAGATTCAAAATATGTAAACCCAAGCCTAGCGCTTAACCATGTATTGTCTGCTGATAGTCTGTGCATCGTCTATTCATTGTCTATGAAGAAGCAAGCGTCTCATAAACCGCCCATATCTTAAAACCCTTATTTATGCTTAAATAGGGGTATTTTTTTGCGTCAGCGCATCGCACAAACCCTATAGTATTTATCTTATTGAGGTCATTTATGAGCACCACGCCGCAACCTACTATCAGCACTTTAAATATCGCTACTCGTCAAAGCCCATTGGCATTATGGCAAGCGGAACACATTCGTGATCGTCTGCTAGCGCTGTACCCAAACTTGACGATTAACTTGCTCAAAATTGTCACTAAGGGTGACAAGATTTTGGATACGCCATTAGCAAAAATCGGTGGCAAAGGTCTGTTTGTGAAAGAGCTTGAACAAGCGATGTATGATAAAGAAGCAGATATCGCCGTGCATTCATTAAAAGATGTGCCGATGCAACTGCCTGAAGGCTTGATGCTGGGCGCATATTGTAAGCGTGCCGCGCCGACCGATGCCTTTGTATCCAATACTTATAATAGTATCGATGAGCTACCACAAGGTGCTATCGTAGGCACGTCAAGTCTGCGCCGTCAGTGTCAGATTAAAACCTATCGCCCAGATCTACAAATCAAAACCTTACGTGGTAACGTGGGGACGCGTTTAGGTAAGCTGGATGCTGGCGAGTATGATGCAATTATCTTGGCGACCAGTGGTCTACAGCGTATTGAGCTTGACGCGCGTATTCGTGGCGAGCTGGATATTGATATGTGTTTGCCTGCTGTCGGTCAAGGTGCTTTAGCGATTGAGTGTCGCGAGGGTGATACTGAGATATTGGCATTATTAGCACCACTTAACGATGAACAAGCCCGTATTCGCCTGATTGCTGAGCGTGCGCTAAATCGCCATTTAGACGGTGGTTGCCAAGTACCGATTGCGGCTTATGCCGTGCTCCATGCGGATAATGCGAGCGACTATACGAATGATGATAACGGTAATACCTTATGGTTGCGCGGTCGCGTTGGGCAAGCAGATGGCAGTGCCTTATTAAAAGCAGAAAAGCGCGTTATGTTAAGTGGCACGCAAGCAGAGCAAGAAGCGCAAGCCAATCAATTGGGTATTGAGGTTGCAACGATGCTGCTTGCCGATGGTGCAGGTGCTATTTTAGCAGCGATCTATCATCCTGAAGAATAAACCAGCCGCTGATAATCCTTTATTATTATTTTAATTTCGTGAGTCTTATAGAGTGGTGTTTTTATGTCTCGCTCATTGTCGTCTTTGCCATCAAGTGATAGCTTATCCTCACCGTTACCCGTCGTAATTAATACGCGCCCAATAGAGCGTGCCGCGCCATTGACCTGCCATTTGCAAGCGGCAGGCTTTACGGTGGTGGACATACCTATGTTGGCTTTGCAGCCGCGCCCCGTGACTGATGCTGATATGGCACTGATGCGTCAATGGTTGGCAGGAGAATATCAAGCGCTCGTTATCGTCAGCCCAACGGCAGCAGCTTCAGGGTTGGCGGTATGGCAAACGTTGGCGCATGAAAATAAAAATGATGATGTTAATAATCAATCATTAGCAAGTTTGCCTAAACCACCGAGCCATTTAATAGCCGTTGGTGAAGCGACGGCAGCTGTATTAAATAATGTGGCGCTACCGTCTTTCAGTTACCAAGTGCTTCAACCAACGATTGCTAATAACGAAGGTATGCTGGTCATGCCTGAGATTGAAGGTTTACAAGCCGGTGATAAGCTACTGGTATGGCGTGGTCTTGGTGGACGCCGACTATTGGTGGATACGTTACAAGCGCGCGGCGTACATATTGATAGCATTGCGTGGTATGAACGTACCATGCCTGCTACGGCAAGCGCGCAATATCAGCACTGGCAACAGCAATTTAACGTCTCACATAACACGCTTATACAACGACCAAAACCTGTCGTGATTATCAGCAGTGGCACGGCATTTGAGCATTGGCTCAGCGTGGTCGAGCAAGCACAGTCTATCGATTCAGATTCCAATATAAATTTAAATACCAATACAAATTTAAACCAAGTCACAGCGCTTAAGTTATCAGATTTTTCCTACGTGGTATTGGGTGCGCGTTTGGCGGATATGCTTGCCGAGCGGTCTCTTAGTTATTGGCGAGTAGAAGATTTAGCCCCTCAGACCATTTTAGCCGCCCTCCAATCCTAATGGCACAACGCTAAATTTTATTTTTCTTTTATTTCCAAATCTATTAATAACGGTACTGCCTCTATGTCAACCGAATTTAAGACGTCCTCTCATGCGCCTACGGCAGGTCAGCAGCGCCAGCAAGCCAGTGTTTTATTATTGCGTTTGCAGTGGTTACTGATGTTGCTAATGATTGGCGCATTGCTATGGATGTATGTCAGTCAGCAGCGCTTTCAACAGCAGATGAATGAGCGCTTGCAAAGCAATGAGCAAGTGGTGACGCGGTTGAATGAAATGGATGACCGTCTTTTTGCTATTAATCAGCAAAGCTTAGCTGAGCCGAACACCGCCACAGGTATCACAGGTATCGGTAGTCAAGCGCAAAACCAGCTGGATTTATTGCGGATTCAAATCCAAGCAGCGGACAGATTGCTGGCTGATAGTGACTATCAGAGCGCGATTGGCTTATTACGTGGACTGCAATGGCAGCTATCACAAAGCAGTAATGAGATTGCCCCAGCGTTGACCGTGGTAATTACACAAAGCTTGGTCAAAGATATTGCACGTTTACAAGCGCAGAGTACCCAGCCTAACCCGTGGCAATTACAAAATATTGCTATCCAAAATATCCAAGAGTTTTTGCACAGCCATGAGCGCAATGATAGCCATGAGCGTAGTAATATCAATACGGCATTGACCCGCCAGCAATTGACGATTCATGAAGTCATTATGACCCTGAATTTAGCCAGTCAAGCCAGTAATATGCGTGACCAAAACCAACTTACCGAATATTTACGTCAAGCCCGCAATGAATTGCAACTGTTGGTAGTCGATGCGACTGCTACGACCAAAGATAAGGCGCAAACTACCAATAAGGCGCTTAGCAATCAGCCTGTTGTTAATAATAAGGTAGCCAAGGATACGCCCGCAGCAGCCAAATTATCGAGCACCGACTCCGGAGCTGACAGCCAAAATAGTATCGTAACAATGGCAGCGCCAAAAAATATACCAGAAGTGATTGCAGGGCTTGATAAATTAATTGCCAATGCCCCAACGTCGACACCGTTATTAACCTCGCAGATTTTAGATCAGTCTAAACGCTAAACTTTTTAGACGTAAAAAAACAAAAAATAGGCAGTGAACGATGAATAATAAGAAACTCACCCGCAATACTTTTATCGACGTACAGGGGAGTGGCGCTGAGGTACCACAAGAATTGGCGGGTTATCCTATTATTTATAATCAGCCCATACATTGGGGCGAAATGGATGCGTTTAGCCATTTAAATAACGTGGTGTATTATCGTTATGCCGAGTCCGCGCGTATCGCCTATCTACAAGCGTTAGGTATGTTCGATGGTAATATGGTGACCGTACTGGCGCAGTCGAGCTGTCAGTATTTACGTCCAGTCACGTATCCTGATACCTTATTATTAGGCGTGCGCTGTCAGCGTTTGGGCACGACCAGTATTGCCATTGAGTACAGTTATTATAGCTGTGCGCAACAAGCCATTGTGGCTATTGCCGATGCGGTCATCGTGCGTTTAGATAGCAAGGGCAAAAATAAAGTACCGTGGACTATTGATGAGCGCGCGCGTTTGGTCGAGTTGGAGAACAAGGTGGGGCATAGTCCTAAGTTATAACTATTTTTTAACAGTCATCTGACGGTTATGTTTTTAAACTGATTAATAACTATTTAATAAGTCTGCAAAAAGGCACGCTAACGGATGCTAGCGTGCCTTTTTTATACTCTGTTTTTTACACTATAAGCATCGCTATAGTAGCAATGCTTATTATGGCATTAACGCTTATTTTTGCTCAGGTGCATGAACAAAATCTACCACGTTTAACTCAAAGCCTGATAAGGCATAAAATTTCATTGGCGATGATAATAAACGCATATCACGCACGCCTAAATGGCGCAAAATCTGTGCGCCAACCCCAATACTGCGGTACGGCTGTTGGGTAATGGTCGAGAGCGCCTCATTGGCGGCAGCTTTATCTAACGCATCACCCAAGTCAATCGGCTGATTACTGCCAATCCATACCAACACCCCACGCTCACTGGTACTGATTTCTTCTAACGCTGACTGTACACTCCAGCCACTACGTCCGGTGGCGTCATTTTTAGCGGCAAACAAATCACGTAAAGGATGCAGACCATGCACCCGTACGGTGCTGACACCCGTGCTCACATCGCCTTTAACCAAGGCTAAATGCGTCTCGTCCGCACCAAATTCACGGAAACGGTACAAAGTAAACGTACCATATTCAGTGGCAAATGGACGCACTTCGACTTCTTCAATCGTTTGCTCATTGGCAATACGATAGTTAATCAAGTCAGCAATCGTACCGATTTTAATGTCATGTTCTTTGGCGAATATTTCGAGGTCATCGCGGCGTGCCATCGTACCATCCGCGTTGATAATCTCAACGATAACGGCTGCTGGCTCAAGTCCGGCAAGACGCGCTAAATCACAACCGGCTTCGGTGTGTCCTGCACGATGCAAGACGCCGCCATTTTGCGCCATGATAGGAAAAATATGACCCGGTTGGACAATGTCGCTAGGCTTCGCGGCTGATGCCACCGCCGCCTGAATGGTACGCGCGCGGTCTGCGGCTGAAATACCGGTAGTCACGCCTTCAGCGGCTTCAATAGATACCGTAAAGTTGGTGCTAAATTTTGCCTCATTGCGGTCAGACATGAGTGGCAGCGCAAGCTGTTGGCAACGTGCTTGTGAAAGTGTCAAACAAACCAAGCCACGTGCATGGGTAATCATAAAGTTAATATCTTCAGGGCGTACATGGGTCGCCGCCATGATAATATCGCCTTCATTTTCGCGGTCTTCATCATCCATTAAGATGACCATTTTACCAGCACGAATGTCGTCAATAATGTCAGGAATGGTATTTAAACTCATAACAGTCTCAGTATTTTATTATTTATAAATATATAGCAGATAGGGGTATTAAAAATACTCGTGGTCTATTGTAACAGTTGATTGAACCGTGTGCTGTAGTGCTTAGTAAAAGTCATTTATCATTAAAATAAAAGTACGACAAGGAGAATGTTAAGAGAGTGACTACTTACTTATTACCAGCCTTATTGATTACTGGCTGCTTGGTTTTTTAGCCAGTCCATAAATTGCTTACTGTGTTGCTCGCGCTGATTGTCTGCAAATTCATAAAAACGAGTACCGACTAAATTATCTGGCAAATAGGATTGCGGATAATAGTGATTGGGATAATGGTGCGGATAAGCGTAGCCTTTACCATAGCCTTCATTACGCATGAGTTTGGTGACGCCATTACGCAAATGTAGTGGTACAGGAGAAGCATCCTTTTCTGCTAATGTCATCGCGGCATTAATGGCATTATAAGTGCTGTTGCTTTTGGCACTGGTCGCTAAATAGACCACTACTTGTCCTAAAATAATGCGCGCTTCGGGCATACCAATGGATTGCACACTACGCAATGCCGTGTCGGCGAGCAATAGGGCATTGGGATTGGCATTGCCGATATCTTCACTGGCTAATATCACCAACCGCCGTGCGATAAAATCAGCAGGCTCACCGCCTACTAGCATTCGCGCCATCCAATATAACGCAGCATCAGGGTCAGAGCCGCGCACCGATTTTATCAGCGCTGAAACCATATCATAATGCTGCTCGCCATCTTTGTCATAACGTACCAATGCCGTTTGAGCCACGCGCCCAATTAATGCGTCATCAATAATGAGTGGCGATTGTTTTGGGTCAGCGGTTTGAATCGCTAACTCTAATAAATTTAACGCTTTACGGGCATCGCCATGCGCCAATTCACTGATAAAGTGCTCAGCTTGTAAGTTGATATCAAGGCATTTTAGCTGATAATCTTCAGTAATGGCACGCTGTAGCACCGTTGCAATTTGCTCCGCGCTCAGCGGCTCTAAACGGTACACTTGGCAGCGTGACAGCAGCGCATTATTGACACTAAAGGAAGGGTTTTCCGTGGTCGCGCCAATCAAGGTAATGTCACCTGATTCCACCGCACCTAACAAGGCATCCTGCTGTGCCTTATTAAAACGGTGAATCTCATCAATAAATACTACCGGAGACTCAAAGTTCAATGAATCTTTACTGTCTAATACCTCGCGCAATTGCTTGACGCCGGTATTGAGCGCCGATAACGCATGAAAAGGTCGTCCCACCGCCGCGGCAAGTAACATCGCAATCGTGGTTTTACCAATACCCGCTTCACCATGCAAAATAATCGATGGCAAATGCCCTTGCTCAACTAAACGTCGTAGCGGCGCACCCGTTGCTAATAAATGCAGCTGTCCAATAATGGCATCAAGGGAAGTAGGGCGCATGCGCTGCGCAAGGGGCGTATCGGCATGGAAAGATGATGACATAAGGCACTCGCTACTAAAAAAGAGGTTTGAAAAATGACCATAAAACCAAAGACGATAAAGCCAAAACAGGCAAAATAACTACTCAAACAGACAAAACAGGTAAAACAATAAATAGACTAACGCAAAACCACGTTAAGGAAAGTCACGTAAGTGTACAGCTTATGTCCTAAGCGCTTTTAATTTAGCGTTATCAGCCCTATTAATGTCGTATCGATAATAACGAATCATCTTATAACTATAATGCGACATCGAATCATACATCGAATCATAGATATGGAGTCAACTACTCACCATGCCAAGGCAAAACGTTAATTCATCTACTAGCCCGTCTGAACCATCAAAGCGACGTTGCTTATTTTTTCAATTCCATCCAAAGCAGACACGCAAATTAAATACGGCGGAAATTGCCCTTGCGCGCTCGGTATTTGGTGACACTATTCAGCTTGATAACGTACAGCTAAAAACGGCATGGTGGGTGCTGAAGACCTATGCCGTCAGTCCTAACGGTAATATTTATTTTAATCGTGCGGATTGGATTGTTGACTTTACCGCAGAGTCACTACGCAAGCAAAGTTGGCTCATTCATGAGTTGACGCACGTTTGGCAACTGCAGCAGGGACTTAATGTCGTGCGCGGTGCCTTATTGAATCGGCGTTATAGCTATGAATTAATAGCGGGCAAGCCCTTTTTTAATTATGGTATTGAGCAGCAAGCGCGCATGGTGCAGGATTATTTTGTACGTCAGCAGCGCGGTCAAGATTGTGAATTACTGGTGGCATGTATTCCATTTTTACAGACTAAAACCAGTGCTAATGCGTAGTGTACGAACACCGTATTTATAGTGTCCTCTTCAACAACGACTAATAGCCGCCATGATGTTTGTCTCATGATTTATCAATACAATTGATGAACGCAATTTATGAACGCAGCCAATACATATACATATTTTCACCTTTAATTTTTAGCTTTTAAAATAGGAACTGTGCCGTGATGTTTACGTTTTTGACACCAACGCCTGATACCGCCTTTCATGATAGGGCAATGGTTAATCGCAAAGTGACCAATCATAGACGGCAAAAATCTACGCTTCTTGCGACTATGTTGGCAGGAACCTTATTGCTCAGTGCTTGCCAGCCACAAACTGAATCAACGACAGAAAATAGTACTCCCAAAACCACAGAGCAACAGCAAACTGATGCGAACAAACCCATTGTACAGAGCGACTCAGCCGCTGCTCGTATCGCGCAGTTCCAACCATTATATGTCACGCAGATGCAAGGGTTACAACGGCGCTTGCAAGCAGAATATGCATCGCTCGAAGCCGCAGATGCCGCAGATATTGGCAACGTCTCATTAGCGCCTCATGCAGATGGCTCATCACCTGAAACGGATAGTAACGCTAAAGCCCAAGCAACTATTGCCAGCCCAAAAACTGACTCAGAAATAAATACTAGCACTGAAGTGGGTGAACGTGATTTAGAAGTGTTAAAACGCCTGAGTCTTGAGCCCCGTGAACCAAAAATTCTGACCGAAGCTCAAATCATTAAAAGTTACCAACACGCTTTGCAAGCCCTTTATCAGCCCGCATCAGAAGCATTGAGTGCACAAGACGCAGATACGTTGTTAAATATCGCTACTTTAATACCACAGCTATTTGAACATTCTGAAATTGCCGAACGCTTGACCATCAAAAGCCCTGCGCTTGGTCGCTTAATCATACAGCATCAAGTATGGCAGCAAATAGAAGTGCAACAGGCGCTCGATATGCAACAAATGAAACGCAGCCAGCAACAAGAGTTTGAAGGATTAATGAGCAAATTTGATGAGACCATTAAAGGCTATGATGAACAAATTGCTAAATATGAGCAAACGCTAAAAGAGTTTAAGTAAGCCTGAGATATAACAAACTATCCTTAAGAAAAATTAATTTATAACAATAGTCGATATCATTTCCCATAAAAAATCCTGCACATGGCAGGATTTTTTATTAAATTAATATTATGAACTGACGTCTATACTTATTTACGGTCTTCGATTTCAACGAAATCGCGTTGCGTCTCACCAGTATATAACTGACGTGGACGACCGATTTTGAACGGTTCACTGTGCATCTCTAACCAATGGCTGATCCAACCAGAGGTACGTGCTAATGAGAAGATAACGGTAAACATTGACGTTGGGATACCAATGGCTTTTAGAATGATGCCAGAGTAGAAGTCAACGTTTGGATACAAGTTACGCTCGATGAAGAACGGGTCTTCAAGGGCGATTTTCTCAAGTGCCATTGCCAGCTCAAGCTTAGGATCGTTGATACCTAACGCGTGTAATACTTCATCACAAGTTTCTTTTAATACTTGTGCGCGTGGGTCAAAGTTTTTATAAACACGGTGACCAAAGCCCATAAGCTTCACTTCACGGCTCTTCACTTTTTCCATAAATGCAGGAACGTTTTCAACCGTACCGATTTCATCTAACATCTCAAGAACAGCTTCGT
This sequence comes from Psychrobacter urativorans, assembly GCF_001298525.1. Classification (NCBI taxonomy): domain Bacteria; kingdom Pseudomonadati; phylum Pseudomonadota; class Gammaproteobacteria; order Moraxellales; family Moraxellaceae; genus Psychrobacter; species Psychrobacter urativorans. Next base: position 1,607,528 of record NZ_CP012678.1, read on the forward strand.
TCGCGCCGCCATGTGATGGACCCCATAGCGCAGCAATACCCGCAGCGATACAAGCGTAAGGGTTTGCACCCGTAGAACCAGCCAAACGTACGGTAGACGTTGAAGCGTTTTGTTCATGATCGGCATGCAACGTGAAGATTTTGTCTAATGCTTTAGCGATGATTGGGTTCACTTGGAAATTAACATCAGCAGGCGTTGCAAACATCATATAAACAAAATTTTCCGCGTAAGTAAAGTCATTACGTGGGTACATGAACGGTTCACCCTGTGAGTATTTATAACTCATCGCGGCAAGCGTTGGCATTTTAGCAATTAGGCGAATCGCAGTGATTTCGCGATGGCGCACGTCGTTAACGTCGAAGCCTTCATGGTAGAACGCTGATAAAGCACCAACGACACCAACCATAATTGCCATTGGATGAGCATCGCGGCGAAAACCTTCGAAGAACTTACGTAATTGATCGTGTACCGCAGTATGGCTATGAATTTTTTTATAAAACTCTGTTTTTTGCTCAGCGTTTGGCAGCTCACCATGAATCAACGCATAAGCGACTTCTAAATATTCAGCATTGTTCGCCAACTGATCGATAGGATAGCCACGATACAATAGCTCACCTTTGCCGCCATCGATAAACGTAATTTTTGACTCAACAGGAGCCGTTACCATAAAGCCTGGATCATAAGTCCAGTAGCCCGCTTTTTGAAAAGCAGCGACATCGATAACTGACGGACCTAAAGTACCTTCAGTAATAGGAAGTTGGTAATCCTTACCATCTACTGTTAGGGTGGCATTATTCTCAGCCATAATTTCCTCTCCATTGGTTTTTTAGAGTAAAGATGCTATCGACATATTTCGTCGCGTTATCACTAGTTAAATACACAAACATTTATTCAACTAATTTAATAATCTGGTTATCTTAACAGTAAAGCTGCAACATTTGAAAAGAGTTTTCGCAGCAGATCGCCCAATTTACGTGCTTTCGTGGCAGTTACTGACTGTAATTTTTGTATCAAAATATGTCTGGTTCGTAATTTTGCATGATTTTTAACGTTTTTACGAACCAAGAGAATGTTGGTTATCCTGATAAAGACTGAATCTTTTTAATAAGATATGGATGATAAGTTTTAGAAAAAAATTGGGCAAAAATAGACAGGGCATACCTAACAGCACATTCATGTCATGATGTTTTGTCTGATAATCATAAAAATTAAAATGTTATTCATGTGAGTAAATTCTCAATTTTTGTTCATATTAGAGATATGTTTGCTATTTATGGGATAAGTTTGTAATTAATGGTCAGCCATTTTATAATTAACATGATTGAATATCGCTCATTTTATGCAAATTAATCCTGTTTGTACTTATTAATAAAATAGCTAATCTATCTTGTAACACTAAACGCTCGCATTTGTAACATTGTATGCTCGCATTTTTTGTTACGATTGATCAGATATTTTATACACTTAACCAAGGTTTATTGCTTGAATGTTGCAGTTAATTGTTCTATTTTTATAGTGGTAGTTGTGTAGTTTTTCTTAATAAAAGATGATTAAGCAGTGCCATATTTTTTGTGCTAAGGCAATTATTAGCATTGACCTGTCACTTATAGAATCGCTATTGCAATGAATGACGATGTGAATTTAGAACCTATAGTGATTGTTAACTATTTTATAAAACCGTTCAGCAGTAGCATTCACTGAATATAAGTGCACGATTAATAATGCTTTATTACGTATTATGAATGTGTACGAGAGTAACAATATACGACCGTAATAAAGTCAGCCAGCTCTTCCTTATTTTATTCGTCTCGTGTGGGGTTAGGTGTGTGTGGTAGCCGATTACCAAACCATAAGCCACTACTCGAGTATAACCGCAAAAGGATGCCCGCTTTGAAAAGCAACCGACCCATAAATCTGCCTCTGAGCCAAGTGATTAGCGTTAATAGATCACCGATTGCGATTGCTTCAATTCTGCATCGTATATCTGGCATTATCTTATTTTTACTGATTCCTGTCATGTTATGGCTATTACAGAATTCTTTGGCGTCGCCTGAGAGCTTTGAGACGGTGTTCGATAACGTACTCGTACGCTTTTTGGCGTGGATATTTGTCGCGGCCATTGCTTATCACTTTGTGATGGGTATGAAGCATTTATTTGCTGATATGGGCACGAACGAAGAATTTAAGTCTGCAAGTACGGCGTCTATCGTCAGCTTCGTGATTGCCGCCATTCTAATTGCCGCGTCATTTGTATGGGTGATGTTCTAATGATTAAAAATGATTCAAGTATCAAAAGCGCCACCGGTCTGACCAGCTCAGGCTCGCGTGATTGGATTGTCCAGCGTATCAGTGCCGTCGTGCTAGCGGTTTACAGCGTGGTACTACTCGGGTTCTTTTTGACACACAGTAATGTAGATTTTTATCAATGGTCAGCATTTATGAACAGCTTACCGATGCGCCTATTCAGCTTGGTGGCTATTTTATCCCTTGCCGGTCATGCTTGGATTGGAATGTGGACGGTATTTACTGATTACATTACCACAGGCAAGTTGGGCGCAGGCGCATCAAGCCTACGTTTAGTATTACAGACATTGATGATTATCGCCATTTTAGTTTTTCTATTTTGGGGCATCATGATTTTTTGGGGTAATGGCTTCGGTGTCGTTGCTGTTTAACTTTTAAATTAATTTTTAAACCTTTATTGACCGACCTTGTGTATGGACTGATTTCGTGGTCAGCTTTGTTTGCCACTTAAGTCCTGAACAGCAATAGGTCACTAGCCAGATTAACGTCATCAAACAGTGTTGAGCGGGTTCATATTCTAATCAGCAACACACTATATAACGATGATTATGCAAATTTTAGTAAGTGGTTGAAGGCTGTTTGAGGAATACTATTTCTTGGTTTTATCCTTTAATTAAGCAGCTTTTGTATTTACTTCACAGGCATTAACAGGCATTAGGAAAACAGTAATGGCGACAAGACAAGATAATACGATTAGCAACATCAAAACCCTCAATTACGATGCGGTCATCGTAGGCGGTGGTGGTTCAGGTATGCGAGCATCTTTGCATTTAGCGCAAGCGGGCATGAAGGTGGCGGTAATTACGAAAGTGTTCCCAACGCGTTCACATACTGTTGCTGCTCAAGGTGGCATTGGTGCTAGCTTGGGTAATATGAGTAACGATAACTGGCATTTTCACTTTTATGATACCGTTAAGGGCTCAGATTGGTTGGGTGACCAAGACGCTATTGAGTTCATGTGTCGTGAAGCACCAAAAGTGGTGTATGAGCTTGAGCACATGGGCATGCCATTTGACCGTAATGAAGATGGTACGATTTATCAGCGTCCGTTTGGGGGTCATACGTCAAACTACGGTGAAAAAGCCGTCCAACGTGCTTGCGCTGCGGCTGACCGTACAGGTCACGCATTATTGCATACGTTATATCAAAAAAACCTTGAGCAAGGAACTGAGTTCTTTATCGAGTGGATTGCTCTTGATTTAATTAAAGATGACGCTGGTAATATCAATGGCGTGATTGCGATTGAGCAAGAAACTGGTACGGTTGCGGTATTCCAATCTCCAGTTACCGTACTGGCAACAGGCGGTGCAGGTCGTATCTTTGCCGCCTCTACCAACGCTTATATCAATACCGGTGACGGTATCGGCATGGCAGTGCGTGCCGGGATTCCCTTACAAGATATGGAGTTCTGGCAGTTCCATCCAACGGGCGTTCATGGTGCAGGTGTACTATTGACGGAAGGTTGCCGCGGTGAAGGCGCAATCTTACGTAATAAAGATGGCGAAGCCTTTATGGAGCGTTATGCGCCAACCGTAAAAGACTTGGCACCACGTGACTTGGTTTCTCGTTCTATGGATCAAGAAATCAAAGAAGGTCGTGGTTGTGGACCTAACGCTGACCATATCGTAATGGACATGACCCATTTGGGTGTTGAAACCATTATGAAGCGCTTGCCATCGGTATTTGAGATTGGCAAAAACTTTGCAAACGTTGATATTACCAAAGAGCCGATTCCGGTTATTCCGACTATTCACTATATGATGGGCGGTATTCCTACCACCATTCATGGTCAAGTGATTACACCGGATTTAGAAGCCGGTACGGATGAGGAAGGCTTATATACTAAAGGCAATGTGGTTAAAGGTCTTTACGCCATTGGTGAATGTGCTTGCGTCAGTGTCCACGGTGCTAACCGTCTAGGTACGAACTCACTACTTGATTTAGTGGTCTTCGGTCGTGCCGCTGGTAAACATATTGTTGATGAATTCCATCATGCTGACCATGACTATAAACCATTAGATCCTCATGTACTTGATAACACGGTTAAGCGTCTGGATAAATTGCAGCAGTCAACCTCAGGCTACAATGCGCAAGAAGTGGCGGATGAAATTCGCTCAATCATGCAAACACATGCTAGCGTCTTCCGTACCCAAGCCATGATGGATGAAGGTGTCAAACAAATTCTTGCCTTAGAAGATAAGATTGACCAAATTCATCTTGCGGACAAATCACAAGTCTTTAACACCGCGCGTATTGAAGCTTTTGAAGTGGCAAATTTATATGAAGTAGCGAAAGCGACCATGGTATCGGCAGCACATCGTCATGAAAGTCGCGGCGCGCATAGTGTGGCGGACTATGACCGTCCTGAAGATGATGACTACGCACCAAACGGTCGTAACGATCACGACTGGATGAAACATACCTTATGGTATGCTGAAGGTAACAAAATCATCTATAAACCAGTGCGTAAAATTCCACTGACCGTAGATTATGTTGAACCAAAAGTTCGCGTCTACTAATTCGTGTAATGATTAGCAAAATAAGTAATCGTGTATGTTATAGGCACGAATATCTTAAACGTGTTATCCCTTATTAATTTATTAAAAAGGTGACCGCTAGCAACAATATTAAGTCAGTGCTATCGCGATAAAAAAAATTGCTCTAGTACTGACATAAGAAATTTTTTGTCTGCCCGCCATCACCTACGTGTGGAGTTTAGCTTATGAGCCGTGGTACTCGCACCATCGAAATCTATCGCTACGATCCTGATCAGGACGCCGCGCCGCGTATGCAAACCTATACGATTGAGCTACTTGACTCAGATCGTATGTTACTTGACGTGTTATTACGCCTAAAAACGCAAGATGAAACCATTACTTTCCGTCGCTCGTGCCGTGAAGGCATTTGTGGCTCGGATGGTATGAATATCAATGGTAAGAATGGTCTAGCATGTCTTATCAACATGAATACTTTGCCTGAAAAAGTAACCGTTCGTCCATTACCGGGTTTGCCAGTGGTTCGCGACTTGGTCGTCGATATGAACCAGTTTTACGAGCAATACGAAAAGATACATCCGTTCCTAATCAATGACCAGCCAGCGCCACCAACCGAGCGTTTGCAGTCACCTGAGCAACGGGAAAAAATGGATGGTTTGTACGAGTGTATTTTATGCGCTTGCTGTTCAACCAGTTGCCCCTCATTTTGGTGGAACCCTGATAAATTCTTAGGGCCTGCCGCTTTATTAAATGCCAACCGTTTTGTTATGGATAGTCGTGATACGGATACGCGCGCGCGTCTGGCACGTTTAGACGACCCGTTCAGCTTATTCCGCTGTCGTGGCATTATGAACTGTGTCATGGTTTGTCCAAAAGGTTTGAACCCAACCAAAGCCATTGGCAATCTACGTAACTTGTTGATTGATCAAGCCGGCTAAATGCTGGTATTTCTAAACCCTAGTATTTAACGTTATATTGTATAAATAAAAAAACACCGTTCGATAATCGAGCGGTGTTTTTTTATTATCAGCAAGGCAGTGGATAACTAAAGTAGTGGGTAACGAAAGCAGCAAATAACGAAAGCATTAGATAAATTACCTTTATATAACGGCTAGATAACGGAATGTAAATATAGAATAGTATCGCGTTGATCGCCTGTAAGCATTCACATTTTTACTTTAAACTACCATTATCATCATGCAATTATATAAAGTGCTTAGAAGTCACAAATAACGCTAATATAATAGTCTTACTCACTAACTTAGAAAGCTGTAATAATAAACTACCAAAAAAATATGAATATCTGTAAACTTGTGATAAAAATATTACAATAAAAGTGCTATCATAGCAGCGGTAAAATTTATCTGCTCTTAATCAAGACTGATTTTAGTCTGAGGTAAGACTTGTACAGCAGTGGCAGAAGGTACAAACATAGTAAGAATGTTAGCGATAGTGACTATTTATTATATAAATACCTAGTATTGAACAAACAAACTATGTCAGGTTATTTATCCATGCTACCCTAGATAGCAATGTATGTTTGGCACAAAAACAGCGTTTATTGGTCAAGGAAAGACTTTTGCAGCAGGAAATAGCTGATTTATCGGCTAGCTGAACGAAATAACTGATTACTAAGGCTTTTATTGAAAAGTATTAGTGGTTTGGGTTATGGCTGATGTCAGTATATATAGATTAATTTTGTGGAACGAGGCAGTAAACAAGACCGAACGTTCGCAAATAATGAAGACTGTAACCGGTACTTAATTAATCATTACTTAATAGAGTCACTTTATTAATCATTACTTAATAGAGTCACTTTGCGTTTATCGATTTGATAGTCATAAAGTGGGTCATACTCTAAAATTTTATAAATGCAAATCTTATAAGATTTAGGTACGGTAGATAAGTGTTACAGTCAACAATAGCCCCTACTAGCAATCGCTTTCCTAGCAAACAGTACTCCATGGTAACCGCCAATTTGTCTAAGCGCCCAGCATACGACGGATCACACAACAATAAGCACGATTCCATTCATTTATCTATCAAATAGACGATTATTATGAATAGTATAACTAAAAAATCAGCCGACACCGGACAAACCGAACTCGCTGCTGACAATGCCCATTACATTGAATCCCTCTATGAGCAGTTCCTAAGCGACCCTGATAGTGTCGATGCGGATTGGCAAGATTATTTTAAACAATACCAATCTCCTAATGACGCTAAGCATAACGCGATTCAAGACCAGTTTTTACTGCTTGCGCGTAATCAAACCGCTAATAAAGGAAAGCCGGTAGCCACTGGTACTGTCGGCTCATCGAACGCTGCCGACCCTAAGCAAATGGGCGTACAACAGCTTATTTCTGCTTATCGTCGTCGTGGTCATCGCCGCGCGAAGTTGGATCCATTAGAGCTGCATCCACGTGCTGCGGTTGAAGATTTAACGTTAGCCTATCATGGTCTATCGGATGCTGATCTTGATACCGTATATTCTACGGGCGATTTAAGTATTGGTAAGTCTGAAGCACCATTACGCGAAATCATCGAGATTATGGAGCGTGTGTATTGCCGTCATATCGGTATTGAATACATGCACGTGACTACCAGCACTGAAAAGCGTTGGATGGAAAAATATCTAGAAACCAACCACGGTCATATCATATTCGATAAAGAAAAGCGTTTGTCTATTCTTGAGCGTTTGACTGCGGCTGAAGGTCTTGAAAAATATTTAGCGCGTAAATATACGGGTGTGAAGCGTTTTGGTCTGGAAGGTGGCGAAAGCTTTATTCCTGCGATTAACGAAATCATTCAGCGTGCTGGTGGTTATGGTACTAAAGAAGTCGTCATTGGTATGGCGCACCGTGGACGTTTAAATCTTTTGGTTAACGTGTTGGGTAAAAACCCCGCTGACTTATTTGATGAGTTTGACGGTAAGGTACAGCCAGAAAAAGGCTCAGGCGACGTTAAATACCACAACGGTTATTCTTCTAACGTCATGACCCCAGGTGGCGAAGCACATCTAGCGTTAGGCTTTAACCCTTCGCATCTTGAGATTGTGTCACCAGTCATCCAAGGTTCAGTACGTGCGCGTCAAGTGCGTCGTGATGATACTACTGGTAACTTAGTACTACCGATTGTTATTCATGGTGATGCGGCATTTGCTGGTCAAGGTGTGGTACAAGAAACGTTCCAGATGTCACAAACTCGTGCTTATACCACGGGCGGAACAGTACGTATTGTTATCAATAACCAAGTCGGCTTTACTACCAGTCGTCAAGAAGATGCGCGTTCGACTGAATACTGTACTGATGTGGCGAAAATGGTACATGCGCCTATCCTACACGTAAACGGTGATGATCCTGAGTCTGTCATCTTTGCCGCGCAGCTTGCGCTTGATTACCGTCATGAATTTGGCAAAGATATCATTATCGATTTGTTCTGTTATCGCCGTAACGGTCATAACGAAGCCGATGAGCCATCAGCTACCCAACCGCTTATGTATGCGGTCATTAAAAAATTACCAACGACGCGTACACTGTATGCGCAAAAACTGATTGCAGAAGGTGTTATCACTGCGGCAGATGAAGCAAGATACGAAGATGAATATCGTGAATCATTAGACCGTGGCGAATATGTAGCGAACTCTCTGGTTCTTGAACCGAATACGGAGATGTTTGTTGATTGGACGCCTTATTTAGGTCACGACTTGGTTGACGAATGGGATACCAGTGTTGATATCGAAAAATTAAAAGCGTATGGTCGTCGTATGGCAGAAATGCCAGAAGGCTACAAGCTACAGCGTCAGGTTCAAAAAGTTGTTGAACAGCGTTTAGCCATGCAAACTGGTGAAGAGCCATTAAACTGGGGTGCCGCGGAAACTTTAGCGTACGCTACTTTGGTCGATCATGATGAAGTGTTGGTTCGTATCACTGGTGAAGATGTGGGTCGTGGTACGTTCTCACATCGCCATAGTGAATTGTTCAATATGGACGATGGCAGCATGTATGTGCCACTTGCTCATATGAGTGAAACGCAAGCGCGCTTTGCCACTTATAACTCGTTATTGTCAGAAGAAGCGGTACTGGCTTTTGAATATGGTTACGCCACTACCGTTCCAAATGCTTTAGTTATCTGGGAAGCGCAGTTTGGTGACTTCGTCAACGGCGCGCAAGTGGTTATTGACCAGTTTATTGCCAGTGGCGAGACCAAATGGCAGCGCGTTTGCGGCTTGACCATGTTGTTGCCACACGGTTTTGAAGGTCAAGGTCCTGAGCATTCTTCAGCGCGTCTTGAGCGTTTCTTACAGCTGTGTGCAGAAGAGAATATGCAGGTCATTACCCCAACGACCCCAGCACAAATATATCATGCGCTACGTCGTCAAGCGGTACGCCCAAGCCGTAAGCCAATGATTGTTATGTCACCGAAGAGCCTACTGCGTCATAAGCTTGCGACTTCACAGTTAGAAGAATTGGCTAACGGTAAGTTTGAGACGGTATTACCAGAAATTGATCAGCAAAATGCCGACAAAGTCACACGCTTAGTGCTATGTGGTGGTAAGGTTTATTATGACTTACTAGAACAGCGTCGCGCGTTAGGTCTTGATCATGTGGCAATCGTTCGTATCGAACAGCTCTATCCTTTACCAGAAAAACGTTTGATCGCTGAAATTGAAAAATACAGTAATCTAGCTGAAATTGTCTGGACGCAAGAAGAGCCATTGAACCAAGGCGCTTGGTATTATCTAGCACCGCACATGTACCGCATTGTTGTCCCGCATCCAACCAGAGCAAAAGTAATGGAGCCGGTTGCGCGTCCTGCAAGTGCAGCACCTGCGACAGGTTCTGCAAAAATACATCTTCAGCAGCAGCAAGCATTAATTGCTGGTGGACTTGGTATTAGTGTTGATGAATTGGCTAAATAATTTATCTGAACAAGAATCACTAGTACCAAAGCTAGCAAGATAAAAGCGACTAACACAAGTTATATCAATCAGGCGATGGCAGTCAGGCACTATCAAACTATTCATCAGGTTGTATTATTAATAGTGCAACCTATGATAAATACTGATTGCCCATCACGACTTAATAATAAATAGTAATATCCAAATCTAAGGAGTATATCGATGGCTGAGATTAAAGCCCCCGTTTTTCCAGAATCGGTTGCCGATGGCACAATCGTTGAATGGCATGTCACTGAAGGTCAGCAAGTTAACCGTGATGACTTATTGGCTGAAATCGAAACTGATAAAGTGGTATTAGAAGTTGTTGCACCTGACAATGGTGTTGTGACTAGAATCGTCAAGCACGTTGATGATATCGTTTTGTCTGATGAGTTGATTGCAGAATTTGAAGCTGGCGCAAGCGCTAGTGCAGCACCTGCAGCCGCTCCAGTTGAAGAAAAACAAGCGACTGATGGCGGCGCACCAGTACAAGCAACTGCTAGTACCGGCGGCGTAGAAGCTGATCATAAAGATCAAAGCCCAGCAGTGCGCAAAGCGGCTAAAGAATCTGGCGTTGATCCTAAAGCCGTTGAAGGTAGTGGTCGCGGCGGTCGTGTTACTAAGAGTGACATGAGCAGCCCAACCTTAAAAGCTGACAGTAGCATCAAAACTGACAGTGGTCGTCCTGTCGCTGAATCAGTTGGTGAGCGTAGTGAAAGTCGTGTTCCAATGACGCGTTTACGTAAGACAGTTGCCAATCGTTTACTAGCCGCGTCTCAAGAAACGGCAATGTTAACCACGTTTAACGAAGTCAACATGAAGCCGTTGATGGATATGCGTAGTAAGTATAAAGATCAGTTCGAAAAGCGTCATGGTACGCGTTTGGGCTTTATGTCGTTATTCGTAAAAGCTGCAACAGAAGCATTAAAACGTTTCCCAGCAGTGAACGCATCGTTAGATGGTAATGATATCGTCTATCATGGTTACTATGATATCGGTGTTGCGGTATCTTCTAATCGTGGTCTTGTCGTGCCAGTATTGCGTGATACTGATCAGATGAGCATGGCTGATGTTGAAGCCAAGATTCGTGAGTTCGGTGGCAAAGCACAAGAAGGTAAACTTGGTCTAGATGATATGACTGGCGGTACGTTCACCATTTCAAACGGCGGCGTATTTGGTTCACTCATGTCAACGCCTATTTTGAACCCACCACAAACTGCTATTCTTGGTATGCATGCTATTAATGATCGCCCAATGGCGGTTAATGGTGAAGTTAAAATCTTACCAATGATGTATCTTGCCTTGTCTTATGACCACCGTATGATTGATGGTAAAGAAGCGGTACAATTCTTAGTTACTATTAAAGAGTTGGTTGAAGACCCTACTATGCTACTTTTAGATCTTTAATTTTTTAAGCTTGTATTGGTAATGACCGATACAAGCTTTTTATCTTTGTTAACGATAGCTATCTTAGCTATTATTTATATCTTATTGCCGTGCAGGCAATGACCTGAGCTAATCTAGCAGTTATTCATCACTATAAATTATCGACAAATAGTCATACCTCAATGAGATAGCGTATTAGCTATGCAGTACTCATACGGTGAGTTTATTTTGTCCTGATTTATTAATGAGCTGCAGAGTAAACCATAAATAAAACATGGAAGCATATTATGAAAGATAATTATGATTTAGTCGTTATCGGCGGCGGTCCTGGTGGTTATGTAGCTGCTATCCGTGCAGCTCAACTAGGTATGAGCGTGGCTTGTATTGAAAAACGTATTTATAAAGGCACGCCTGCACTTGGCGGTACTTGCTTAAACGTTGGTTGTATCCCATCAAAGGCCTTACTTGATAGTTCGCATCGTTACGAAGCAACTAAGCATGACCTTGCTGAGCATGGTATCAGCACTGGTGATGTTGCTATCGATATCGAAACCATGATCGGCCGTAAAGAAGCGATTGTTAAGCAATTAACGGGTGGTATTGCCGGTTTATTCCAAGGTAATGGCATTGACTGGCTACAAGGCTGGGGTACTTTAGTTGACGGTAAAGGTAGTGATAAAAAAGTTAAATTCACAGCTGAAGATGCTGCTGAGTCTACTATTACCGCAAAGAACGTCATCCTTGCCTCAGGTTCTATTCCTATCGATATTCCAGTTGCTAAGACTGATCATGACCGTATCGTTGACTCAACGGGTGCATTAGATTTCAATGAAGTACCTAAGCGTTTAGGCGTAATCGGTGCTGGTGTTATCGGTCTTGAGCTAGGCTCTGTATGGCGTCGTTTAGGTTCAGAAGTAGTTGTTTATGAAGCGCTACCTAGCTTCTTAGCTGCTGCTGATAAAGATATCGCTAAAGAAGCTGCTAAAATGTTCAAAAAGCAAGGTCTTGATATCCGTGTTGATACCAAAGTTATCAAAGCTGAAATCGATGGTGATGAAGTTGTGGTCACTAGTGAGAACAAAGGCGAGTCATCAGAGCAGCGTTTTGATAAGCTGATTGTTTGTGTTGGTCGTCGTGCTTATTCTGAAAAACTACTTGGTGAAGACAGTGGTATTCAATTGACCGAACGTGGTCTTATTGATGTTAACGATCAATGTAAAACCAACCTTGATGGCGTTTATGCTATCGGCGACTTAGTACGTGGCCCAATGCTTGCGCACAAAGCGTCAGAAGAAGGCATCATGGCCGTTGAGCGCATTCATGGCGAAAAAGCCCAAGTGAACTATGACACTATTATTAATGTCATCTATACGCATCCAGAAATTGCATGGGTAGGTATGACTGAGCAAGAAGCTACTGAGGCCGGTTTTGAAGTTAAAACGGGTTCATTCAGCTTAGCAGCTAACGGTCGTGCCTTGGCTCAAAGTGAAGGCGAAGGCTCTATCAAAGTCGTTGCTGATGTTAAGACGGATCGTCTACTAGGTATGCATGCTATCGCTGCTGGTGCTGGAGATATTGTCCATCAAGGTATGATTGCGATGGAGTTTGTTTCTAGTATTGAAGATTTGCAACTGATGACTTTTGCGCATCCAACGATCTCAGAAGCGGTTCATGAAGCTGCTTTATCAGCTGATGGCCGTCCGATTCACGCCATCCAGCGCAAAAAACGTAAATAAATCAATCACGCTTTACCCTGATTGTTGCTGTCGTGCTTATTAGTTTATAGGCAGGGCAGTCATAGTCAAAAGCGCGTCAAATTGATGTTGTCGCGTGCTTATTTCCACTTTTTATTAATAGTAAAAAATAAAGGATTCAATCAATGAATTTACATGAGTATCAAGCAAAACAGCTGCTAAAAAGCTACGGTTTGCCAATTCAAGAAGGCATCATTGCCTATAGTGGCGACGAAGCAGCAGCTGCTTTTGATAAAAACCCAACTGATATCGCTGTGATTAAAGCACAGGTTCATGCTGGTGGTCGCGGTAAAGCGGGCGGCGTGAAATTGGTTAAAACTCGTGAAGAAGCGAAGCAAGTGGCAGACGAGCTTATCGGTACTAACCTAGTTACCTACCAAACTGACGCTGCTGGTCAACCAGTGAACTTCGTATTGGTTGCAGAAGATATGTACCCAGTGCAAACTGAGCTATATCTTGGTGCTGTTGTTGATCGCTCTTCACGTCGCGTGACGTTTATGGCATCAACTGAAGGCGGTGTTGATATTGAAGAAGTTGCTAACAATACGCCAGAAAAAATCTTTAAAACAAGCATTGATCCATTGGTTGGTTTATTGCCATTCCAAGCGCGTGAAGTGGCGTTTAAATTGGGTCTTGAAGGCAAGCAAATCAATCAATTCGTTAAATTGATGTCTGGTGCTTATCAAGCATTCATCGAAAACGACATTGATTTACTTGAAATCAACCCATTGGCGGTTCGCGAAAATGGCGAAATCGTTTGTGTTGACGGCAAAATTGGTATCGATTCAAATGCTCTATATCGTCTGCCTAAAATCGCAGCGTTACAAGACAAGTCACAAGAAAATGAGCGTGAGCTTAAAGCGGCTGAGTTTGACCTAAACTATGTTGCCCTTGAAGGTAATATCGGTTGTATGGTTAACGGTGCTGGTCTTGCAATGGCAACGATGGACATCATCAAATTGTACGGCGGCAAGCCTGCTAACTTCTTGGACGTTGGCGGCGGGGCAACTAAAGATCGCGTTGTTGAAGCTTTCAAGATTATCCTTGAAGACAGCAGCGTAGAAGGTGTTTTAATTAACATCTTCGGTGGTATCGTACGTTGTGACATGATTGCAGAAGCCATTATCGCTGCTATCAAAGAAGTTAACGTAACAGTACCTGTTGTTGTCCGTTTAGAAGGTAACAATGCTGAGCTTGGCGCAAAAATCTTAGAAGACTCTGGTCTGAAATTGATTTCAGCTCAAGGTTTATCAGATGCTGCTCAAAAAATCGTTGACGCTGTTAAAGCCTAATTGCCCAAGCGTAACAGGCATCTGCTGTCATTCTTAGTCGTTAACATTTAACGCAGGATGGGCAGATGCCTACAAGACAACCGCATACAAGGATAAAGTAATGAGTGTATTAATTGATAAAGATACCAAAGTATTGGTACAAGGTTTTACTGGTAAAAATGGTACGTTCCATTCAGAACAAGCCATCGAATATGGTACTAAAGTTGTTGGCGGCGTAACACCTGGTAAAGGCGGTCAAACGCATTTAGGTTTGCCAGTATTCAACACCATGAAAGAAGCAATGGCAGCTACCCAAGCTGACGCTTCTGTTATCTATGTACCAGCACCATTTGTACTAGATTCTATCGTTGAAGCGATTGACGCTGGTGTGAAGCTGATTGTTGTGATCACTGAAGGCGTACCAACGCTTGATATGCTAAAAGCTAAGCGTTATTTAGAAGAAGCAGGCGATGTACGTCTGATTGGTCCTAACTGCCCAGGTGTTATCACTCCAGGTCAGTGCAAAATCGGCATCATGCCAGGTCATATTCATCAGCCAGGTAAAGTGGGCATCATCTCACGCTCTGGTACTTTGACTTATGAAGCCGTTGCTCAAACCACTAAGCTTGGTTTTGGTCAATCAACTTGTATCGGTATCGGTGGCGATCCAATCCCTGGTATGAACCAAATTGATGCTTTGAAATTGTTCCAAGAAGATCCACAAACTGAAGCTATTATCCTAATCGGTGAGATTGGTGGTACTGCTGAAGAAGAAGCAGCTGCTTACATCAAAGACCATGTAACTAAGCCAGTAGTTGGTTATATCGCTGGTGTTACGGCTCCTGAAGGCAAGCGTATGGGTCATGCCGGCGCTATCATCTCTGGTGGTCAAGGTACTGCTGAAGATAAATTTAAAGCGTTCGAAGCGGCAGGCATTGCTTACACGCGTGACCCATCAAAATTGGGTGAGAAACTAAAAGAAGTAACAGGCTGGTAAGTCATAACAAAGTTAAAAACATAAGTTCGTTTTTAAGCGCTAAGCTCACTTGATATACACTAAAGACACCCCTACAATGGGGTGTCTTTTTTTGTTTTGAAAACGGCTTTGGATGATGATATGAGAAATAAAATATTAGTAACGGGTGGTGCAGGGTATATTGGCTCGCATACCTGTATCGCTCTGCATCAAGCAGGTTACGATATTGTGGTTTATGATAATTTGTCTAATAGTAGCCGTGAAGCGCTTAACCGTGTCTCTGCACTGATTGACAAGCCCATTGAGTTTATTCAAGGCGATATACGGGATGCTGATTTATTACAAGAAATATTCAAAGCTCATCAATTCTTTGGTGTGATTCATTTTGCCGGTTTAAAAGCGGTCGGCGAATCTGTTGCTAAGCCCTTAATGTATTATAGTAATAACGTTAGCGGTACGATTACCTTACTTGAGGTCATGGCAGCACATAAAGTTAAAAACTTTATTTTTTCCTCGTCGGCAACGGTTTATGGTGATCCTGAAACCTTGCCGATTGACGAAAGCTTTCCGCGCTCTTGTACCAATCCTTATGGTCAAAGTAAGCTTGCTGTAGAACATATTTTAGAAGACCTAGCTGTATCCGATAACCACTGGAATTTAATTACGTTGCGTTACTTTAATCCAGTCGGTGCGCATTCTTCGGGTCAAATCGGTGAAGATCCCAATGATATCCCTAATAATCTGATGCCTTATATTTCGCAAGTGGCGGTTGGTAAACTGGCGACATTAAGTGTTTTTGGCAATGATTATCCAACAGTGGATGGCACTGGAGTGCGTGACTATATTCATGTGACCGATCTTGCAAAAGGGCACGTGGATGCGCTTCGCTATGCCGAACAACAAACTGCCCCTGTCGGTTTTATGCCTATTAATTTAGGTACAGGTAGAGGCAGCTCGGTATTAGAGTTGGTGACTGCTTTTACAGAAGCCACCGGAAAAAACGTCCCTTATCAGTTCGCCGCTCGCCGTGCGGGTGATATTGCTAGCTGCTATGCTAGCGCTGATAAAGCAAAAGAATTGTTAGGTTGGCAAGCAAAGTTAGATATTAACGATATGTGCCAAGATACATGGCGCTGGCAAAGTGCAAATCCTGATGGTTATAAAGTAACGTAAAAAATATCATGAGTTTATGCCGTTATATTTACTTCATAATATTTTATTATTAAGATTGATTTTATTATTTTAGTGTAGCCCTACAATTATGAACAAAATTATCCATGCTGTTATTCCTGTTGCGGGCTTTGGTACACGTATGCTGCCATTGTCTAAATCTGTACCTAAAGAGCTATTGCCACTAGGTAATCGTCCTGCGATTCATTATGTGGTGCAAGAGGCGATAGCTGCTGGTATTAAGCACATCGTATTGGTCGGACATGCGCAAAAAAGTGCCATCGAAAACTACTTTGATATCAATGCGGAGCTGGATAATCAGTTGCGTGCTAAAGGTAAGGGTGAGCTAGCAGATAGTCTCAATTGGCTGCCAAAAGATGTCACGATATCGATGATACGCCAAGGTAAAGCGCTAGGACTTGGGCATGCCGTATTGGCGGCGCGTCCCATTATTGGTGCACATGATTTTGCCGTGTTGTTGCCTGATGTAGTACTTGATCCGTTTACGACTGATATGTACACCGATAACTTAGCGTTCATGATTCATGAGTTTGTGACAAAGGGTCATTCACAAATATTAGTGGATAAAGTCGCTGATGAAGATGTGTCTAAATACGGCATCGCTAAACTGATTGATACGGTTAGTGTGAACGATAATATAGATGCAAATGCCAGCTTTAGTGTAGCAGGGTTTGTAGAAAAGCCCAGTCTAGCAGAAGCGCCTTCTCGACTAGCGGTAGTTGGACGCTATGTCTTTGCCAATCAAATATTTGATTATTTAGAAAGTACCACGGCATCAGTGGGTGGAGAAATTCAGCTGACCGATGCGATTGATGCCTTAATTAGCCAGTATGGAGTCGATGTGACGACGATGCTTGGCGACAGTTATGATGCGGGTGATATGCGCTCGTATATGCAGGCATTTATTTATTTTGCTCAACAACAATTAGCGGTTGATGAATAATACTATGTCCGACACCTCATACCATAGTGTACGCGATTCAAAAAACTGGACGCAATTACAACAGCTTGCGGAGCAGCCATGGTCATTAGCTGCCTTATTTGCGCAGGATGAGACGCGTACCCAGCGTTTTAGCGCTCAAGAAGGCGCTTTGTATATGGACTATAGCAAGCAATGTATTAATGATACGGTGCGAGCGAGTCTCATAGATTTAGCTAAAACCTGTCAGTTATCAGCGCGTATTGACGAATTAATGCAGGGCGCAATGGTGAATACCAGCGAAGAGCGTGCTGCGTTACATACAGCGCTACGTTTGCCAGCCACGGCAACCTTACAAGTGGGTGAGCAAAATGTTGTCGCTGATGTGCATCATAGCCTTATGCAGGTTGAGCGTTTATCCCAGCGTATTCGTCAGGGGACGTGGCGCGGATTTTCAGGTAAGGCGATTACTGATGTGGTCAATATCGGGGTTGGCGGTTCTGATTTAGGGCCGCTGATGGCAGCGACGGCACTTGATGAATGGGCTGATACCGAGATTGTCGTGCATTTTGTTTCTAATATGGATGGCAGCCAGCTTGATAATTTACTGAAGCGCTTAGATGCAGAGACGACGCTGTTTATTATTTCATCTAAATCTTTTGAGACGGTGGATACTCTCTCTAATGCTAAGACGGCATTATCGTGGTTGCTGGCAACGGCAACATTATACGCTGGTACTCAAGAGAGTGTGCTACGCCGACATTTTATTGGTATTTCCGCAAATAGCGAGAAGATGAGCGCGTGGGGTATTCATCCTGAGCATCAGTTGCAGCTTTGGGATTGGGTCGGTGGGCGTTTTTCATTGTGGTCAGCGATTGGTCTGGCTATTGCAGTTCGTATTGGTATGACGCAATTCCGCGAGCTGTTGGCAGGCGCGCACAGTATGGATGTGCACTTTGCCAACGCTGATTTTGCAAATAATTTACCGGTATTATTAGGTTTGCTGGCGGTTTGGAATAGTACCTTTTTACACATTCATGCCCATACTGTATTGCCTTATGACGGGCGTTTGGGTTATCTGCCCAGCTATTTGACTCAACTTGAGATGGAAAGTAATGGTAAGTCAGTGACTCATGATGGCAAGCAGGTTGATTACGATACTTGTCCTATTTTATGGGGCGAGGTTGGCTCTAACGCCCAACATGCGTTTTATCAACTGCTGCATCAAGGTACTCAGCACGTGTCTTGCGATTTTATCGCTTGCGTGCGTCATTATAGTGATGAGGTAAAAAATGCTTCGTTGCAGCATCAACATGAGCTGTCTTTGGCGAATTGTTTGGCACAAAGTCGCGTTTTAGCGTTTGGTAATGCGGCTATTGCGGATACAGAGGTAGCTTGCGATGCGGATAAATACAAGCACTATCGCGGCAATCAACCCTCAACCACGCTATTAATTGATGAGCTGACCCCGCATAGCTTAGGGGCGTTAATTGCATTATATGAGCATAAGGTCTACGTGATGGCGAGTATTTGGGATATCAATCCCTTTGACCAATGGGGCGTTGAGATGGGTAAGCAGATGGCAGAAACTGTGTATCAGGCGCTGCAACAGGATAGCGCGAGCGCTTTTGATACCTCTACCAATCAACTGCTTGCGCATATTAGGCAGTGGTCTTAACGCTTTTACCACGGATAGAGCGCTACATTTTATCTACTAATCGGTCATTTGGCTCATCAGTCATTTACAATATATTTAAAGTATAAAGGTAGTCCCATGTCCTCTGATTCTATTCTTAGTCTTAAACAGTCTAGTCCTAAACAACTCAGTGCTCAACAGCCTATGCCGACAACCTCTGATGTGTGTGTCATTATTGGGCACGACATTGAAGCCATTACTAGCGCGGTGGTGCTCGCAAGTTTAGGACATAATGTGCATTTATATGCCGACAATGTGCTACTACAACAACAGCTACAGCAGTATGCTTTTGAGCATCATTTGCAGGCGCTGTGGCAGCTATATAGCCAACAACAGCAGATTATCATTCAAGCGTTACCCGATAGTGCAGATAAACTTATCGCTATTTGTGAGCCGCTAGAGACGGTGAACGCCGCTGATGGCAGTCAAGTCGCTTTTTATTGGTTATTTTTAGACAGTATAAAGTCAGTATGGTCAGATAAGCAGTGGATAACGGCATTTAATCATAGTAACCAGCAAAAGCTACCGATTATTATGAGCGGTATTGGGGCATTAGGGCAGATGTCCTTAGTGGCTGAGCAATTACAGCGTCCTTGGGTTTATTATGTGCCGTTTGTCTTTTTGCAAGATGGCGAAGCTTTTAGCTCGATGTTGAAACCCTCGCTTTGGCTATTGGGTGAAAAAACACCCGCCAGCAGTCAGCGTCTCACGGCGCTACAGCCGTTAATACAACATGCGCGTGCGTATCACTGTGCTGATATTGCCACTATTGAGTTTGCGCGCAGTAGCATTATGGCGATGCTAGCCACCCGCGTGAGCCTAATGAATGAAATGTCACGCCTTGCCGATAGTCATCAGGTAGACATCCAGCAAGTTAGCAGAATTATGGGCTTAGACGAGCGCGTTGGTCGCAGTTACTTGCAGGCAGGCTGGGGATTTGGCGGCAATACGTTACCTGCTGAATTGGCTAAGCTGCAACAGTCAGGTCTGACCAGCCGTGTCGAGATGCCGATTTTAACAGCCGTCATGCATATTAATGAAGATCAAAAAGAGCTGATATTCCGTAAGTTTTGGCAGTATTTTGATGGCTTTATTGACCATAAGACAGTGATGATTTGGGGCGGTAGCTATAAGGCGGGGTCAGGTCGTACCGCAGGGTCGGCTATTCATCCGCTCTTAAATTTACTCTGGTCGTACAATATCACCACCCTCGTGCATAGTGATAAGGCACAAGCTGAATTGACGACGTTATATCCTGAGCAACCTTTATTACAGCTCA
This sequence comes from Psychrobacter urativorans, assembly GCF_001298525.1. NCBI lineage: Bacteria > Pseudomonadati > Pseudomonadota > Gammaproteobacteria > Moraxellales > Moraxellaceae > Psychrobacter > Psychrobacter urativorans. Next base: position 1,627,738 of record NZ_CP012678.1, read on the forward strand.
TTGATGGTCCTTATGAGCGGCTCGATACGGCACAAGCTATTTTTATTATTAGCCGGTCACCACAAGATGAGCTGGATATCACGCGCCTTAATCAGCAAGCGATGCCCATATTTGACGCCCAAAATGTTCTGACGCGTCCACAAATTGCGGCGTTAGTAGGTGACTATCTCGGTATTGGGCGCAGTAAATCCTAACCACTCATATCATAGCCTAGCCAAAATTAAGTGATTAAGCCATTAAGTCATTAAAAAGCGTCTGTTAATCTATGTATTAACAGACGCTTATTTTTTTGTACAGTCTCAAATATAAGACAAGTTAATCCTATAAAGGATTAAGCAGGTACAGCGCCTTGACCAGCAAGCCATTGCTGAATATCTTGCGTTTTCGTCGCGAGTAAATTTTCATCACCGCGCGCTTCAATATTAAGGCGGATTAACGGTTCGGTATTAGAGGCACGTAAATTAAAGCGCCATTCCCCAAAGTCAAGACTCAGACCGTCGAGTGTTGATTTCGCAGGTTTCTCTCCACTGAATTTTTCTTCAATAGCGCTAATAATCGTCGGTGCATCGTGTGTCGTTAAGCGAAAATTGAGCTCGCCTGAACTGGGATACGCCTGAATACAGCCTGTGACCAGTTCTGATAAGGTCTTGCCAGTAATGGATAATAGCTCAATGGTCAATAGCCACGGAATCATGCCGCTATCACAGTAGCAAAAGTCGCGAAAATAATGATGCGCGGACATCTCGCCACCATATACTGCGCCTGATTCACGCATCACTTGCTTAATAAACGAGTGCCCCGACTTACTGATGACAGCCTTACCCGCATGGGTTTCTATGACCGCTTCAGTGTTATAAAGTACCCGTGGATCATAGACGATAGACTCACCGGGGTACTTATTTAAAAAGGCTTGAGCGAGCATCCCCACCACATAACTGCCATCGATGAACTCACCTGATTCATCAAATAAAAAGCAGCGGTCAAAATCACCATCAAAAGCAATACCAAGGTCTGCTTTATTTTCAATGACCGTTTGCTGGGTCGCGTCTCTATTGGCAATAATCATCGGATTGGGAATACCATTCGGGAAGCTACCATCCGGCTCATGGTGCAGTTTAATCACCTCAATCGGTGCCCCTGCTTGTGCCAGTTTATCAATCAATAAATCAACGACGGGTCCTGCGCTACCATTACCTGAATTGATAACCAGTTTTAGTGGTTTTAATTTATCAGTATCCACAAAGCTCATGACGTGATTGATATAAGCGCTTTTATCCGTTAATACCTGCAATTTTCCTTTATTCGCGTTTGCAGTAAATTGTCCGGATTCTGCCAATTGTTGAATTTCGGCTAAGCCATCATCGGCGCTAATGGGCTTTGAGTGCTCTTTGACCAATTTTAAACCATTATAATTAATGGGGTTATGACTTGCTGTGACTTCAATGCCACCCAATGCGTGATAATGCGTGGTGGCAAAATAGACCTCTTCAGTACCGGTCATACCCAAGTCAATGACATCAACGCCTGCATCGATAATACCTGCAATAGTCGCTTGTTTTAATTGCTCACTGGAATGACGAATATCACTACCAATCACGATTGCCGGCTGTAAATTTGTCATGTCTTCATTGGCGTCAGCCGCATGATAGCGCTGAAATAAAATCTGCCCAAAAGCACGACCGATGCGGTAGGCAATGTCTTCATTAAGGTTCACGCCAAGCTCGCCACGAATGTCATAGGCTTTAAAAGAGTCAATCGTGATGGGTGTAAATTCGGTATGAGGCGGTTGATAGCCTGACAAAGTAGCGGTAGTAGACAAGGTCATGATGATAAAGTTCCTTTTTTTAAATATAAAGTTCTGAAGTATGAAATTGTTAAGTATGAAGTTCTGAAGTAGATAAATGGCTATGAAAATGAACGGCTATAAAATAAAAAGCATAAAAATAAGATGATAAATATTAAATGATACACTACCTAACAAAAGAATAGGGCAGTCGCATTTATTATTCAGCCAACCGCATTCAACCAATATCTGTTCTACAAAATAATTATCCAAACTGATAAGAGTCGCTATTATGAATAACCTCAACAGTATCAATGAGCACCAAAGAGAGATTTTGCCACCGACACCGGTGCAAGGCACACCGAAAGCCACTGGGCAACTGGCTGATTTATTAACCTTAATGGCACGCCTACGCGCGGACTGTCCGTGGGATCAAGAACAAAGTAATCATAGCCTCATTCCGTACGCGATTGAGGAGGCGTATGAGCTTGCTGAGGCGGTGCAGAGCGATGATGATGAGGATATCAAAGGTGAGCTTGGCGATGTATTGTTACAAGTGATTTTTCATTGTCAGCTTTATGCGGAGCAAGGGCGTTTCGATATTGCAGATGTCATTACGACCTTACAGCAAAAGTTAGTACGTCGTCACCCGCATGTTTTTGAAGCTGAAAATCTTCAAGATGAAGCCGCCGTCAAAGGGCGTTGGGATGAAATTAAAAAGGAAGAAAATAAAGCCCGCGCGCTACGTGGTAAGCCAAAGCGTCGTTTAGACAATACTAAAGCGGGTAGTGCCTTGATGCAGGCGCAAGAGGTGCAAAAACAAGCCTCAAAATTAGGTTTTGATTGGGACGGTGTCAGTGGGGCGCTCGAAAAATTAGAAGAAGAAGTAAACGAGCTAAAAGCAGAATTGCTTGATACGTCTGATATTGCTAAATCTAATATTATTAAGTCTAAAGACGAGATAAAAGCCAATATCAATGACATTGAAAAAGAGCTGGGCGATTGCTTATTTGCCTTGGTGAATGTCGCACGTAAATTGCATCTCGATGCCGAAGCTGCTGCCTTAACCTGTGTACATAAATTTAAGTCACGTTTTGGTTATATCGAGGCGCAGTTAGAAGCGGCTGGCAAGCATATTGAGGACAGCAATATCACTGAAATGGAGGTGTTATGGGAGGCGGCGAAACAGCATGAACGCGCGCAGTAGGTCTTCGTGCGCTTATGCGTCGATACAGAAAAGAATTTATGTTACCTTTTTATTTATCGTTGTCTTTACGAGTGCCCTTAATCACGCACAGGCTGAACCGTGTTTTGACAATCCAAAAAGCGCTTATCAGTATTTATTACAACAAGAAAAGCTCACTTACCAAGCCAACACCCAAATGGGCATCAATATTAATCGGGCAACCGAGAGCGAATTGGTATCGCTACACGGTATTGGCAGCAGTAAAGCGCAAGCGATTATCCTCTATCGTGAAATGTTTGGCGATTTTAAAACGGTTGATGACCTGCAAAAAGTGAAAGGCATTGGTCCAAAAACTATCGAGAAAAACCGCGCGCGCTTGCAGATACGGAATTAGATAATCCAACTTTATGAACGATTATCTTAAAAGGGAGCGCACAACAGGTGTAATGACAGCAGAAGATAAGGTCAAGATTGACAAAATAGCACGTAACTAACTGTCATAACACACCCACCGCGCGCAAAATTTGTTAAACTAGCAGGTATATCCGCCTGATAAACGCTGTGTTCATCAGGGGACGTTGAGAATACCGGCAAGGAGTAGATGCATGGCCGAGCGCGCCGCCAAGCAGTTAGAACTGAATAAATCTGAGTTACCCAATTCCATTACTGAAGTGATTGCTACCCTGTCCCGAGCTGGGTTTGACGCCTATATCGTTGGCGGAGGCGTGCGTGACACCTTATTAGGTCTGAAGCCGAAAGACTTTGATGCCGTCACCGATGCCAAGCCACATGAGATTAAAGATGTGTTTGGTAAGCGTTGCCGTATTATCGGACGTCGCTTTCAATTGGCGCATGTCTATTCAGGACGCGAATTAATCGAAGTCGCGACCTTTCGTGGTCCACCGATTAATGATTCGAATACCAATCAAGATGGCATGATTTTGCGCGACAATGTTTGGGGCGATATTCAGCAAGATTTTGCCCGTCGTGATTTTTCGATTAATGCCTTGTATTATCAACCGCTTAAAGGCGTGGTTCATGATTTTTGCGGTGCACTTAATGATATAGACAATAAAATTATCCGTCTATTAGGTGATGCGCCTGTACGTATTGAAGAAGATCCGGTGCGTCTATTACGGGCGCTGCGATTTAAAGCCAAATTAGGCTTTGAGTTCGATGATGAGCTGGCGGCACAATTTCATCGAGGTAACTGGGCACTGCTTGAGCAAATATCGCCGCATCGCCTATATGATGAAACGCAAAAAATGTTCACCGGTGGTTATCTCGTACCATTATTACCATTATTGTTTGAATCAGGCGCGATTGATAGCCTGATTATTTATCCCCCATCTGAGCCCAATGCCTTAGTGCAACAGGTCGCCATCAATACTGATAAGCGTATTAATGCCGGTAAAAGTATCAATCCCGCGTTTTTCTATGCTGCATTATTGTGGGAAAATTACCTGCATCAGTTAGAAAAAGCCAAAAAACGTAATATGCCGTTTGCGGAAGCGCAGTTGCATGCCGCTGGTAAAGTCATTGACCGTCAGCGTATCAAAACCGCTATTCCTAAATTTGCTGAACAATTTATCCGTGATATTTGGTTATTACAGCCGAAACTTGCCGCCCCGCGCAGTAAACAAATTGAGCAGCTGGCTGAGCATCCGCGTTTTCGTGCAGGCTTTGACTTTTTACTATTACGTGAACAATGTGGCGATGCTGAGCATCCTCTATCAGAGTCTACTAATGGTATGGGCGACTGGTGGCAGACGTATCAGACGCTATCTGAAAGAGAGCAGCAGCAAGCGATTGAAGATTTTGATGAAAACCTGCGTCGCGGGGCTTATAAGCGTGGGCGCGGACGTAATCGCCAACCATCTGCTGCGCATACAAATAGTCAGCCAGTAAACAAACCATCAAATACAGACAATAGCAGTCGCGACCAACATAGCGCAAAACCAGACGTTTTACAGCAAACTGGAAATGCTCAAACTACTGTCAATGATGCCTCGAACATACCGTCACGTCGCCGTCGTGCGGCTCAGAAGAGTGAACAGCCAGACGTTACTACTGCAAAAGTACCTAACGGTCGCGTGCAGAAAAGCTCACAGCAGCTAAAACAAGACAGTCATGAGTTGTCGCAACTGCAACAGCTGTCTTTAGCTAGCAGCACTGGCATATCAAAGAAATATGCTACTTCTAAGCCTGCGCCACTGTTTGTGATAGAACATGGCAACGTCGTACCGCCGCTACAAAAGCAGCTAACCACAGAGCAAATAGCCCAGTCTGCTACCAGTAAAGCAGCCGTTCAGAAAGTCGCTCAAGAGCGAGTACCTACTAAGCAGACAGCCCAAGTACAGGATAACAAAGCGGCTGAACAGGTTGACAGTTCAAATAAAAAACACGCTGTTACGACTAACGCGCCCAAAATGCAACAACCGTCTGATGCTCAGCAATCATCTGATCCTAATGTCAGTGCAGTAAAGCCAGATGCAGCTCGTAGCATTGCTCAAACGCCGCAAATGGTGACTATCAATAACGAGCCGATACCGTATAAACGTCGTCGCCGTCAGCCCAGTATTGAGCTAAAAAATGTTACGCCAAAAAGTCTTGAGCTGCAAACACCTAGCAAGGCTGAAGCTAGTTTAGCGACTACTCAGTACGAGAAAAAAGCACCTAAACCTGCACAGTCTTCTCCTGCTCGACCTAAGACGAAAACGACTGCCAAAGTCGATAAAAATGTAGCCAGTGTCAAACCGACTAAAGCGGCGATATCGACAGCAACTGATCAGGTTGATACAGTAGGTAAAGCTAAAAAAGCCAACGTAAAAAATGATGTCAAAAATCTGGCTAACACCAATAATGTAGCAAGTCCTTACCAAGAGGCTACTAATAAAGGTCCGGTGCCAGCAAAACGTCGCCGTCGTCAGCCCAGTACTGACAATGCCTAGCATTGATAACGGCTAGTATTAATACTCGTAGGGCTGTTTATTAATTATTGAGTAACATGTAGCTATGGACGTTTCTTCAAACAGCAGTGCTCAGTCGCATAGTATTGCATCTGATAGTTGGGTGACCTGCTATGTCGGTTTAGGCAGTAACCTTGCTAATGACTTAGGCTCTCCTGTTGAGCACTTACAGCAAGCGATTGATGGTTTACGGCAGCATCCGCAAGTACGAGAAGTGCGGGTGTCGTCATTTTACGCATCCGCGCCAATGGGACCACAAGATCAGCCCGATTTTGTTAATGCGGTCGCAGGTTTTGAAACTACACTAACACCACTAGCGCTACTAAAGACGTGTCAGCAGTTGGAGCAGACAGCAAAACGTGCGCGCTTGCGTCATTGGGGCGAGCGTAGTTTGGATGTAGATATTTTGTTATATGGTCAACAGCAAATTACCGAGCCACAGTTAATCGTACCGCATGCAGGCATAAGTGAGCGTAATTTTGTCTTAATACCGCTGCGAGAATTAGCGCCAGAGATCATGATTGCCGGTCAGTCGATAAGCAGCTATCCGCAAAGCAATGATTGGGCAGGGCTGAAGCAGATTGATGGTAGCCACTGACAGAGTGCTCATGTCGTGGCAGAACGTTATTGAATAGTAAAATTGAGGGTGACATGACCACATTAGCGACTTTAAATAAATTCAAAAAAGACGGCGTTAAATTTACTTGTCTCACCTGCTATGACGCTATGTTTGCACGCATGATGGATAAGGCGCTGATTGATACCATTTTAATTGGTGACAGTTTGGGCATGGTGGTACAAGGTCACACATCAACCTTACCCGTGACCGTCAATGATATGGCTTATCATACCGCTAATGTTGCTCGAAGTAATCAGCACGCGTTGATTATCGCTGACTTGCCGTTTATGAGCTATGTGACGTTACCTGAGGCAATCGTGAATAGTCGTCAACTGATGCAGGCAGGTGCGCATGTGATTAAGCTTGAAGGCGGCAGTGAGTTATGTGAGTTGGTGACGATACTGGCACAAGCCGGAACGCCCACCTGTGTGCATCTCGGCTTAACGCCACAATCCGTCAATGTGTTTGGTGGCTATAAAATACAAGGTCGCGGTGATAGCGCTGCTGCTAAATTGCTCGCTGATGCGCAAGCGGTCGTTGCCGCAGGTGCTGCTTTACTGGTGTTAGAATGTGTTCCCGCTGAATTAGCCAAAGCCGTAACCGAGACGGTAGACGTGCCAGTCATTGGGATTGGTGCAGGTGCGGATACTGACGGTCAAGTATTGGTGATGCATGATATGCTCGGTATGGCTCATGGACGCGTACCGCGCTTTGTGCATGACTTTTTGACTGACGAGCGTAATACCACGCACAGTATCGAAGGCGCGTTTGCGTTGTATCAGCAGTCGGTACGCGGTGGTAGTTTCCCCACTGAGCAGCACCAATTTAGCTAGCATCATTGACCATTATAGTCTTAATATACCTATTAAAAGTACTCAGATAAAAGAGTTGTCGGATAGGTTTTATCACCGAGTGTTCTCAACAAATCATCGCATAAGAAGAGTCATCATGCCCATTATTCATCGTCATATCGCGACGTTACAAGCCGCGTTGAAGCCTGTTCGCAATCAGCAACGCATTGCGTTAGTGCCTACTATGGGTAATTTGCATGACGGGCATTTAGAGCTGGTCAAACTGGCTAAACAACATGCAGATATCGTAGTGGTCAGTATTTTTGTTAATCCAACCCAGTTTGGGGTCGGCGAAGATTTTGACAGCTATCCGCGGACATTGGATGAAGATGTTGCTAAGTTGGCAAGTGTTGGCGCTGATTATGTGTTTGCACCCAGCAGCGTCGAGATGTATCCGGTATTGCCACCACCAACCACCATTCGCGCTGGTGCTATCACTACCCAGTTATGCGGTCAATCGCGCCCCACGCATTTTGATGGTGTTGGCATCGTGGTATCGAAGCTGTTTAATATCGTGCAGCCTGATGTGGCAATCTTTGGGCAAAAAGACTATCAGCAGTTGGCAATTATCAAACAACTGGTACGCGATTTGAGTTACCCTATTGACATTGTTGCCGCGCCTATCGTTCGCGCTGCTGATGGCTTAGCATTGTCATCGCGCAATCAATACTTGAGTGCAGATGAGCGCCAAATTGCCCCAATATTACAGCAAGAATTGCAACGATTAGCGCAGCAGTTAGCAGCAGGTGAACATATTGATAAAGGATTTAATACTCTTATAACAGACGCCAGTGAACGTATTACGGTAGCGGGTTTTAAAATTGACTATTTAGAAATAAAAACGGCACAATTAGAACCTGTCATTGATCGCTTAGCAAATGATGGCGAGAATAAGAAATATACAGCGCAAGAGCTCATTATTGTTGTCGCTGCTTGGTTAGGGCGCGCGCGATTATTAGACAATCAACTTGTGACAGTTTATTAATAGCTGCTTATTAATAAAGACAAATTAGCCATTTGGAATTGCACAGAAACTAGGGTAATAAGTCATGGTAGTAGCAGATATCAATAAAACGCACACACTAGTAACAGAGAATAGCATCAGTATTTTGGTTGTATCAGGGCGTTCAGGGTCGGGCAAAACCTCAGTCCTAAATATTTTAGAAGACTTGGGCTATTACTCTATTGACAATTTACCGTTGTCTTTAGTACCTGAAGCGGTGCACAAACTGGTGAATGAAAGCGGCATACGCCATATTGCGTTAGGTGTAGACATCCGCTCGCCGCGTGCAGATTTATCTAATTTTTCAGAGATTCATAATACGCTACAGCAGCTGTATGGTGAGCAAACCGTCAGAGTTATTTATGTGACGGCGCAAGAGACAACACTGGTGGCGCGATTTAATGCCACCCGCCGTGTGCATCCTCTAATGGCGCAGGATGCGAAGGATTCCTTACATTCCGCCTATAATTTGCCTGCTGCCATTAAAAAAGAAGCAGAGCTATTAGAACCCATTGCATCTTCTGCCGATATTAAAATTGATACCAGTAATCTTAATATTCATCAATTGAAAGAGCGTTTGCGTGACCATATTGGTGCTGAGAATAAGGTAATTATTAATCTACTTTCTTTTGGCTTTAAGTATGGTAGTCCCATCGATGCTGATTTTATATTTGATGTTCGAATTTTGCCTAATCCGCATTGGAGTCCTGCACTGCGTATAGCGACTGGACTTGATCCTGAAGTTGGCGAGTTTTTCAGCGATTATCCAGAAGTCGCAGAAATGACAGACGATATCGCCAAATTCTTGCAGCGTTGGCTACCAGATTTTTTACATAACAATCGCCATACGGTGACGGTGGGTATCGGTTGTACGGGCGGAAAACATCGCTCAGTCTTCATCACTGAACAGCTGCAACGTAGGCTTAGCGCTAGCCTGCCACCCGCGTTAACCGTGGTTGCCAAGCATCGTGAAAAGCGTCACTGGTAAATAGCGACTACAATGCATCACGCTGCTAAGCCAGCCATGCTAAAAATTTAGTTGCTGATACCACTTACCTACCATCACATTTTATTTATTGAATTAGAGAGCTTACCATGATTGACTGGTCAGAACATGACATGCGCGTCTCGCGCACTGAACTTAAAAAAGCCCATGAGCGCTTACAAACGTTGTCTATACCGCTATCAAACTTATCCAAAAAACAGCTCAAAAAACTGCCTGCCAGTGAGTATTTCATGGCAGAATTAATGGCGCTGGCTGATATTACCAGTGCAACTGCGCGCATTCGCCAAACCAAACGTGTCGGCAAGCTCATCAGTGAAGAAAATCGCCACGAACTGGTCAAAGCCCTGTTCGATGCATTTTTCCCAAATGAGCAAATCTCTAAAATTGAAAGCTGGGCTGGGCGCTTAAATATCAATGATGAAGGCACGCTGAAGCAGTTTGTGAAGCAGTACAAAGCGTCGGAGCGTAATAGTCTATATCAGTTACTGTTATGGATCGAATATGCCAAGCATCTAAAAGATGACGAACTACTGCAAGAATCTCATGAAGATTTGGTCAGCTATATTCGTGAAGTGACTATTTTGACAGAATTAGAAAAATAGCCAGTAGTAACTACATTAGTAGCTATTGATACTTAATAAGAGATACTGCTTAGACAGTCAAAATAGTAAATACAAAAAAGCCAATCTTTTATAGATTGGCTTTTTTAATGAATGTTAATAATCCTTACTACCCGCGAATTATTTTTTCTCAGCGCGTACTTTATCGACCAAATAATCAACCACTTTGACCACTTGAGGGCCTTCACCCGTTACTACATATTTACCTTGCACTATGACGGCTGGTACACCTGAGATCTGGTAACGCTTTGCGCCCGTTTGTGAGCGTCCCACTTTAGTGCTGACGGCAAATGAGTTGTAAAGGCTGTTAAATTTCTTTTGATCAACCCCTTTTGAGGCATACCATTTGCTGAGTGATGCTTGGTCAAATAATTCTTTACCGTCTTTATGGATCGTATCAAATAGCGCGTCATGGGTTTTGTTTTCATAACCTAGTAGCTGCGCGGCATAAAATCCACGTGCACTGGCTTCCCAAACTGGATTCAATGCGGCTGGCGTCTTAAAGAATGCCACATCTTTATCTTTGGTTTTTGCCCATTTTTCCATATGTGGATTCAGATTGTAGCAATGCGGGCAGCCATACCAAAAAAACTCACGGACAATGATGGCATTACCGGTGATTTTTTCTGGATTATCAAGCACACGATAATCTTTTCCAGCGACATAATCAGCCGCCTGTGCGCCCATGTTAGCCAAGCCAATGGCAAATGCTAGACCCGTCAATGCGATGACACGTTTCATGTTTTTTCCTTGAGAAGTAAATGCTTGAGGTTTATACCAATGATTTAGTTAGATATTGTCGGTTGCAAGATATTCATGAGAATGAATGATAAAGCGTTCAGCGCGGTTTCGCTAAATTTTGTCTATAATAACGTAAAATGGCGACAATTGTGAACTGCATTCTTAACCAATGGTTGTCAATCTGTGCGCCACCATTTCAAAAGGTCTTGCCTGCTACCCTCGAAGTTATGACCCGACTCCCTAAAACGGCTTATAACGAATTAGAAACTATCGTATTCAACGATATCCTGCTTAATTGGCTATCATGAGCATACACAATCGCTCACGATGTGTTCACGACAAAACGACTGCTCTCATGCTAACATTAAGCCCATGATCGCGCCTACTTTAATATAATGCCAATTGTGCTGCCAATAAAGGAAAATGCTATGAGCTCAGCTGTCCCTTCTTCCTCTCATCGTGCCGACAACTCGACAGATAATACGATGCATAATGCCACCAACGTTGACTTAAGTGAGGTGGATAAGTTCAATAAATTGGCACATGAATGGTGGGACAATACCGGTGCATTTGCAACCTTGCATCAAATTAATCCGTTACGCCTGAACTGGATAGAGCAAAACGTCAAGCTCGGCTATCAAGGTTTGGACGCAGATAAAACCGCAGAGATGGGCTTAAAAGGTAAGAAAATCCTCGATGTCGGCTGCGGTGGTGGTATTTTAGCGGAATCGATGGCGCGTCGTGGTGCGGATGTGACGGGCATTGATTTAGGTACGGAAAATTTAAAAGCGGCCAGTGTTCACGCAGAACAAAGTGGATTAATGGCTACCTTACGTTATCAGCATATTCCTGTTGAAACCTTTGCAGCCACCCATGCTGGTCAGTTCGATGTCGTGACTTGTATGGAAATGCTTGAGCATGTGCCAGACCCTGCCGCCATTGTAGATGCTTGTTTTAAGCTGCTTGCGCCCGGTGGTGTTTGCGTGCTTTCTACCATTAATCGCAGCCCCAAATCTTATCTATTTGCCATTATTGGCGCGGAATATGTGCTGCGCTTGCTCGACCGTGGCACGCATGATTATGCTAAATTTATCACGCCTGCTGAGCTGGATAAAATGGCAATCAATGCTGGATTTAGCCGCCAAGATATCATTGGGCTACATTATAATCCACTGACTAAACGCTACTGGCTGGCACAAAATGTTGATGTCAATTATATGTTAGCCGTTCATAAACCTCAGCTTAAATCATTGGTTTAAGTTTATTTAATCATCATAAGAGCATCTTGCATGGCTACGTTTGTAAAAGCAGTTTTATTTGACCTTGATGGCACGCTGATTGATACCGCTGCTGATTTTGTGCGGATTATTGGCAAAATGAGTGCCGAAAATAATTGGCTAGCACCGGATGAAGTGCATATTCGTGAGCAAGTGTCAGCGGGCGCTTCAGCGATGGTGCAGCTCATGCTGCGTCATAACCAACAGTTAGCCGTCAGCAATGAGCAGTTACTCAAATTTCGCCAGCAGTTTTTAGATGATTATGCTGCCGATATTTGTGTCGATAGCTGTGTATTTTCTGAGCTTGAAGAAGTATTGACCACCTTTGAGCGTCAGGGCGTGCCGTGGGGTATTGTGACCAATAAACCGCGTTATTTGGCTGAGCAACTGCTAAAGGTCATGGATTTAGAGGAACGCTGTGCCGTGTTAGTCTGTCCTGACGATGTCTCGCATGCCAAGCCTGATCCTGAACCGATGTATTTGGCGCTAGAAAAGCTAGGCATTCCGCGCGGGGCAGCAGGTAGCGTGCTGTATGTTGGCGACCATGTACGCGATATCGACGCTGGCAAAGCGGCGGGGATGCCAACGATTTTAGCGGCTTATGGTTACATTCCTCCTGAAGACCAACACCATTTAAAAAAATGGGGCGCAGATTATATTACGGAAACGCCTGAGCATCTTAATAAATTGCTATTGTTTTCCGGTCAATTTGAGTATTTATAAATACTGCTGAGCCGTTAATATTTAGCCGTCCATATTTTCCATGATTTTTCACTTTGAACGAGCGATATTCATTTTAAAAACGATTTTTCTAAATCATAAAATGATGTTGCTCAACAAGATTGTATAAGACGATATTTTATTTATTAAACCATAAGTAGTGAGTAATGCCATGAGCGACAGCACCAATCAAACTTCTAAGCCAAATTTAACCCACGCCAATATCCGTGACTTTGTACCGACAGAAAATTGCTTAGACGGCAAAACTATCTTAGTGACGGGTGCAGGCTCTGGTATCGGACGTGTAGCCGCGCTGACTTATGCGCGTTATGGCGCGACAGTGCTGCTATTGGGGCGTAACAGTAGTAAGCTTGAGGCGGTCTATGATGAGATTGAGCGTCTTGGCGGTAAGCAGCCTGCGGTACTGCCGATGGATCTTGAAAAAGCCACGTATGCCGAAATGCAGCAATTAGAAGGACTGATTGATAAAGAAATCGGGCAGCTTGACGGTATCTTGCATAATGCTGGTTTATTAGGGGTGTTGACACCGCTTGAGATGTACGATGTTGATACTTTTGCTAAAGTGATGCAGGTCAACTGTACGGCTACTTTTATGCTCACCCAAGCCTTATTGCCGCTATTAAAAGACGCGCCACATAGTTCTATCGTCTTTACCTCTAGCACAGTAGGCACGCATCCTCGCGCATTTTGGGGTGCTTACGCCCTCTCAAAACAAGCGGTCGAAGGCATGAGCGATATCTTTACCCAAGAGACGCGCAATACGACCAATTTACGTTTTAACTGTATTAACCCGGGTGGTACACGTACCAATATGCGCGCTCATGCGTTCCCAGGCGAAAATCCGATGAGCCTCAAAACACCTGAAGACATCATGGCAGGGTATGTGTGTTTAATGAGTGACGCCAGCATTGAGGTGCGCGGACAAGTGGTAGCACTACAACCCAAAGACTAGCAGCACTCTCTTAACATTAAGCGTCTATTTTCAATATTTGTTAATAGATTTTTAGTTATTGAAATCGCGCTTGTTTAGCCCCATCTATTTGTTCTTAAAGTGGTTTATGCTATTGAAAATAAACAGTTATTAATAATAAATGATTGATAAATAAAAAGGAAAAATGATGGCGGGTGGATGGTCAAAAGATGGTGCAGAACAGGAGCAAATGGATGCCACAGTCAATGATGCATTAGAGCGTGCACGGCGTGCGCTACCAAGTGGCGCAAGTGCTGAGTGCTGCGATGAATGTGGTGAGAAGATAGCAGAGGCGCGGCGCTTAGCATTACCGGGAGTGCAGCATTGTGTACGTTGCCAAACTGAGCTTGAGCAAGAGGCTAAAGCGACTGAGCTGTTCAATCGGCGCGGTAGTAAAGACAGTCAGTTGCGTTAGTGAAGCAACGCGTAAAACCAAAAAAGGCTCACATTATGATTTAATGTGAGCCTTTTTTTTGCATGATTGTATTAGCTTTTTAACGCATATTCTACAGAATGAGTGCCATCAGTTCGTCATCCCATGTTGCCCAGTTTGCTTGGCTTTCTTGGTGTGGCTCATCATTCTGCATCGTTTTTTCGCCATTAGCCTCTTTGTCTGCTTCGCTGAGCAGTATAATTTCTAATCGGCTATCAATTTGTGCACCAGTAGTCGTCATCGTTAAGCTATCAGGCGTAAAGTTCAGTTGTAGCCAGCCATCAGAAGTATGCACGACCCCTTTAATACGTTGCCAATTTGGTAATGCTAATAGCCATTGCTGCAGTGCGTCGGCATCAAATACCCAATGTTCGGGAAGCCGCCAACCGCCTAAGGACACGCTGTGCTGAAATATATCTTGCTGCTGATCATGGTAGCGATAGGGCAGTTCGTGATTGATGGCAACAGTGGTGCTCGCAGGCGTTGTATGGTGGTCAGTCGTATTGTCAGATGACTTAGCAAATGAGAGTGACGTTGGCGGCTGTAAGCGAATACGAGACTGGTTGCTATTTTCTGTTTGCTGCTGAATAGTTTGACTGGGTTTGTCAAGTTGCGCGGTTAATTCGGTTATAATACGAGTATCTGCTTCATTATCAGACTGTTTAGAAGCCGCCAACCAAATAATCTGTGTCTGCGGATTTAAAATAGTAATCCATGCTTGCAAGTCCTGCTGGCAAGTGGCGCTCAGGTGTTCATAGCGATTAATCACCACGACATCAGCTGCACAAATATGAGCTTGAAAGCCCTCATGATTGCGATACTTTGCTTGTTGCCATTGACTGCCGCTCAGTACCGCTATGACCGCTTGCATACGTAAAGCCGTTTGCCAATGTGGCTCGCTAAGTTGCCGTATCAGCTCGCGCGGATGTGCCATTCCTGTCGGCTCAATGATTAGTCGCTGTGGACGGTGCTCACTAAGCAAACGGCTAAGGGCGATTTGTAACGGCAGTTGACTGGTACAACAAATGCAGCCACCGCTCACCTCACTAATAGCGATATTGCTTGGTTCATGATGGTTTGGTTCATGATTGGCGTTTGCCAATAATGCGCCATCAATACCAATGCGTCCAAACTCATTAATCAATAACGCCCAACGTGCGTCAACCAGTTTAGTCGTCAGTAATTGGTTGATAACGCTCGTCTTACCCGCGCCCAAAAACCCTGTCACCAAGGTGCAGGGTATGTTTTGGATAATAGGAGATATTGTCATAAGAGGCAAAGGTCTTAAGTGTTAATTCTTAAAGCTAAGAAAAACGACATTAGGATTATTCAGTGATCACGGCTGCTTGCTCAGCTTCGTCCGGTACAAAGACATAACCTACGCCCCAAACCGTTTGAATATAGCGTGCTTGTGACGGATTGGCTTCAATCAGACGACGTAAACGCGATACTTGTACGTCAATTGAGCGCTCCATTGCACCCCATTCACGACCACGTGCCAAATTCATTAGCTTATCACGGGTTAATGGTTCGCGTGGATGTTGCACCAGTGCTTTCAATACCGAAAATTCACCCGTTGTCAACGTCACCACACTGCCATCACGTTTTAGCGTACGCGTAGACAAATCAAGCGTCCAAGGACCAAATTCAACCACTTCTAGCTGATAGCTTGGCGCACCAGGCAGCTCACGATTTTGACGACGCAGTACCGCTTTAATACGCGCGAGTAGCTCTTTTGGGTTAAATGGCTTAGGTAAGTAGTCATCTGCACCGGCTTCAAGACCGGCAATACGGTCAGCGTCGCCACCTTTAGCCGTCAGCATAATAATAGGAATATCACTATTGTCTTCACGCAAGCGCTTACAGATACTAATGCCGTCTTCGCCCGGTAGCATCAAATCCAGTACAATTAAGGAAAATAACTCACGCTGTAACAACTTATCCATCTGACTGCCATCATGTGCGGTACGGACGACAAAACCATCATCTTCTAGGTAGCGTTGCAACAAAGAGCGCAAACGCGCGTCATCATCAACCACTAAAATACGCTGAGTCATGGTGTCGGAGCTTTTATTGTCAGTCATACCGATATCCTTAAATGAACATTATTATTGTTAACAAGTATTATTAGTAGGGCATAGTTACGTTATTATCAGATTTTACAGGTTAGCCACAACTTTTGTGCAACGACTTTTTTGGTTATCATATTTATAGCGTTACCGCTTTAGTGTATAAGATTGTACGGATAATTGCATCACTTGCGCACATAAATGCTGTAGGTGTTTGTTTAACAATGCGTCATGAGCGCTGATATAGCAAGATTTGCGCGATAAAAGCGCCGATAATGAACGAAAAGATAAAAAGGATTTCTATTCATGCAGCTTTTGCTATAATGCAAAACTACATTTCTCAACGATAGATACGGATATGAGTAGCACTGATACCCAAACGTCTTCTCAAGCCCCAACAAAAGTACAGGGCTTGGACGCAACGACACACGCGAATATTCACGACAAACTTGCTCGCGCGCTTGGCATTACGTCTGCTCAAGTCAACGCCTTTGTCAAACTTTACGATGAGGGTGCTACTGTGCCTTTCATTGCCCGTTATCGTAAAGAAAATACCCAAAATCTTGACGATGCTCAATTGCGTAAACTTGAAAAATTGCTCAACTATGAGCGTGATATGGCAACCCGTCGTTTGAAAATTACCGAACTGCTAAGTACGCAAGGTAATTTAACCGACGAACTGCAAGCGCGTATTGATAATGCCACCTCTAAGCTTGAGCTAGAGGATATCTACTTGCCATACCGTCCACGTCGCCGTTCACCGGCTGCAAAAGCACGTGCCGCAGGCTTAGATAATGCCGCTCAATTGTTATTAACGACTGAAATTACCCCAACTGATGCGTTGGCAGGTTATCAAGCGCCAGCCAGTATCACTGACGATAGCGGTAATGACATTGAAGTCGATTTCAGTGATATTGAAAAACAACTTGCTGGCGTGCAAGCGATTATCGTTGATGATTGGACACAAGCTTTAGACTTACTAGACAATGTGCGCACAAGTTTTGCCAAAACAGCAAATATCGTCACAACAGTTGCGAGTGATGAAAAACGCGAAGTCGGTGAGAAGTTTAAAGATTACTTTGAACATAGCGAAAGTCTGGCGCGCTTACCGAATCATCGTCTCTTAGCGATGCTTCGTGGTCGCCAAGAAAACGTGTTAGGGTTAAAAATCGAAGGCGAAGATGCGCCCTTTATCGAAAAAATTGCCAAGCATTTTGATATTGATACCAAAACCCCTGATGCCCGTCGTGAGTTTTTAGCAGAGGCTGCAACCAGTCTTTGGAAAGATAAATGGCGTCCGCATATCGAGCATCGCTTATTAACGGAAAAACGTCTGACGGCTGAGTCGGATGCGATTGATGTGTTTGCCAATAACTTACAGCATTTGCTTATGTCAGCGCCTGCGGGTCGTAAAGTTATCTTGGGTGTTGATCCTGGTATTCGTCATGGCGTTAAAATGGCGATTATCGATGCGCAAGGTCATGTTCTTCTTGATACTGCTGACAAGCCCGTTATCGCAACCGTTTATCCGTTTGCCCCTGATAATAAAATGGTTGAAGCCAAAGCGGTTATCGATACTTTACTGAGCACTTATCACGTTGATTTGGTTGCTATTGGTAATGGTACGGCGAGTCGCGAAACTGATGCCATGATTAAAGAGATTTTAGCGGCAAATGATGCGTTGACGGCGAAAGTGGTTATCGTTAATGAAGCTGGCGCGTCTGTTTATTCTGCTAGTGAGCTTGCTAGTGATGAGCTTGGTGATATGGATGTTTCAGTACGCGGTGCGGTTTCTATTGCCCGTCGCCTGCAAGATCCGTTATCAGAGTTGGTCAAAGTTGATCCAAAAGCCATTGGCGTGGGTCAATATCAGCATGATGTCAATCAAACCCAGCTTGCTGATAGCCTTGATAAAGTCACCCAAGACAGCGTAAATGCGGTTGGCGTTGATGTGAATACCGCCAGTCCTGCCATCTTGGCACATATTGCTGGTCTGAATCGCAATGTCGCTCAGCAAATCGTCACGTATCGTAAAGAGCATGGCGCGTTTGCAAGCCGTGAAGCACTAAAAGACGTACCGCGTTTAGGTGCCAAGACTTTTGAGCAAGCAGCAGGATTCTTGCGCATTCATGATGGTAGCAATCCGCTTGATGCCACTGGTGTCCATCCAGAAAGCTATGCATTAGTTGATAGCTTAATTGCCCAAACGGGTAAAACCTTAAGTGATATTCTGGGTAATGATGGCGTGCTTAATAGCATCGATACCACGACAGTGGCGAATGATGACAATGTCAGTATTAAAGCCATCATTGATGAGTTGGCAAAACCTGCACGCGATCCACGTCCTGAATTTAAAACCGCCACCTTCCGCGATGATGTGAATAGCATTAAAGACTTAAGCGAAGGCATGACTTTAGAAGGTGTTGTGACTAACGTGACCGCCTTTGGTTGTTTTGTCGATGTGGGCGTGCATCAAGATGGCTTGGTACATATCTCACAGATGGCAAATGACTTTGTCGCTGATCCCATGAATCGTGTGAAACCGGGCGATATTGTCTCTGTTCGCGTGATTAATATTGATGAAAAGCGTGGACGTATTGGTTTTAGTATGAAGCCAGAAGTTACAAAACCAGTGCGTACAGCGGCTAAAGTGGCTACTGACAATACAACCACTGCTGACGACAAAACTAGCCGTCCACGTAGCAATCGTCCTGATGCTGATAAACGTCGCGCTACGCCGCGTCCTAAGCGTCAAGATAGAGACGATAAAGCGAGTGCAGGTGCTGCTGACAATCGTAGTAAAGCCCAGAAGCCAAAAGTAGATGCGCCAATTAAAATGGGTACACTTGGTGCACTTTTAAAAGAAGCGGGCGTGGCTAAAGCTAAGAAATAAGACTTTGTGTGATAAGTAGTAATAAAAAGGCAGCCGTTAGGCTGCCTTTTTTGTTAAATCAAATATGTCGACTTTATTTTTAATAACTATTCTTAATAATCATAATTAAAACAATCGTCGCCTTAGTACGGTTATTTAAGTGCTTACTTATAGGTCTTCTTCTGAAACTTCTGCTAGATCTTCTGGCGCATCTAGTACAGGATCTTCAGATATTATTTCAGTTGTTTGCAACTCTTTGTCTTGTAAAGCTTCTGCTGGCGCTTTTATCTCAGTAGTCATTGGTTGCTGACCAAGATTGTTATTAACGCGTGAACGAGAAACCTTTTTCGTTTCACTAATCTCAACCGCACTTAATTGAGTTGATGCAAGTTTGCCATCGTTATTTTCAATGTCAGTTTGAATTGTATTATCAGCAGCTACAGCTTTTGCAGCCACAGTTTTCGCAGTTACAGGCTTAGGTTTAGCAGGTGCAGCCATGGCTACACTTGGAATAGCAAATGCCGCAGCAATGAGTAGCGATAAAGATAAAGTACGATTTTTCATTAATTGATTCCTTGATTCACAGTGCTTGATTTACAGTTTATGTTTAAAAATTTCTTTAATTGGACTAACAGTTAACATTGTATTTTGCAGTTTGCGCAGCTCGAATCTATTTACAATTTCAAATATATGTATTTAGTATTTCTAACACAATACAGATAGTTAAAATAAAATCACGATAACCACTATTGTGATTGTCATGATTAGTATAAATAAAACGACTTATAAGCCAAACTAAGTGGGTTAAAACTTTGGAACGTAAGAGTAGCAACTAAAACCTTAATAATTCAGTGGTACATCAATGAATAGTCTAACGGCTTAATGTTTTCATGTGACATTGCGAAACTGCTGTAGTCGTATTGTTACGTTAATATGAAAATATTACTTCTGATATTGTGCCATTTTGCTATCGCATTGAAAGATGATATATTGACCAATATTGAACTTGTCAGCCTTTTTTACTTATTATTGTTAGGGAAATAAATGAGAAGAAAGGTATGCTTAATTTCTAATTTTTTAATAATATCAGCGTTCACTTATCAACTATCTCTGTAACAATACGCTAAGAATATCTATTTTTAGAGTGTTAAAAAGTAAGGTTTCAGCAATATAGTTCATAAAATAAATAGATAGTTAGCATTTATTAACATTAGACAGGGATAAATGATTAAGTTTAGGCGATAAAAAACCGCATCCTGTTGCCAAGATACGGTCAATAAATTGTTCATCGTTAACGGTGTTTTTATTTAAAGAAAGTACTCAATCAACTACTTCAAAGCGCAGACCTGCATGACTCTCTAATCTTGTTAATAGCTTCTCACCCATAGCCGACGCGGGTGTCCAAAAGCCACCTTGAACCTCTTCTTGAGTGATATCTTGTGCCAAGCATAGCGCTGCTTGTGCCAGCATTTGTGATGTACTGCCATAACCAGGGTCTTTATTGCCAGTCACTTTAGTCACAATAGTCTCATTATTTGCCGTACTACCAAAAAAGCGAATATCAAAATAGCCATTGTCTTGGTCAGATTGAGAAGGTCCATCACCGGATTTGGTTAAGACGTGATTGGAGAGAAACTCACGGCTGCGCTTAAAGGTCATGGCAGTGGCAAACCCAACTATTCCCACACTCATGCCAACACTCATCAGTTGCCCTTTAACCCCATCTTGCATCCACATGGCTTCGTCATATTTAAATGCCCGCCCGTATTCATAACCAAGCAATTGATTGCTACGATGGACGATACGGGTGTTGATACTTGCCATCACAAAGGGCGCTAGCCAGCGCTTATGCTCGATATCGTATATTGGTTTGTTCACATTATCTTGACGTGTATCAGGGACGTTTTTATCATCATTGAGTAAATAAGGATTCGCCAATTGCTGACGACGCTCTTTATGCTGTCCAACTTCTTCGAAGATAGTCGCCATGGATGCAATCGTACCGCCAGATAGTCCACCTTTTACGGCTTTCACGCGCATATGAATGACATCGCATACTTTATCAAACTGTGCTTTGGCTTGTTGTTGGGTGAAGTAAACGCCTAAGTCTGAGGGAATAGAATCAAATCCACATGAGTTTACAATACGTGCGCCACTTTTCTGCGCGCTATCTTGATATTTATCCATCATATCTTTAATGAAAATAGCTTCACCGGTCAGGTCGACATAGTCCGTACCGTTTTTTGCACAGGATTTAATCAGTGGTTCACCGTATTTCAGATACGGACCTACCGTTGAGATAATGACCTTGGTTTGGGTGGTCATCTCATCGAGACTGGCATCATCATTACTATTGGCAATAATAATATCGACCTTTACGTTTGAATCTCTATCCGTCTGTGCAGCGTTCAGCTCGGTTTGTAGTTTTTTTAATTTAGCCTCATCACGACCTGCAATTGCCCAAATAACCTTCTCTTGAGATTTTTTATCTGATAAAAAATTTGCCAGATAATGAGCGGTGATTTGCCCAACGAAGCTAGTCGCACCATATAATACCAGTGCATAAGGCCGTTCAGAATTTTTGGTTGATTTTTCTACATTTATCGTAGCGTTCTTTTTCTCTTTGGCGACGTTCACATCGGTATTATCGATGTCGGTATTATCCATAATAGCTTCCTTTAATAGTTATACGCAGAGAAATCAATTATATACATAAGTGAGAATTGAAAATTCTTCTCTAACCAAGAACAATTAGATACGCCAACTCAATGACGAAGACAGAATTTATCTGAGCATATACCGCGTTAAAAGCCAAGTAAAATGCCTTTCTGATGTCAAATTTCCTACATATAACGTAAGAATACTACATAGGTTACACAACATAGCGCGTTCATTACTAAAATGAACGCAGATTGCGTTTAAAGATTGCTATTCTAATCATACAAGCAATAAGTAGTATCAAACAAAAAAAGCACTAACAAAATAAATATTAATATAAGTTATATGAGGAGAATCATTATGTTCCGCTGGGCTATCATTTTTGCTGTTATCGCATTGATTGCGAGTTTTCTAGGTTTTGGCGGAGTCGCCGGTCTGTCATCTAACTTAGCCTATATATTCTTAGTAGTCGCTGTTATCTTATTTATCGTCGCTTTCGTCGGTCGTAAGATGTAGCTGGAACGATGCTAGGTTAATAAGCTTTGACTGGTATAAGTTGATAAGCTTTGATTACTATAAGTTGAATTCTATAAATTGACGACTTTAAAAAATCTATAAGCATAAGAATCATAAAAAATGTCCTCAATTGAGGACATTTTTTTGTTTAGTCGTTTAACAACCTAATAAATGAATGGCGCATCAATCATTATAGATGTTTAGGCTGAACGATATGCTCCATGCGCTTAGCCAAGCGAATGTCATGACTGGTGATACCGCCTGTGTCGCCAGTGGTTAGGCGTACTTCTACCACATTATACATATTACGCCATTCAGGATGGTGATCAAGAGATTCCGCATAAAAAGCCGCCTGATTCATAAAGCTCATCGCTTCAATAAAATCGCTGAAATGATAGGTCTTTACGATGCTATCACCCTCGCGTTCCCAGCCTGCAAGCTCTTCTAGCTGTAAGTCAACTTGTTGATGAGATAAACTACTCATAGGAATATCCTTTGTTGTTATGTGTATGTTATTCAACTTTCCGGAAATATTTACCTAAAATTGATATTATTATTCATATTTATAATTAATAGTTTATTGATTGTCGGTAGTGATTTGATATTTGCTATAGGGTAAAAAACCCACCTATGCCGCACATATTGCCATATATTTGTTGATAAATATATGAGCAAAAATATGAAGCCAGTAGGCGGGTAAGGATACTTAAGTTTCTAGCGAAAATTAACCATATTATATGTATTAGCTATGACGCACTGCTTTTATATAATAGTGGTTTTTTTTACACGCTTGCGCTATACCAAATCTTGATAATCTGGGTGTTTGTTAATATAAGCGGATACAAATGAACATTGCGGCACGACCTTTTTATTATGCTCACGCGCATAATCAAGAGCATGCTTGACCAAGTCGGAGCCGACACCGCGACCGCCTAAGGATTGCGGGACAATCGTATGGTCATATACTAAGGTATCACCGCGTTCTTTATAGCTGATATAGCCAGTTTGTCCCTCAATAGTGGTTTCAAAGCGATGGGCTGATTGGTTGTGAGTAATGTGTGGCGCTGGTTTAGAATGTTCGGCACTCATTAGAGAACTCCTTTTTTATTATAAAGTGTAATCGTATTTCAATTTAATATTATGGACGGTTGTCATTTAGTCTACCAGTGTCTGATGGTAAGAGTAGATAGGCTAAATGTTAATACTGAATATTAATACGGTAAACATTCAATTTACCATGCATAGAACCATGCTTGGCGGACGACTTGGGGGATAACTTTACTTAAACCCGAACCCTTGACTGCCGTTCTCTGTTGTTTTTTAGCAATATTCTCGGCTTCGGTCACGCCATTAGCATCCATTTTTGTTAGCGATTGTTGATAGGATAGCCATTCTTTTTTACTGGGCTTACTAAAATACATAATACGCCCGATTACTTCTTTGAATTGTTTGCCAAAGTGTCCCGTATTGTAGGTCAAATTATATTTTTGGCATATCGCTTGTACTTGTGGTGCGATACTGGCGTAACGATGCGCGGGCATATCTGGAAAGATATGATGCTCAATCTGATGTGATAAGTTACCCGTTAAAATATGGAATAATGAGCCGCCTTTGACATTACTGGAGCCAAGAATCTGCCGCACATACCAATCGCCTCGACTTTCAATGTCATCAAGATGGGTATAAATATGCGCCTGATCGGTCAGATGCCCACAAAATATAACTGCCCACGTCCATAGGTTGCGCACGATATTGGCGGTGATATTGCCGCTCAAAGTGGTTACGGCGCTACGGCGACCCAGTGCCAATCCTGCAACAGCCGGTAGGGCGATATAATCTTTACCGACTTGCCGTACAATTTTGGCAAATAAATCGCGGGATTTTTGTTGCAATATAGGGTGGATATCAGGGTCATCAGCATATTCATCAACGCTGATTTGGATATCGTGGAACGCCACTGCCCACTCAAAGCCAAGAGCTAACACCATGGTTTTGAAAGGGTTGTAGCGGTCGCTTGGTGTCCAAGACTGCTCATCAGTCACCCGAATTAAATGATAGCCCACGTCATGGTCGCGGTTCACGATATTGGTAAAAGTATGATGCAAATAATTATGCGAGTGCTTCCATAATGGTGCGGGGCAGACAATATCCCAATCAAAATTTTGGCTATTAAGATGCGGATGTTGCATCCAGTCATATTGCCCATGCATGACGTTATGACCAAGCTCCATATTGTTTAATATTTTGCTAAAACTCAGCAGTGTTGTCCCAAGCAGCCACGTACCAACTTGGCTGCGTTTTGATGACAGTCGTCCAGCAGTGGCAAGTAAGCCTCGCGCCACCAGCTCACTATAGACCACGGTGGCATAAATGCGGTGAATATAGCGGGCATCTTTAGCGTCTAACGAGTCCATCACACTTTTATATAGCGTATCTAGCTCAGCGGCTAGTGCTTCAGTCTGCTCTTTTGGCAGTGGTGCAGCCGTTAACGTCGGATATTGCGTAGGCACAGAGTGCGTATTTATATATTGGTCTTCAGTATCTTGATTTTGAGTAGCGGTCTTTTGTACCGATAGCAAACGAGCTTGCGCGATCAACTGCTCATCAGTCAAGGGCGTTAGCATAGGAACAGCAGAGTGGGCGGTAGATAATGACGGTAATGCACGCATAAATAATCCTCAACCGAAATGGCTTATAGTACTTAGATTTTTAGAAGCTTGGATTTTTAGAAGCTTTAGTGTCTAGCAGCTTAGGTGTCTAGCAGCGTTAGGTTCGGTGTAATCAGTCGTCTAAGGGTTAGCCTGCGCTATGAGTTCACGTTGATCTGTCTTTTCATATGACAAGCTCCAATAAGAAAATATTTTTATATCTCAAATTCTCTATATATCCAATATCACATCGGTCATCGCCACATGAATGCAGGTTTGGATGGATTCCAGACCATCCGTGCTCATTTTGCCAGTTTGAATATTTTTGACCACCCCGCTGATTTTATGACAACGGCACATTTGGCAAATCCCTTGTCGGCAACCATAAGGCAGTTTTAACCCTGCTTGCTCAGCGCCGAGCAGTAAAGTAGTGCTAGTGGTAAATTGGCGTTGGCGCGTGCGTAGCGAGATAGATTTTGGCTCAACTTCTGCTATCTCATTGCTACTTATAAAGTCAGGTAAAGCCGTGCCAAAGCGTTCTATCATAATATTATCGCGTAACGATGGCGTGTCGGCTGTTTTATTAATTGATAAAGGGTCACTGGCTAACTCTATTTCATCCACAACTCGATAGAGTTCGGCTAAAAAGGTTTGTGAGCCGCAAGCAAATATTTGGGTATCAGCGAGTGGCAATTCTAATGATAATAAAACTTGTGCGCTTAAATACCGACTGTTCGCCAAATAAGTGCTCGGGTCTTCAGTATGAATAAGATGATAGGTAAAAGTAGCATATTTTTTGGCGAGGTTAGCCCAATAGGTTGTGAGGAGCGGCATACGATTGTAGTGTAATAAAGTCACGTTCTGCCCACTCTGTAGCGCCTGCATTATCAGCCCTAGCATAGGCGTAATACCGCTACCACCGGCGATAAATAACAACGAAGATTGCTTGTTAAGCGTTGGGTTTAGCGTCGATAAGTTTGCCTGTTTAGCAGCCTGCGCTAAAGTGAAATCCCCACTTGGCATACCACTGTTAAATATTGCCCCAAGTGCTGCGTGCTTGGTTAGGTAATCAGAAACCAGACCTTGCGGTTTAATCGCGATGGTGACGGTGGGTGATTTTTCAGCGTTATTATCATTATCGGTTTGCTCGTACAAGAGTTGCTCTTTAGCTAGACCCACTAGCGAGTAACGGCGCTGATGATGGATACCGTCAATCGGGACGCTGATATTAATATGCTGTCCGCCCGCCCAACCCTGTTGTAAATCAAACACCTGCTTTTTAAAAGCGTGGTTGGTCTCAAATTGTAGCGCTATTAAATCTTCGCTGAGCGCAACTCTGCTCATTAAGCGCAGCTTAGGCACCGTTAATGACCAAAATGGATTTAGACGCGCACCGATAAAATCAACAAATGCGCTTTGGATAATCTCAGGACGATAACCGTGGGTCATGTACACACTACCTTACTTTGAATACTGATTAGATACGGTTTATAACTGCTTTTATAGCTAACTCTATAACTACTTTGACTTAAATAACCGTTTTAAACGGCAATTTTATTAATAAGCTGCTCTAATATATTGAGAGCTATTCGTTATATATTAGCGGGTATTGCTTAACTTTGCGAAAGGTTTGCTGCAATTTTTTGTGGCAATTAACCCACTAAAGTCTATCGGCTGTGTGAGTGGTGATTATTAATAATT
Source organism: Psychrobacter urativorans (assembly GCF_001298525.1). NCBI lineage: Bacteria > Pseudomonadati > Pseudomonadota > Gammaproteobacteria > Moraxellales > Moraxellaceae > Psychrobacter > Psychrobacter urativorans. Next base: position 1,654,401 of record NZ_CP012678.1, read on the forward strand.
ATCAGTAGCGATATTAAATATTGCTTTTATGGCAAGCTTTACGTGAAAAGTGCAATGCTTTTATACAAAAGGTATAAAACGTAATGGAAAAATATCTGTCAGCTTGCAGGGGTTGCCCGACAATGCGATAATGGCAGACAATTTGTAACCCTGATTTTAAGGTGCAGCACGCTTAGCATTCACGTTAAGTGAGGTGCTGACCTTTTCCATGCAGTCTATCGGAGTGTTAATGGCTCAATATATCTACACGATGAACAACGTGTCAAAACTTGTTCCGCCTAAGCGTGAGATTCTGAAGAATATTAATCTATCTTTTTTCCCTGGTGCCAAAATTGGCGTGTTGGGTATTAATGGTTCAGGTAAATCAACCTTGCTCCGTATCATGGCGGGTGTTGACACTGAATTCAGTGGTGAAGCGCGTGCGCAAGCAGGTACTAAAGTCGGTTATCTACCGCAAGAACCACAGCTTGATGACAGTAAAGACGTGCGTGGCAACGTTGAAGATGGTATGCGCGAAGCCCTAGATGCGTTATCACGTCTCGATGCGATTTATGCAGAATACGCTGAGCCTGATGCGGACTTTGATAAACTTGCTGAAGAACAAGGCAAGATGGAAGACATCATCCAAGCATGGGATGCGCATAACTTAAATAATCAGTTAGAAAAAGCCGCTGATGCGCTACGTCTGCCACCATGGGATGCCGATGTCAGTAAGTTATCCGGTGGTGAAAAACGCCGTGTGGCTCTATGTCGTCTGCTATTGTCACGTCCAGATATGTTGTTACTTGACGAACCAACCAACCATTTGGACGCTGAGTCCGTGGCATGGTTAGAGCAATTCCTACAAAACTATAGCGGTACTATCGTTGCCATTACCCATGACCGTTATTTCTTGGATAATGTCGCCCAATGGATTTTGGAGCTTGACCGTGGTCATGGCTATCCGTATGAAGGCAACTATACTGAGTGGCTCGAGCAAAAGAATACTCGTTTAGAGCAGCAAAATAAACAAGAAGAATCGTTTGCTAAAGCGCTGAAAAAAGAGCTAGAGTGGATTCGCACCAATAAAAAAGGTCAACAAGCCAAGTCTAAATCTCGCGTGCAGCGTTTTGAAGAATTGAACTCACAAGAATTCCAAAAACGTAACGAGACCTCTGAGATTTATATTCCGCCCGGTCCACGTTTGGGTAATAAAGTTATTGAAATTAATAATATCTCCAAGTCCTTTGGCGACCGTTTATTGTATGAAAACCTGAGCTTTAACGTACCAGCAGGCGCAATCGTTGGTATTATTGGTCCAAATGGTGCGGGTAAAACCACATTATTTAACATGATTACCGAGCGTGATACGCCAGATACCGGCTCAGTTGACTTGGGTGAAAGCGTTAGCGTGGCTTATGTTGGTCAGGTTCGTGATAACTTAGACGATAGCAAAACGGTGTGGGAAGAAATTTCTGACGGTCTTGATATCATTACGGTTGGCGACTATACCACGCCAAGCCGTGCCTATATTGGGCGCTTCAACTTTAAAGGTTCAGACCAACAAAAACACGTTGGTCAATTGTCTGGTGGTGAGCGTAATCGTTTGCAATTGGCAAAAACGCTTAAGCAAGGCGCGAACGTATTGCTCCTTGATGAACCCTCAAACGATTTGGATATCGAAACCTTACGTGCGCTAGAAGATGCGATTCAGGTCTTCCCAGGTACGGTTATGGTCGTGTCGCATGATCGCTGGTTCCTTGACCGTATTGCGACCCATATCTTGGCATTTGAAGATGAAGGTCCAGTTTGGTTTGATGGTAACTATTCTGAGTTTGAAACCTATCGTAAAAAGACTATGGGTGATGATGCCAGTCCAAAACGTGCGAAGTTTAAGAAAATATCTAACTAGGTTGTGATAACTGGACTGTGATAACTGGGCTTAGACAGTTAAATTTAGACAACGGTCTTAATCCTAAAAATTTATTTATCTTGATATCAATAAAAAAGACCGCTAACTATTAGCGGTCTTTTTTATTGAGTGTGTTTTATTGAGTCATTTTTATTAGGATACGATTAATTAACGCTTGCGCCCAAATTTACGCTGTTTCTTATTATTAATTTCGTTCATGGCATGCGCAATCGCTGCTTCATCCAAGCTTGCCACTTGTTGTAAAATTTGCATCATATCCGGACTGAGTACATATTTAGCATGATGAGCAATGTTATCAATGCGATTATCAAAGATTAATATGCCAGTTTCCTCATCCTTTTGTAAATAATTCAGGCGGATAAGCGCATTAACAAAGCTCAAAAATAGCGAACGATCAAAGAAATCAGGAATATCATCGGCATAAAGTACGGATAAACGCTGTCCGAGCAGATGGCATAAATCAACGACTTCCTCTACTGTCAAGTTCCCTGAGCCTTGCTGGGCAAGGAGCGCAAGCGTCATAAAGTAACGCTCAAGACTTTGTCCCACTGGGGTTGCCAATACCTTAAGCTGCTGATAACAACGGCTATTGGCATCAGGCACACTCAATACGCCATGACCCAATTCGATAATCAGACCATGCGAGAGCATATTATCAATTTTTTGATTGAGCGTCTCGGTCAAGCTGTGGGCTGAATAATGTAAAAACAGCTCACTTTGTAAAAACGGATACATCTGCGCGACGATACCTTCAAGGCGACTGCGTTCAATGCGTCCATTACGTGCCACGAGCGCTGCTAAGAAAGAATGCAAAATAAAGACATGCAAGATATTATTGCGGAAATAGCTGAGCAGCGCCGCTTGTTTGCCAGCCACTTGAATGATGTCGCCTAATATATGCGGTATACGTTCGATAAGTTTGAGCTTGATACCATAATCGATAATATGCTGCGGGCTCATGTCGGTGATGACCGTATCATCTGCATAAGGCAACTGCCGCGCGATATTCTGATAAAGGGCAATTTGTTCACGGCAAATGTCTTCATCCAGTGCCGCTTTGGGCGCAGATAACAGCACTAAGGATAACAGCGATACTGGATTGACCACCGCTGCTTTATTAATATTTTGCATGATTTTGATGCCAATATTATCCACCATGGCACTGGCTTTCGCATCGAGTGGCGTATCGGTACGGTCAGCGGGTAGGCTATCCGCAGGCACATCGAATTTCTGCATAAAGTCGGTTAAATGTAGCGGTGTACCAAAACTGAGATGCACATTACCAAAAATCCGCTCAATCTTACGGCTCACTTTCAGCAGACCCATGAGGGATTCTGACTCTTTAGGTTTACCTTTTAGCTCACCAATATAGGTGCCGCCCTCCATAATGCGCTCATAACCAATGTAAGTCGGAATAAAAACGACTGGTTTATTGGTCTGGCGCAATTGGCTGTGCACCGTCATGGCGAGCATACCCATCTTCGGTGGTAAGAGCCGCCCTGAACGTGAGCGTCCGCCTTCAATAAAATATTCAATCGGGGTTTTTCGGGTAATCAGCGTGTGCATATATTCGCGTAAAACCGCAGTATAAAGCGCATTACCACGAAAACTACGGCGGATAAAGAATGCCACCGCACCACGTAAAAAAGGTCCTAACACTGGTACGTCTAAGTTATCACCTGCGGCGATATAAGGAATACTCAAGCCGCGTTTATAAATAACGTAAGACAATAATAAATAATCAACATGGCTACGATGACAAGGCACATAAATCACCTCATGATCCACCGCCAGCTCACGCACGCGCTCAAAATGATGCACATCTACGCCATCATACAGCTGCGTCCATAACCACGTTAAGAACCGATCAAAAATACGAATAATGGGGTAGGAGTAGTCATTGACCATCTCATTGGCATAGCCTTTTGCTAAGATTCGCGCTTCGCGTACCGTAACGCCCGTTGCCGTGGCTTCTTTATCTATTGCGTGTTTAATAGCGGGCGAATAAATCAGCTTATCCACTAAGTTACGTCTGTCAGATAAGTCAGGACCAAGCATACTGGCACGTTGCTTATCGAGATAGATATTGAGCTGTTGCTGTAGCGTGCGTACCAGCTCGCGATTGGCATTAGCAGATGGTACTAAAGCATGAGTGACTGCTTCATGAGTGCTTGTTTCATCATTCAAGTTAGCACTATCCGTGCTATGCGCAGGCTCTGCGACATCATCATGTAAGCTCTCATAAATAAGGCTGCGCAAATCTTGCGGGGCATGAAACTGTACAAAAGTATCGCGACCCATCATTCCGATATTAAATAATTGCTTAGTAATGCTCGGGTCTTCCCAACCATCGATCATGAGCAATCTAAATAAAGAATCCTCTTTTTCAGGTGCGCGCCCCCAAAGAATGGAGACCGGCACCAAGCGAATCTTAAGCGCTGGATTTTGTAACGTCGCGGCAATGAGACGAGACAGACGCGGTGATAAGTCATCATTTTTAGCTTTTGGATGATGCAAAAAGACAATCGCGGCATTCTCATCGATTTGATGCACGCTGTCCTTTACCCCAACCAAAGCCGGCGGCAGTTTATATTCTTGCGTTTGCAAATCAATCAAAATACTGTTGGAGCGTGAGTAATCTTGCAGCACATAAAAAGTCAGCGTTTTATCATCGGCAGCAAATTCTGGTAGCTCGCCTAATAATTTTGGCTTGACCGCCACATCAAGAACTTGCCCTGATAGCTTACGATAGAGCTGATTAATCGGCGCTTTGGTATAGACCGTCGTCGCTATTTTATCGTTGTCAGAGAGTTGAGCCACATCATGGCTAATCGTGGTATCGCTAATAACAGGCGCTTTAAACATCCGCTTTTTTAAGAACTTCGGTATCATAATCAAACGTCAAATTTTGTAAAATATAATAACCTTATCATGCCATAAAAGTCGCGAAAGCGATATATAGCGTCGGTATCTCAGCTGAATAATATCGCGCTTTACACGATCACTGGTTTCACTGCCTAAAATTTTTGCGTAAGATAAGTGACTTACATTTTTATCACTCGTTTTTATCATTCGTTTTTCTGACTTGTTTCTTATAACCCCTTATTGACTGTGAGCCCTTATGACGCCTGCCATTAACCTTGCCAAACAACGCGGTCTTGATTATGAGCTGCATGAATATATCCATGATGAGCACGCACCCTCTTATGGACTAGAAGCTGCTGAAAAATTAGGCGTTGAAGCCGCGCGAATATTCAAAACCTTAGTGGTAGCAACGGAATCGGGTACGCTTGCGGTGGCGATTGTGCCAGTTGCTACCACTTTAAATGTTAAAAAAATGGCAAAAGCCCTTGCCTGTAAAAAGGTCAAAATGGCAGATCCTAAACAAGTCGAACGCAGTAGCGGTTACGTACTTGGCGGCGTCAGTCCACTGGGACAAAAAAAGTGCTTAACGACTGTGATTGATTTATCAGCACAAGATAAAGTTACCATTTATGTCAGCGCTGGTCGCCGTGGTTTAGAAATTGAACTGTCACCGCAGCAGTTGGCTACTACGCTTAACGCTCGATTTGCGGATATCGCTGACCGTTAAAAAAGCTTAATGTATAGTCATTATTAATATCTAAATCGTCTCTCATTTAAAAATTCGAATGATCGCTCACTTCTTATAAGGATAGTTTTTATGCCGCATTTAACCATTCAAGCCACGCCCAATGTCATGATTCCTCATGCCGAATCGCTGCTCAAAACGTTAAATAACGCGCTTTGGGAGACGGGACATTTTAAACAAGCGACTGATATTAAGGCGCGTATTTTACCAGTGAATACTTTTTTAGTAGGTGTTGAAGATGATGAGCAAGAACATGGCTTTATTTATGCACATCTGAAATTGATGTCAGGACGTGAGGCGAGTGTCCGCGATAGTCTGGCGCAGTTATTGGTCACGACCATAGACGAAAAGTTGGCAGCCGCCCAATCAGGACGCACCCAATTACAAATATGTGTCGAAGTAGAAGAAATTAGCACTATTTATCAGAAAAAAATACTGGGTCAATAATGCTGATTTTCATCGTTTTTTATACCGGAACCTTACGAACACAGTGATTGACTGGCATATTTAGGTAAAATAATAATCTCGGTGGTGTAGCCCGCAGTTTTGCCCTCGGTTGCCATTAAATTACGTGCCATACGTAGTCGATATTTACCCGAGGCGGGCAGACATCCTTGATAAATAATACCGCCTTTAGTGCCATCTTGGGTGCCATTGGGCATCTGCAACACACCAACGTTAGCAGTTTCAGTAGTGCCCGCTAGTGGCGTGATATTAATGATGGCATATTGACCTTTTGTGGCGCTAAATTGATACCAACGTTCATTTTGTTTTGGGTTCAATTTACCGGTAACAGTGGTGCTCACTTGTCCTTTAGCAAAACGAATGGGCGTATCATTGCCACTAGTACTATTGGTGTTAGTTACTGCAGCAGTTGCGGCTAGGCTCACCATGGTCATACTGAGCACGGATACAATAAATACCGTCGCTGATGATAAAGGCTTCTTAATAGTGATGGGTAACATAATCCGCTCCTATAATGAATGATAATAAATAGTAAAATCACTCTGAGAATATCACAGTCATAGAACGCCAAATATGGTGAATGTAAGGCGATATTGTGTCGTAATACTGTTCATGGTTAATAAAAAAAGCTTATACAAAACGGTTAAGCAAAAATGATTATGCAAAAAAGCTAAGCAAAAAAAAGCGCCCGTTTAATAGGCGCTTTTTTATCACATTTGGCAGGCTAGTGTTATCTCAAGCTCAGCTCAGACTATATTTATTTTTAGTCTAAAAAGGCAAAGCTTTCGATTTTCATTGCCGTCATGCTTTCGCTTGGCGCTACCATACTTTCGGCATGACCTGACGTACGGGTTAATATTTTATCAAAATAGAACTCGGCAGTTTGGATTTTAGCAGTATAGAATTCTTCTGATTCAGTACCGCCATTTTTAATTTTTTCATGAGCGACAGCTGCCATACGCGCCCAGTGATAGCCCATCATCACATAGCCTGAATACATTAAGAAGTCGTCGGACGCTGCTGAGATAATTTCACGGTCTTTACGAGCGATAAGCATCAAGCGTACGGTCAGGGTATTCCACTCGGCACACAGTTTGGTCAATGCCCATACAAACTTACGCATGTCTTTATCAAGCGCATATTCGCCACACCATCTCATGATGTTAGAGGTATAGTCGCGGATGATTTTCCCTTTCGACTGTAGCAACACTTTACGACCCAGTAAATCTAGGGCTTGGATGCCGGTCGTGCCTTCATACATAGTGGCAATACGGGCATCACGAGCGATGAGCTCCATGCCCCATTCTTTAATATAACCATGTCCACCGTAGATTTGTTGCCCGTGTTTGGCGGATTCAATACCCAGCTCAGTTAAGAAACCTTTAATAATTGGGGTATAAAAACCAAGCTTATCATCCCATTTTTCAAACTCTGCTTCATCGCCATTGACAACGGCTTGTGACATTTTATCAGCATAACGTGCGGCATGATAAATCATGGAGCGACCACCTTCAGCAAACGCTTTTTGAGTCAGTAGCATGCGTCGTACATCAGCATGATTAATAATAGCATCTGCTACTTTTTCAGGGTCTTTAACACCGGATAGCGTGCGCATAGAGCGACGATCTTTGGCATAGGGCAGTGCGTTTTGGAAGGATAATTCCGTATGCGCCAAGCCTTCGATACCAGTACCGATACGAGCAGTGTTCATAAAGGTGAACATCGCTTTCAGACCTTTATTCGGCTCGCCAATCAAATGACCGACTGCCTCATCGAAGTTCAGGACACAAGTTGCTGATGAGCTAATGCCCATTTTATGTTCAATAGAGCCACAGCTCACGCCATTACGCTCACCAATTTCACTTTCAGCATTGGGCAAGAATTTTGGTACGATAAATAACGAAATACCGCGCGTGCCTTCAGGGGCGTCCGGTAGGCGAGCCAATACGATATGAATGATATTTTCAGTTAAATCATGTTCACCGCTGGAGATAAAAATCTTAGTGCCCGATAGCTTATAGCTACCGTCTTCTTGTGGAATGGCTTTTGACTTTACCTGACCCAAATCCGTACCACATTGCGGTTCAGTCAGACACATCGTACCTGCCCATGAGCCTGCGACCAATTTATGCAAATAGGTTTCTTTTTGCTCATCGTTACCGTACTGCATTAGAGTATTGATACAGCCGGTGGATAGACCAGGGTACATGGACCATGGCCAATTGGCAGTGCCGATAATCTCAGATTTAATGAGGTTCAATGACATGGGTAAATTCATACCACCGTATTGTTCTGGATACGAGATACCTTGCCAGCCCCCTTCTACAAACTGCTGATACGCTTCTTTAAACCCTTTTGGAGTAGTAACCACGCCATTATCAAAATGACAGCCCTCGGCATCGCCCGATTGATAAATAGGCATCAGCACGTTTTCGGCAAAATCAGCAATACTTTGCAAAATCATATCGACGGTTTCAGGATCAGCGTTTTCGCCATTATCCAAATCTTTATAATGCTTCTGAAAATTAAAAACATCATTAATTAAGAACTTAATATCACGTAAAGGAGCTTTGTAAGTTAACATAGTCATTCTCTTTAATCGGTTGGCTGTCGTAGAATTAATAAGCCATTATTAGTGTGTTAAAGGTGCGGTTAGTCAGTATGAAAAAGAGCATTTTTTATAAATTTTATGAAGTATTGCTTACTTATTATCATAATGGTTAAGCTTTACTTAATATGTATCTGTAATACAGCGTTATTGTCAGTATAAGTCGTCTGTTTAGAGAAATATAGTACGTATAACTAATATTCATAGTTTTATTGATAATGTATTACTTTGTATGAATATTATGCTGATTTCATGTAGATAAAGAGTCGCTAGTAAGGCATATATCATGTTGCTTTCTATATTTCAGAGTCTATTTATAAACTAAAGATAAATAAACTAAAGTCAATAAATTTAAATTGGGATTTTCGTTCATGCATACCTCGCAGTACACGGCAGCGCTGAAACGTTTTATCAGTGGTGAGCTAACCCATCTGCTAACGATTAATAAAAGTCGTCGACCATGGCATTTACCGCTGATGGCAGCGATTGCGATTAGTTTCCCCGTGTTTATTGGTGCTTATTTTGGCGTGTTATCGTCGGGTATTAAGGCGTCTTTGGGTGCCATGGTTATTTTGAATTTACCCTTGGTGGGGACATTGCCTTATCGGATTGTGACGCTGCTGGCATGGGGATTTGCCATGTCGTTATGTTTTGCGTTAGGTCTTATCGCACAGCAAGTGCCTATTCTTAGGTTGCCCGTATTTACGTTGGTGGCATTTGGGATCGTGGGGTTAGGGCGTTATTATCGCCAGCCGCCACCCGCTGGACTGTTTATCATGATGGCAAGTGCGCTTGCGCTGTTTATTCCGCTACCGCTCACGCAACTGTTACCAGCGACAGGCATGGTGATGTTGGGCAGTGGTTTTGCAATAGTGATGGGGTTGCTATATTCGCTATTTTTACTGATGACCCGACCTTCGCAGCCTGCGCCCGTTTATAGCTATGAGCCGGATACCATCACTGAAAGTATTATTGTCACGGGTTTTGTCAGCCTGGCGTTATTACTGGCGATGACCCTTAAGATGTCTAACCCTTATTGGGCGGCAGTGAGTTGTTTTATTATTATTCAAGGCATTCATTTGCGTACGATATGGATTAAGCAGCTGCATCGTCTGCTTGGGACGATGCTTGGTATTGGGCTGGCAAGCTGGATGCTGTCGTGGGGGCTGTCCATGTGGGGCGTGGCGATTGCATTGCTGCTTATGGTGCTGAGCATTGAGTCATTGATTGACCGTCATTATGGCTTGGCGGTGATATTTATTACGCCGCTGACGATATTTATTGCCGAATATGGTAGTGGTTTACCGCTCGTGCCGGAGATGTACCCTGAGATTATTCAGGCGCGGCTGTTGGATACCGCGCTCGGCTGTATGATAGGGTTAAGTGGTGGGGTGGTCATGCATTCCACCACAATACGCACACCGCTACGGCGAGTGGAAAATTGGTTACTGGTACGGTTTGATGGGAATAAAAATGCGAGTTAGGCAATTGGTTAATTAGGCAGTTAGTTAATTAAGCAATTAAGCAGTTAGGAACTTATCCAGATTGCTTTTTTAATATTGTAGTTGCCTGTGCGACATCAATAACGTGCCCCGTCCAACGCTCAAAACTCAACGCCGCTTGACCAATCAGCATCCCGTAACCGTCTGAGGTTTGGGCACCACGGGCAGCAAAATGCTGTAAAAATGGCAATTCGCGTCCGTACATCATATCGTAAGCAAAGTGACAATTTAAATCATCCGCTAAAGGTAAAGTCTCGCCACTCAGTCCAATAGAGGTGGCGTTAATAATCACATCAAACTGTCCAGTTAACTCGGTAGTTGCACAACTTTTAATATCATGCTGATGAATGGTGGCACTTGCCGCGCTTAGCTCAGACACTAAATCAGTCGCCTTACTCATCGTACGATTGGCAAGCGTCAACTGCCCAATACCTGCTTCAATCAGTGGTAATATTGCCCCGCGTGCTGCTCCACCTGCGCCAATAATCGCCACGCGTGCGCCCTCAAGCTGCCAGCCTAAGCTTGTGATGTGATTGACCAAGCCTTGACCATCGGTATTATCACCATACAGCGCGTCTGTTAACGATGCGCCTTGTTGTAATTTCTCTTTATTTAATAACAGCGTATTGACCGCGCCTGCAACGCTTGCATGCTCAGATATCCCACCACGAGCCAAACACGCCGCATACGCCACTTGTTTAAAAGGCACGGTCACATTCGCACCCATACCGCCGCCATGAAAAAACGCCTCAACCACCGCAGTAAAGCTCTCAGCATTATTTGGACAATATTGCCGCTCATAACGAATATCACATCCCGTTTGGGCGGCAAAAACCTGATGAATCTCAGGTGACTTGCTGTGCGCAATCGGATTGCCAATAACGATAAAATGGTGCGTGCTTTTATTCATAGCCTGTCTGCTGTCCAAAATAGGTGAAAGGGTAAACCTTATAAAACCGTTATCTCATCAGTTCATACGGCTGAGATAAAATCATCAGCCTTATTCATCATAGGGCATCATAGGCGATAACAAGGTTTTTAACAAATTTGTACCCGCTGCGATTGTTACGCGTAACGTAAAAGGTAGTCAATTGCTGGGCAGTTGGGTAAACTGTATGGCAGAAAGGCTCGATATTGATTCGCTAATTCTTGATATTAAAGATTGGTCTTAAGAAGTGATATTAAGGATTAATATGCAGTCACTAGCAACAGAGCATCCATCGCGTCATTACACTTATCACTTTCCCTGATGATTGCTTTTGATTTTTGATGCGTACAGCTACCATAATAATAATGTCTCGTTAGACCATACTATTTTTCATTATCGGCAGCATTGATGCTGTCTCGTTAATACTATTGAGAGATTAACCCAAAAACTGTGAGTAAATTGTCCATGTGGAAGAATATCCTACAGACCTGTGTTATCGGTGTCACACTAGTGGCAGGCGTTTCATTGAGTGCCTGTAACGGCTCAAAACCAGACAGCGTTGAAGAGGTTACCGCTGATTTGAGTGCTGAAAAAGCCCCTGCCAAACAGTCAGCATCGGCAACATCGACGCCAAATGCAGACTTAGACGGTGCTACCGTTGGGCAAGGCGTGCCGGTCAGTTATGATGTGTCTGCATGGAGCAAAGGCAGTGTTGAACCGCTGAACTTGGGCGAGATAGATAAAATAAAAGCGACCTTTGGTAAAGTATTAAGCACGGATGAGAATAGCCTCGACTATGCCAGTAATCCTGCGACCAAATATCGCTTTATGGCTACCGATGCACCGTATCTTGACCTCATTGACTCGCCCAAATATTTAGAAATGGGTTGGTATTTTGCCAATCCAACCGATACCGACAAAGAAAAGGAAATAAGCCGCGCTCATGCCAAAAAAGCCTATAAACTGGCGCGGCAGCTGATGGGTGATGATGGCGGTAAAGTTATGGCGGATATGCTTGCCGGTCAAATTATCAAAAATAAAACCGTTGGTGGGCAAAAAATAGAATTGGCAAAATGTGAATTTTATAGCTGTATGCTGGTGCTCAATAAATCCGTATCAGAGGCAACCGTTGCAGAGCCAGACGTTAATAGCCAATAATCAATAGCCAATAATCAATAAAGAATAGAGCGCCCAATGAGAGTCATACAGTGATGATAACTGAATAATGATAAAGCAGTCATGATAAAGCAGACGAATAGTTGGATATGTTTGCAGTCGCAAGCTACCGCTAGCTTGGATAAGCCTTTAAACAGCGTCAGCCTTGATAGTCGTGGTCTGGCGTATGGCGATGGGTTTTTTACCACGATGGGCGTCATTGATGGTGCGATATTGTGGCAAGACTATCACCGTCAGCGCATCCGCTCTCATGCTACCGCTCTACAGCTTGATATTGATAGTGACGCGCTATGTATAGATTTACAAATTCACGCCAAGCAGCTACAACAAGGGGTGCTAAAACTTATCATCACTCGCGCGCCGCAAGCTGTGCGTGGTTATGGCTTTACCCCAAAAGTATCAGGTAGTCAGTGTAAAATTTGGCTCAAGGCAATGCCTATGAACATAGCCACTATTGATCAATGGCAGCTACCTAATGGGCATTTAGTACCTATGCAACCTGTGATACCTGCTGCGTGTTTGACCGCACAACTTGCTTGCTTTCCACCACCTTTAGCGGGTCTAAAAAGCTTAAACCGTCTCGATAATGTGCTGGCAAGTGGTGAGCTACAGCGTCTTAATCAGACAGCACCGAATCTTGATAAAAAATTTGGTGAAGGCTTGGTGCGAGATATGACTGGGAGCTGGATTGAGGGCACGATGAGCAATATATTTTATCGTCTCAATTCTCAAAAACAAACTTCTGCTACAGCAGAACAATTTGACAATACCCAATGGTTTACGCCACCGCTTGAGCACTCAGGCGTACGAGGGGTAATGCGTACCGTTATCATGGAAGGGTTTGCAACGTCCACGACACCGATTATGGAACGACCGCTGAGGGACGAGGATTTACCAAAGTTGTCACAGCTATTTTTTTGTAATGCGCTGCGCGGGATAATGCCAGTAAGTTCGCTAACATTGCTGACGGGTGAAGTAATCAATTTTGCATAAGCATTTTATTCGACAACTTCAAACTCCGTATTCCGATAATCTTCTGAACCTAAAACAACTTCTTCATTTTGATAAAGTGCTTGAACACGTGATAAAGCACTTTGTTCATCTTTAGCATTAACCTTAATCACTCTGCTTAAAATTTCCGTTATTTCAACGTTAAAAATTCTTTTAACGGCTACTGCTTTATTCATGCTATGCACTCACCACTCTTAATCCTATTTATTGGCAATATTATGTCACCTCATTATTGGGGCGACTCAAAAGAAGTGATCGTCTTTTGTTACGCAGGCTTGTGTCATTAAGCAAATCGATCAATGATGATTTTTTAAAGGAGAACGTTTTAAAGGAGAAATATCGATGCGCTCAATTTATCGCTTGAGTTATAAAGAAGAACGACTGCCAATTCCCATTCGTCGATTATTAATTTTCAATGAAATTTGTCGTATGGCTAGGCTTAAACCCAATAAGATGGTTCATTTATTACCGCATACCAAACAGGCATTTGGGGTCATGTATTTGCAAGACTGCAAAAAATATATCGCCTACGGTGGTATGTTTGAATATGCGCATGTACGGCGTGATGTGGTTGAGCAAGGCGTGCACCGTTTACCGCATTATCAATACGTCATGTGCGCCATTACCATAAAACGGCAAGCTTTTACCAAACCTGTGCGCACGCCCGTCGAGCTGCTGTGGCACTGGCAAGATTATGTCAAAAACAGACGCTATACCTATTTAGATATTGATGAACAGCCTTTTTTTCCTGTTAATGATGAGCTGGAAATAGAATATCCACCTCACCGTTATCATGAACGTCTGGTCGCTTGCGAATATCTCCCGCTTTGGGATGAGCAAAAAATATTAGCGACACCAGCTTATAAGGATAACAAAGGGCGGTTGCGACCTAAAGGCTATCCTGAAAAACGCTTGATATAAGTCGGAATGGTTATCCTATTTTCCGATAATGCCCACGCGCTAAAAACTCAATAATGCCTTTATCGCGTAGCACTTGTAATTGCTGACGGATTTTATCTTGAATATGATGGTTATCAGGATACTTGCCTTGTAGCTCGTCAACAAAATGATAGACTTGTTTTAACGTAAACTGCTCATCAAGTCTATCAATGCATTGCCAAATATCTAATGTCCAACCACGCGCCCGCTGCGTTTGTGTGCGTAAAAACAGCGTTTGCTGAAATTGTTGGCTGACAATATTTTTTGCGATAATTTGCTGATTTTTAACCAAAAACACCTTTCCCGATTCAGGTACTTTGCGCAAATCAATATTACAGCCAACCCAACCTGCACGCCTTGCCGTCACTGACAACGGCTTACGCTTAATAATCATATCCGGCTTAAAAAAATGCTTGGGAATGATTAAAAAGTTATTGACGCTCAGCTCTTTTGAATAGGTCAAAAAGAAAAAGCTAGGATTATCCTCACTACTGATACGCTGCATCATGGTGTCATACGCGCCATCATTAATAATATGGCTCAGCGTGCCTTTTTTACTTTTAAGCTCATATTGCTCAGCACAACTGGGGCAATAAAAATCAGCGACAGGTTGATTATTGGCAAATTCGGACAATGACGGTGTATTGCAATTGGGACAATAGCCATTATTTTTGACCCACGCTTCACTGAGCACGCGAATGATTTGTGACGGTGAATGATAGTTCTCTGCCAGTTTTTGGTTAAAATGTAGATTCATAAATTAATGCCATTTTATTAACGTCTTATCAAATAATATTGAAAAGCGCACGGTTCAGTGCTAAATTCTAGCAAACTTCTGCCTTCCGAGTAGCCATGAGCACGCCGACCCCTGAAACACCTTCTAATCAATCGCATGATAATGCTAAAAATGACACTGAACATACGGTTGATGAGCATGCCGCGACACCGCTAAGCACTGAACCAACAGCAGCTGATGAGGCGCGCGCGGAGCACACTCAGGCAGAGGATGATAGTGCAAACAACATAGAAACGGATAGCATAGAAACAGAGCACATAGAAACGGACAAGATAGCAGACGAGACAGTGCCCGCGACTGACCTCTCCCTTATCAATGAACAAAGTACCGTGCGCCGCTATAAAACAGACAATCCCTCCTTTTTTATGCAGCGTGGCTATCAGATATTATTGGTGCTTGGGCTGATTGCTGCTTTTGTATTGGTGATGATTTATCAGACCTTATTTGGTCGGATTACCCAGCCGCAACAGTTGGTCACCATTGAGCATGGCGATACCTATTATGGCTTGCTGCCGAAGTGGCAAAACGTGCCGCTGTTTTCGGCAAGTTTGGCAAAGCTGTATATCAAGTCGCAAGTCGATGCGCCATTGCATGCCGGTGTCTATCAATTACCGGAAAATCCATCGCTTACCAGCGTGCTAAAAGTACTCGAGCAAGGCGCAAAAGTAGCCATGGTCAAGGTGCAAGTGATAGAAGGCAAAACCTCAAAGGATTTGTACCAAACCTTACGCGATGCAAAAGGCATCAAAAAAGAAGTGCTTACCAAAGATGCAGATAATGCCAGTATCGCCCAAGCGTTGGAGCTTGATGGCATACTACCGAATGCGGTAACCAACAGCCAAGATTATATCGTCAATCATAACTTGGAAGGCTGGTTTGCACCCGATACCTATTATTATGGCGAAGGCGCAACCGATAAGCAGATACTGACTGACTTATATAAGCTGCAACAAAAAGCTTTGACCAAAGCGTGGGAGAATCGTGCGCCCAATCTGCCGTATAAAACCCCGTATGAGGCGCTAATAATGGCGTCGATTATTGAGAAAGAAACCAGCGTTGCCGAGGAGCGTCCTTTAGTATCAGCGGTATTTAATAATCGCTTTAAGAAAGGCATGCGCATGCAAACTGACCCGACCATTATCTATGGTATGGGCAGCGGCTATGAAGGTAATATTCGCCGTAAAGATATCGATGAAAAAACCTCTTATAATACCTATCAAATCGACGGTCTGCCGCCAACACCGATTTCCTTACCATCAGCCGCATCGATTGAAGCCACCTTGCATCCGGCAGATAGTGACGTGTTGTATTTTGTAGCAACCGGTAATGGCGGTCATAAATTTACCAATAGCTTGGCAGGACACAATCAAGCGGTTAAAGACTATCTCAGCGTCATGCGTCAGAAAAAAGCGCAAGCATCTGCGCAATAAACTGTGTTGACCGTAAGCAATTTCAGCCATAAGTAGTTTGAGCTGTCAGCAATGATAGTCGTACGTATAATTTATATAAGGCAATGTCATGTCAGTATCTTTAAATGCTAAAGCAGACGCAAAAGCTACCGAAAACGCGCTGCCATTAGGGCGCTTTATTAGCTTTGAGGGCACAGAGGGCGTTGGCAAAACCACGGCGATTGAGACGTTGTGTGCGCGCCTGCAAGCAAACGGTATTGACTATTTACGTAGCCGCGAGCCGGGCGGTAGTCCCTTTGCGGAGCGTCTACGCACCATATTGCTAGACCCAGCGACCGATATTAATGATGATACTGAGCTGTTATTGATGTTTGCCGCGCGTTGTGACCATGTGCAACAGCTGATTATGCCTGCTCTACAACGTGGCACGTGGGTAATATGCGACCGTTTTATCGATTCAACTGTGGCGTATCAAGGCTTTGGGCGCGCGCATGGCGATGCGGCAATGTTGGCAAAGATTGAGTCTTTAATTAGCCAATTTATTCCGCAGTTACCAGATTTGACCTTGTGGCTCGATTTGCCAGTCGATGAGGGCATGGCGCGTGCGGGCAAGCGTAGTGCTGCCGACCGTTTTGAGCAACAAGCCAGCGAATTTTTTACCCGAGTGCATGAAGGATTTGCCCTACTGGCTACCGAACATTCGGAGCGTATCTGCCGTATTGAGGCGACAGGGAGCGCCGATGAGGTCAGTGCGCGGATTTGGCAACTGGTGCAAGATAAATTCGATTTAAGCTAATTTAATTTAAGCTCAGCGTGTCTTATCTGTTAAGCAGTACCAATCTCCATAAAAAACCCCAACGCTAACGCTGGGTTTTTTTATTCTCGAGCGTTTCATTCAATTCAGTTTAAAGCAAAGCAACGTAATGCTTAATGAGCGTTCTACTCATCGTTACCTGTATTGCTATCCGTCACACTATCTGCGCTGTTATCCGTGCCATTATTTGAGTCAGGTAAACGATTGCGGTCTAACGCGCCTTTTTTAGGTTTCGGTGTGTTGTTATTATTTTTCGTATTGCCATTGGCTTTAGTGCTGCTATTTGCAGGGTCTTTTATTGGCATAGCTGCGCTGTCTTTATTTAACAGGGTATTCTCATTTATCTCACCTTCAGAGTCAGGCTTGCCCGTCATACCACGAGTCATATCACCAGTATTATCAACAATTAGCTCGTTAGCCAGTTCTTCTGCCAGCTTAATCTCTTTACGCTTTTCTGGCGCTTTAGCCGTCGCGTCAAAATGGGCATCTGCCATTGCGCGCGCTTGTTCTTGTTTGGCGGTCACATCGACAGGTTTTGGCTGTATCTCATCATCAACAACGAGAGCCACCAGCTTACGGTCACGCGGTACTGTTCCATCGAATTTATCGGTAATCACGTGCAATTTACCTTCTTTATCAATGGTATATAGCGGCACGAATTGTTTATTGTCGGCTTTATATTGCTCAAGGCTATAAGAGTCGGTGATATTAGTGATTTTAATGCGGGCTTTTTTGGATAGCATACTGGCAAGTTTGGTATAAGTGACATCCTTGCCAAACAGCCATTTGGAATGAAAATTGGCTTGTTTATCATTGCGCTCGCTTTTCACCTTGTCATCACTAAATTTTAAGCGGTAGATATTTTGTTCGCCAAATTCATGGCGATAATGAATCTCGGACAAGGTATTGAGTTCTTTATCCATACTCAACGCAAATAAATGCCCAATGCCAATCAAATCCAAATGATGGTCAGCATGGTCTGAAACCGGATTGCCAAAATAAGTGCGCAAACCGCTCATCCGTGCGCTGGCAATATTGGTATAGTTATTGTGCGCGACAATCACATCAAAGCCTTGCTCTTTTAAGGAGGTCGCAATCAAAAGCGCCACAGGATTGGAGCCGACAATCAAAATACCATTGGTCTCAGGCTCACGCACACCCAGCCAGTTACCGACCATTTTTGCGCCCAAACCTTGAATCATGACCGTACCGATAATCACCATAAATACTAAGGGTACAAGCAGCTCAACGCCTTGCAAATCGTAATCTTGCAAGCGAATGGCAAATAATGAGGAAATAGCCGCCGCGACAATACCACGCGGACCAATCCAGCTTATCATCAGCTTTTCATTGGTTTTTAGATTTGAGCCGATGGAAGATGTCCAAACGGATAAGGGACGCGCCACAAACATCACGATAGCCAGTAGTACCAAGCCGGCAAAACCGACATGGATTAAGCTGGTCAGCTCAACGCGAGCAGCAAGAATGATAAATAATACGGAGACCAATAAAATGGTCAACGATTCATTAAATTCTAAAATAGTATCGCGCGGGAATTTTGGCCAGTTGGCGAGCGCCACGCCCAGTACGGTCACGGTTAATAGCCCCGATTCGTGCTCTATATGGTTGGATATTGAAAATAGTAATAGCACAAAGGCTAAAGTAAAGACATTGCGCAAAAATTCAGGAATCATATGCCGACGCATTAAGAACGCCAGCACCCACGCGCCTGCCAAACCTAATGCGGTTGCCAGTAGCACAATTTTAGCAAACAGCAACAGACTGCTTGCCTCGCCACCTGAGATGATATATTCATAGACCAATACCACGGCAATCGCGCCGATGGGATCAATAATAATACCTTCCCATTTTAAGATATTCGAGATGGTCTTATTTGGGCGCACACTACGCAATAATGGCGTAATCACCGTTGGACCCGTCACACACACCAGCGCCCCAAATAGCAACGCGATAATCGGATCAACATCGAATAATACATACGTTGAAAGGGAGACAATCGCAATGGTAATCAGCACCCCAACCGATACCAATAGCTGCACGACCTTACCGTGCTGTTTAATCTCATCAAACTCTAACGTCAGCGAGCCTTCAAATAAAATAATCGCCACGCCAAGCGAGATAAAGGGAAACATCAGCTCGCCGAGTACCAAGTCGGGGTCAAAATAACCCAAAACAGGTCCAACAATAATACCAATCAATAATAAAAATAAAATGGACGGTTGCTTTAAATACCAAGCCAACCATTGGGCAGCGATACCAAGCCCAACCACGCCGGATAACAATAGGGCGGTATCCATAACTTAATCCTTTTTGAAAACTTGACACACTGCCCATATCATTTTGACGGCATAATCATAACAAGAGTAAATGGCAATAAATGACAAACTGCCGCGATAAAATGGCTACAGATACTCTCAATGTGGCGCATGAAAACGTTTTTATGGTTAAATAATTCTGTATGAATGCTAGATATGATTTGTTTGGTTATCATATCATGATTTTATTTTGCTTATCTTAAAGCCAATTTAGGCTTATTGTTATACACATAGCTATAGCAGGCGTTCTATTGCATAATTAAGTACACAGCTGCCAGACCACTAAATGGCGAGCCATTCATTTGGAATTTAGATTATTTAGCGTTTAGAATGAACCAATAAGTCAGGGTAAACTGACATCAATCTACCTATATTAAGACGGCATAAGGGCGATAATATGCACAGCAAATTAACCACACAAAAAGTGCAACCTTGGCTACAGCGCAGCGCGTTAGCACTCGTCATCGGCATGACAATGACTACGGGTCTCAGCATCGCTCTTGCTCCTAGTGCCCAAGCCGCGGTTACTACCGCTGACTTCTCAGGTTTAGTGCAGCAAGTCACGCCGGGGGTCGCGCGCGTCAATGTCACCAAAACGGTGAGTGAGGCGGAGCTTGCCAAGGCGCAAACGGCTGAGCTATTACGCCAGTTCTTTGGTGATCGTTTGCGTATCCCTGAACAAGCGGCAACACCTGCCGTTGAGCATGCTTATGGCACGGCATTTTTTGTCACGAAAGATGGTTATATGCTCACTAATCATCATGTGGTTGAAGGTGCTGATAAAATCACCGTCACTTTAAATGACCGCACCGAGCTTGATGTGACCTTAGTAGGTAGCGATGAGCGTTCAGATGTTGCCGTATTAAAGGTAAAGGGTAGTAATTTTCCCGCCTTACCCATTGGTAATTCTGATACCTTAAAAGTCGGGGAGCCGGTATTAGCGATTGGCTCGCCATTTGGTTTTGATTACTCGGCATCTGCGGGTATTGTCAGTGCCAAGTCGCGTAACTTTTCGCGTGAGACCAGCGTGCCCTTTATTCAAACTGACGTGGCGCTGAATCCGGGTAACTCTGGTGGACCCTTATTCAATCAACGCGGCGAAGTGATTGGTATTAACTCGCGTATTTTTAGTGGCACGGGTGGTTATATGGGCTTGTCATTCTCCATCCCGATTGATGCGGCAATGGATATTTATCAACAGCTTAAAACCAATGGCTCAGTCGCCCGCGCTTATATGGGTATTTATCCGCAAGATATCGACCGTAATTTAGCGGAAGTTTATAAACTATCGCGTCCTCAAGGTGCGCTGTTGACTCGTGTTGCGCCCAATTCTCCGGCACAAAAAGCAGGTCTAAAGTCTGGTGATATTATTTTGCAATATAATGATGTCAAGATTATGGAGGCAGCCGATTTATTGAATTTAATCAATCGTGCACGTCCCAACGATACCTTCCGCGCGCAATTACAGCGTGATGGCAAGCCGTTAGTGGTGACCGGTACGCTCAGTCCTGCGCCCAGTGATGTCCCAGCCGAAGGGAGCGATCAGCTCAATAATGACGTACGTTTGGGACTGCGTTTGCGTAACTTGACCCCTGATGAAAAAGTAGAGCTGGCAACGGATGGCAAGACGGGCGTATTAGTCACTGCAGTCGATCCTACCGGTTTAGCAGCGCGTTCAGGATTACTCGCTGGTGACATTATCACAAATTTGCATCAAAAAAAGATTGGCAAAGTGACTGATTTTTCTAGTGCGATAGCCTCGCTACCCAAAAAAGGTGTGGTGACCATTGAAGTGATGCGTCAAGGTATCCCAGCCATTATTGGCTTGCGGATTGAATAGTCATGAGCGTTAGTAATAAAGGATATTATGTGGCAAATAACATTGTATAGCTGGACGTTTTAATGATTAACTATTGGTGATGGATTTCTAGGAATGATTTCTTAAAAAAGTCTAAAATAGTGCAAAATATTTTTACCGCGACTGAGCAATTGCGCTACACTAACTTTTAAAATGTATCGACCATAATAATGGCAATTAACAATATGAGCTGACAACAAGTAGCTGCTACATTAATAGATTAATAGCCTATCGTTGTTCAATTGATCGCTCGTCGATAAATCAAAATATGCTACACTAGCAAGCGTTTCTAACGTGAGCGCTAGACGTGACACGCGTGTCAGCCGTTAGATGGCGGATAAGAAAATAGCACCACTATCGAGCAAGGTTAAGTCCTTGCCCACGACCTATCATGTAATAGCTTTCCTAAAAGCTAGGATACTATAGTAAGGCACAGTTATGAGCACAGCGTACGACGACATTAAAACCCGACTTCAAGGCTCAATGGTAGCCTTGGTAACGCCCATGCATCCCGACGGCACGGTCGATTATAAACGTCTGGCAGACCTCATAGATTGGCAAATCGAGCAAGGCACCCATTGTCTGGTTGCGGTAGGTACGACTGGCGAGTCTGCTACTTTATCCATGCAAGAACATAGTGATGTGATTCGCTTCTTTGTCCAGCATGTCAAAGGTCGCGTGCCTGTGATTGCCGGCACTGGCGCTAATAATACCGTGGAAGCCATTAAGCTGACCCAAGAAGCGGCGGATGCGGGCGCGGATTGTGCCTTATTGGTGGCACCTTATTATAATAAGCCACCACAAGAAGGCTTATATCAGCATTACAAAGCCATTGCCGAAGCGGTTGATATTCCGCAAATGCTTTATAATGTACCCGGTCGTACCGTGGTCGATATCTCACAAGAAACCGTTGAGCGTTTGGCTGATATTGATAATATCATTGCCATTAAAGACGCGACCGGCTCATTAGCGCGCGGTGAGCAATTGATTAAAGCCGTTGGCGATAGAATGTTGGTCTTATCAGGCGATGATAATACCGCGCTAGAATTGATGAAAGTCGGCGCTAAAGGCAATATCTCTGTGACTGCTAATATCGCTCCTAAAGCGATGAGCGAAACCTTTGCTGCTGCCCTGCGTGGCGACTATGAAGCTGCTCATGCTGCACATGACGTGATTAAGCATTTGCATCATGACTTATTTATTGATTCAAGCCCGATGCCGACCAAATATGCCTTGTATAAAATGGGCAAGATAGACAAGGGTATTCGTTTGCCATTAGTCTGGCTAGCAGAAGAGCATTATGCAACGATTGATAACGCATTGGTGCAGGCAAAAATCATTGAGTAACTATTATTTAATTAGTAAGCATTATCTATATCAGCCATTGCTTAACGGCTGATATAGAGACCTTATAACGTAGCAATACCCTGTAGAGATACTATGATGAAAACCTCATTCACCACCGCAAAAATGCTCCCTACCATGTTGACCTTAATATTGGGCAGTACCTTGGTATTGAGTGGCTGCCAATCGGTAAAAAACGTTATTGGTAAGCGTGATAATGGTAGCCTAGACTATCAAAATAGCAAGAAATTAGCACCGTTACAGCTGCCCGTTGCCCAAGAGACAGCACCGTTTGTGCCGTTATACCCGACCCTAAACGTGGGCGAGAATACGCTTAAGCTACAAAATGACTCAGGTAAACAGTACCAATTACCCAAGCCTGAGCGTGCAGTAGCTATCACTGCCGCACCGTCTAAATAAACATGACTATCAATTTATATCACTGCTACTTTTTATCGTGAGTATTAACATAACGATATTTAAGGTTTAGTGATAGCTGCGCGTTTTTACCACATAAGCTTGAACGAACAGGAATCCAAAATGCAAAGACAACAACTGCTGTATAAAGGCAAAGCCAAATCTGTCTACGAAACTGAAGACAGCGATTTTTTAATTTTACACTTCCGTGATGATACCTCAGCCCTTGATGGCAAGCGTATCGAGCAGTTAGCACGTAAAGGAGTGGTGAATAATCGCTTTAATGCTTTTATCATGCAAAAGCTGGATGAAGCGGGTATTGAAACGCATTTTGAAAAGCAACTGTCCGCTGACGAAGTACTGGTCAAACGCTTAGAGATGATTCCAGTTGAGTGCGTTGTCCGTAACTTTGCTGCTGGCAGTTTGGTACGTCGCCTTGGTTTAGAAGAAGGACAGGCGCTAACGCCACCTACTTTTGAGCTGTTTTATAAAGATGACGCGCTAGGTGACCCGATGGTCAATGAGTCTATCTCTGTGTCTTTGGGCTGGGCGACGGATGAGCAACTGGCAAAAATGCAAGAATTAAGCCATCAAGTCAATGAGGTGCTAACGGCGCTCTTTGATGCTGGTGACTTAATATTGATAGATTTTAAACTTGAGTTTGGCATTTTCCATGACCGTATCGTGCTTGGTGATGAGTTCTCACCAGATGGTTGCCGTATCTGGGATAAAGCCACCAAGAAAAAACTGGATAAAGACCGTTTCCGTCAGTCACTAGGTGACGTGATTGAAGGCTATGAAGAAGTAGCAAAACGTATCGGTGTGCCTTTAGATTAGCTTTTAGATTAGAGTTTTCTAAAGTTAACATGCAATAAAAAACTGAGCCCATGGCTCAGTTTTTTATTGCCATAAAGTATTATTCTTGTATATCTATGTTTATGGTTTGATAGCCATTTTATATATTTTTATTTGATATTTAAATATGTAGTTTTTAAGATCTAGTCTATCCTTGTAATACTTATTCGTGACTCATTGCTAAGGGTAGTTATAATCTAAGATATTAAAAATAAACGTTAATATTGATAATTGATACTCATTATGAATAGCGATAAGCACTGTTTTTAAGCTATATCACCATACAGCCACCTATAAAAATAGCTTGAACCCAGTTGACCTGAGTTCAAGCTTTTTCTTTGATAAGACTATCGATTATGACGTACTACCCTCTAGAACGACGTCTGCAGAGCAATACTTGCCCCTTGATCATTGTAGTTATCACGCCACTCTCCACGATAGCCTGCGGACAGCTTCGTATTGGCGGTTGGCATATAGCTTAGACCAACACCTACAATACCAATTTCACGGCCAATCTCTTGCCCGGTAGTCGTAAAGTTCGCATTAGGCATACCAATGAAGCTGGCAGTAATATCAGAGCGGCGATCACCATTCTCTATTGCTGCTGCTAACTGGCCTGTGAGCGCTAATTTAGGCGTCAGTGCTTGTGACATTTTTACACCAGCTGTCCAGCGTAGCGATTCGTACGTATTCTCATCTACATCTAGGTTGTAAACCCCAGCACCGGTTTCACGATAACCGTCACTTTCAGCACGAGCATAATTCATTTGTGCAAATGGGGTGAAGTTACGTAACTCATTACCGATACGATGACCGATACCAAATCCTGCCTGTAGGGTATCAACAGAATAGTCAGAGCTAGCGGTGGCGTCGGTCAATATTGTAATATGACGCTGACCTTTAACATCGCTGCTACCGGCACCGGCATGGAAGTTCACCTGAGTGGCTTCACTCGCTGCGTAATTACCATACCCAAGTATTTGCCAATTCTTAGTTTTCATTTCATGATCAAGGGCACGGCTATTGCTATCGACATCACTGTCGATATAAGAGAACGCAACACCAAGGTTTAGATTGTCGTTAATGGGGCTGTCAATACCAACGATGGCACCGTAGCTACTTGCATCATAACCAGCAATACCATCTTCTTCGTCATGACTGCTGTCACTACCGATAATTTTCGCCCATACACCACGATTAGGATTGGTGAGACTGCGTTCGATAATAGCTTCCGTGGTCGCGTAGTTGCTGTCGGTAATGAGTCGATTGGTGGCACCCATCAATAATGGTTGCAATTCATTAGCAGCAGCAGCGAGCTTGGGCTGATCAAAGTTGATGGTTGAGACAATTAAAGCATCAGCAAGCGCATTGGCGTTATTATCCAAGCGATCGGTAATTGATAAGTCTAATACACTAGCAAGATTTAGCGCTGTTTGGTTAGTTTGGCTCTTAATCGCGTCAACGAAGGTGGCGTCGCGTACCATTTTTAAATGTACGCTATTGGCATCGCTATAGTCGGTCAAAAAACTCACGAGTAAGCTGTTGTCATTAACAGCTGCAAATTTACCGGTAAGGGTATTGGCGGATACGACATTATTCCATACAGGATTACCGGTTAGGACTTGTACGGCGTCTGCGGCATTCACTTGCAGCTTACCTTGACTGATATCAGCACTACCCGTCACCTTAAGTTGGCCGTAGTCGGTCAGCGTATTCAGTCCAATCGCTAATACTTCACCCTTGCGCATGTTGTAATCGCCATTTAACTGCAAGGTACCTTGGTTGATGTCGGTGTCGCCGCTCCACGCTTTAGTGGCACTGTTCATGGCCAGTTTACCACTACCCATTTTAGTGAAGTTGCCACTGCCAGTGATTCTGGCGTCATTGAATACGCTGATATCAAACTCATTGGTGTCAATAGTACCGCCACCGCTCGCAAGGTTAATCGTGTTTGCGCTGGTGAAGTTGTCGAATAGGGCGGGTCGTCCAGCTGACGGGTCGGCGGCCTGGTTGGCTGACTGAGCGTCGGATAATTCTAGAGTGCCGTTATCAAAGTTGATCACTGATAATTTAGAATCACTACCTCTGCTAATACTTCCAGTTATAACGTGTCCATTATCGTTGATGTTCAAAGTACCTTTGCCTTCATTACCAACAAATACATTATCCGCAATTACTTGTGAGTTAGTACCGTTAACGGTCAAATCACCTTCGCCAGTGGCGTACTCACCAATATTAATCTCTTGTCCATTATCAACATACCTTGTAGAAACTAAGCCGCCGTCGGCAATAGTAGCGCTGCCTTTACCCTCCTGTCCAACAGTAAAATAGCCATTGGATTCCAGTCTTGATCCGGCACCAGTAACGAGCAAATTGCCTTCACTACCTGTTAATAAACCAACATTAATAGATACTGCCTGTACTAACCCTCCATCAGCAATGGTTGCACTGCCTTTACCCTCGTTTCCAATACCTAAAAAAGTATCAATAATCAGTTTAGAGTTAGTACCGGTAACGATTAAATTACCTTTTCCAGTGGTAGCATCGCCAATATAAACACTTTCATAAGCATCAATAAATCCACCATCTGCAACGGTAACACTACCTTTACCCTTGTTTCCAATAATCAAATCATCAAACGCATCCAGTTGTGATCCGGCACCAGTAACGGTTAAACTGCCTTCACCTCTTTTTGCGAGACCAAGAGTCGGATAAGTTAATCGAGCTAAAGCACCGTTTTTAATGGTAACGTTTCCTTTACCCTCGTTTCCAATAATAAAAATGCCATTATTATCCAGTTCTGAACCGACACCCGTAACGGTTAAACTGCCTTCACTACCTTTTTCGGAACCAAGATGCACATCACCTACTATGGCAGAACCACCGTCGGCAATGGTTGCGCTGCCTTTACCCTTGTTTCCAATAGTCAAAATACCGTAAGTACGATAAACATCATAATTAGCATCATAATAGGAAGTTGTCAGATTTGATCCAGCACCTGTAATAATTAATTTCCCATCACTACCTTTTGCGGAACCCACATCAACCAAACCTCCAAGTTCATCATTATAATCAACTACTGAAACTGAGCCACCGTCTGCAATTGTAAGGCTTCCTTTACCATCGTTTCCAACAACTAGCCTCTCTTTAGCTTCCAGTAAGGAACCTATATCAGTAACAGTCAAGTTACCTTCGCCGCCTATAGACTCACCAAGATAAATATTAGACGCTTGTAGTTGACCACCAGTAGATATCTTGATGTTGTTATTAATACCACCGCCACCGCCCACGTTTAATTTCTGAGCCGTTAACATACCTTTATTTTTGATTTCTAAGTTAGCGTCTTTACTCATCGTTGCAGTGTTGGCTATTTTAACCTTACCTTTATTAGTAATAAGTAGACTGGTTTCACTTATAAATAAATTATCCGCCTTCACCACAGTATTCACTTTTTTGACCTCATCGCCAGCAGCAGAAACGGTATAGTGGACTCCTAGATTAGTGGTCAGCCCATTATTATAAACCGTTGCTAGAGCCGCAGTCGTCGTTCCTAGAGCAAATATACTGAGCATAGATACCGACAAGGCGCGTAGGGTAAAACCAGCACCTCTCTTAGTAGTCGCTGAACGACCAGATGACTTACCTTGTGTCTTAGCAATCTCCGACACACATTGATAGACACCCAACGAGCGGTTAAAGACAATACGATAAATATGGTTCATAGCAATACCCTCACTTTTGTTGGCTAATAAGTATTTAGTCTTGAGTGTATTACTATTTTCAATACGATTGCTAGCTATATCAAATATATAAAAATATATATTTGATATAGCAAATGTTATTTATGAAAATGAATCACTTAAATAGACTTTAACTATAAACTATTCACCGTAACGCCATATAAAAGCTAGTTTTTGGCAAAGATGGCTAAAAGTCCCTATTACACCAAAAGAAAAAGAAAGTCATGGTGTCTATATCTATAGAGACTAATAAAAAATCTAAAATAAGTGAAATTTAGGCAAGCTATATTATATTCATAAAGTTGTAACATTCACTCTCTACTATTGGCAATAAATTCAATCGATAAAGAAGAGATATTATGTATTTGTCAGATGTAAATATATTTATCTGCGGTGAAGAGAGCGAAGTTGTTGATTCGTTTGACGTTGACTATGGTCTAATAGCATATTATGCAACCTTGATTCTTAATTATGACTATGACTATTTATGTCGTAATTCGCTAAATAGAATCGTAACCAGTATTGCCTATCAATATCATTTATATACTAAAGAAAGCATTGAGAGCTTTTTGGTTGAAAAATGTAGTGAATAATAAATTTATATTTTACGGTATAAATCGAATTATATTTACTGACCCTTAATGATGTCAATATCTGCTTCGTTCTATTTATTTTCTACTATAGGAAGTAAATAATGGGGTATCGACCAAGTACTTTTGGTCTTTTTTGCTATATAACAATAATGGTTTTCTAAATTGAATAAATCGGCTATTTCAAAATTCATCATAATAGCGATTATATTTTTGGGGTCTATCTTAAAAACCCTAACTATTCCAATATCTCATTGAGCTAACGAACGGGGTATAATCGACTAAGGCTTTATTTAACGCTACTCTAAACAGTTCATTAAAATATGCGCTCGTGTGATATTTACGGTTATATGCGCTCAGTTTTTTTGCTAAAAATTCTTAAACAGTCCTCAAACACAGGGTAAACATTGTCAACACTATCTCCTTCTTTTTTTATGCTAACTTATTAGATATTAATAACACCATCATAAAAATAAAAAAGGTCGTACTGATGCCAACGTCTAAATCATCCCTCGTTAAGTCTTCTCATCTGCACTCTATGGTATTAGAACCACGATGGTTTACCCGTCCAACTTGCGTGGTCGCTGCCGACTTAATTGGCAAAGTATTGTGTCGCCAGCTGACGGATAGCGATGGTTCAGTTAAAGTACTGCGTATGCGCATCTCAGAAACCGAAGCTTATATTGGCGAGGGTGATGCGGCTTGCCATGCTCATGCGGGCACGCGCACTGCACGTACAGAAATCATGTATCGACAAGGGGGCGTCGTCTATGTCTATTTGACTTATGGTATCCACCATATGCTCAACCTAGTCAGTGGTAACGAGGAATCGCCGGAAGCAGTGCTAATACGTGCTGGGTTTTTAACGGACAGTAGCGACCGCTTGGTAGAAGAACAACAGCTGAGTCCAGAAAAACAGTTTATCCATCCAAAACAATTCGCTGGTCCCGGTAAACTTACCCTACGCTTGCAAATTGATCGTGACTTATACGGCAAGTCTATCTGTCCGGAATCTGGTGTTTGGGTTGAGGATGATGGTTGTCAGCCACCCATCTCGTTGCGTCCCCGCATCGGTGTTGATTACGCAGGTGAAGCCAAGGATTGGTTACTGCGTTATGTATGGACCGATCATCCCTCTTTATCAAAAAAATAAAAGTAATATTATCTTATCCATACGTATTTTTTATTAAGGCTATCTGATGTATAAGCTCACCGTCTTTATTCCAGAAGAGGCTTTAGAGTCCGTCAAAAGCGCTTTATTCGCGGCTGGCGCTGGCACAATTGGAGATTATCAATATTGCTGCTGGCAAGTAAAAGGCACAGGGCAATTCATGCCTTTGGTGGGAAGTCGTCCACATATTGGTGTGCAAGATAGGCTAGAAACTGTTGAGGAATGGCGCGTTGAAATGGTGGTGGCTAAGGCAGTTATCGAACCAGTCATTACTGCTTTAAAGCGCGCGCATCCTTATGAAACGCCCGCTTATGATGTCATTGAAGTACTTGATTTATAATAGCTCAATTTTAATAAATAATAATTTTAGTCTTCTTTGATATTAATCACATTATAGTTGGGATAGCCAAGCTCAATTTTATAATTTTGGCGATTGCGTTCGGCTTTTATCTTAATAGTGCGGTCGCCTTTTTTGTATTTCACATCTTTAACGCGGTAGCCCATGCTGCTGACTTTATTGGCGGCTGCTTGCTCAATGGCAGGCTGATAAATATCCTTATCAATGGATTTAATCGTTTTCTTATGTTTTTTATATAAGCTGCTGTCTTTATAAACATCCTCATAAATATCGCCATAAGCATTGTAGCCAGGTGTCGTGGCGCAGCCAGTGGTAACTGCTAATAAAGCGGCAACAAGGCTAGAAGCAATAGACGTTTTTAATAAGGTTTTGGTTGTCATAATAAGGTCTCATTATAAGTTTTAGGAAGTTATTGTTTTTAGTAAGGTATGTTAAGTTTTAGGACGGCTCATTAAGGAGTTGTTAAAAACATTATAAAAAAAAGCCAAATAAATCAAGGACTGATTTATTTGACCAAAGGCGTCAAGTCATAAATGACGCCAAAACTTATCTTTATAATGCAAAATACATTTTAGTAATGACCATTTTTTTCTTACTCATTACTGACTTTTTATAATATTAGTATCTAAATATCAGTCTTTTTCAAGTTTAATAACATTTAAATCGGGGTAGCCAAGGATAATCTCATAGTCTTGTGAGCCGCGTTTTGCCTCAATTTCGAAGATACCACGATTGTTTTTTTCTTTCAGCTCAATATCTTTGACTCTATAGCCCAGCTCTTCGACTTTTCTAACCGCACGTTGTTTAATAGCAGGATAACGCGCTTCTCTCTTTATGTTATCTTCGATATTATTATTTTTATTACGGTAGTTATTATTGTTATATTTGCCGTTATTATTATGACCATTGGTGTTGTAACGATTGCCGTTATTATGGTTCTTATCTTTCCAGACGTTCGACCAGTCTTTTTGGCTTGAGCTGATCAGCTTTAGACCCGGATAAGTATATTTAAGCTCATAGGGTTTATTGTTTTTCTTCGCATAAACAACAAGCGATTGACCACCGCGGTAATCGTCAGATTGAATATCCATGACCTGATAGCCACTACGACTCAGGTCATTGCGTAACTTTTGAGCAATCGTACCGAAGTTACCATCGCGGTAAGCCGATTGATTATTATAATTTTGGTTACCTTGGTTTTGATTACCGTAGTCTGAAGCCATTGCTGTACAACCGATGGTAGTGCCTAATAACGCGACTACCAGTGCAGAAGATGCGGTGGTTTTGAGGGTTGCATGCTGTAATATTTTCATTATACGGTCTCCTATAATATTTTTAAATTTAGTATTTATATGGTTTTTTTAAAATTATACTGCTGTAATGAGAAGGGTAAAGAGTGATTTATCAGTTTAGTGCTTATTAATAAAAGCATTATTAAAAACTTAGTTGAAAGAAGATACAACTTAGAATAGATTACTTGGAATATAACCCTAAGTTTGATGATGAGTCTTCGATGACTACCACAATTGATTATTATCAGATGCTCTGAAATATTTTCTTACATACCCATAGTAAAGCCTAATACTTGAGCTTAGATTTCTTTAGTGTTCATCAGTTGTAAATAAAGCCAACGCTTGCGTAAGCTTACGGTATTTTTCGTGAGAATAGGGTTGCGGATAGGTTAGTTTATCGCTAACACGATGAGACCTAGGTAGTCTGTGTAAGCATATGCTTACACGCAATGACGCTAACGCGACTTAACAACAGGGCAACAATTTGACATTATAGACACACGGCATTAGGGAATGTGACTCAAGGATTGAGTTTACCGCATTATGGATAATGATTCAGTGACTAGCATCAGGATGATAATAGCCACTGAAGTAAGGACACATAATCTATGCTGAGGCAGTTAATGCCACTAGTAGTTGTAAGTAAGTAATGGGC
The DNA here is from genome assembly GCF_001298525.1 of Psychrobacter urativorans. Taxonomy (NCBI): domain Bacteria; kingdom Pseudomonadati; phylum Pseudomonadota; class Gammaproteobacteria; order Moraxellales; family Moraxellaceae; genus Psychrobacter; species Psychrobacter urativorans. The sequence continues at coordinate 1,686,187 of NZ_CP012678.1, forward strand.
AGGATGCCTAACTGTCACACTATACTGAGTAGCTTGCAAGGATGCAGGGGTCGCAGTCGTGATAGGTAACACGGATCGTTAACCATAAAACCGCATAACAGCTCATTGCTATGCGGTTTTATCGTATCTGGCTTTTGTAAAACATTAAGCCACCACAAAAATAGCCAATAAAAAGCTAGCCACTAAAAATTAAGCAATAAAAAAACCGCAGTATTATCATGCGGTTTTTTCATTTATAAATTATTCAAAAATTTGAATACTATTCATTTAAATATTAGTATTTATTTTCGTCACGCCATTCGTCTACTTGACGTTCAGCATCATCTTTACTATGACCGTAACGCTCTTGAACTTTACCTACCAATTTATCACGGCTACCTTCTACGTGTAATAAATCGTCATCAGTCAGGTCAGCCCATTTCTGCTTTACTGCGCCTTTAATTTGGTTCCATTCACCTTTTAGAGTATGTTCGTTCATTGTTAGCTTCCTTATTTTTGTTATTGCGTTCTTTATTTAGCTTGTTTAGAAATTATGCATTGAGCTGGCTAAATGTATAACGCCTTTGGTTTTAACTTATTATTAATATCTATTCTCTTTTTAGGTACTTCACAATCAGCGTGTCGCTAACTGGTGATATCTAATATAAGCAGTCAGCACTGTGTTGTCTGTATGCCCAATGTTTATAGTGTTACTTAATTATAGTAAATGCGCCTGCTATGTTATAGGTACACAAGTTATGTTGTAAATGGCATAGGTTGTTGCTGCGATACGTAACGAAAACGCGGTTTATTTATAAGGTTCAAAGTCTATTAACCTGATTTATTTAGGGCGCGCCACATCAGCTTGTAAAGCAGTCGGTAACTCTAATATAGTCAACTCACTTTCAGCGAGATGTTCAGGACGTGCGACGACGAGTGCTTTAAAACCTTGAATATTTTGGTCGTCTGCTATGGCATTGACTACTTGTATTTTATCTAACTTTTCACCGGCGGCTGGTACGTTCCCTGATCCTTGAACATAATGCAAAAAGGCTTTTGGGGCTGATTTAAAGTAAATACGCGCGATAACTTCTTGACCAAGATAACAGCCTTTATCGTAGTCCATACCGCCACGTTGGTGTAAGCGCAGCTCTTGGGGCTGAAATTCGCCTTGGGTCGCTGCCACTATCCAGTAGTTGCCATGAGCAAGGCTAGAGTGCATCCAAGCTTGCGTATTCTCTGGCGTGTTATAGGTGTCTTGATGGCTAAAGGTCGGCATATCATCGAGTACGCAAGGATAAATAGCGATTGGTTCACTGGTTGTAAACTTGGAAAATGCGCCATATTTCTTCAAATGTGCTTGTAAAGATGCAGAGCAATCCGTACTGATGATCACATCATAATGCTGCTCGGCTTGTTTTTTTATCCAAATGCCAAACTCAATACGTCCTTTTAAGTTACCGATAGCCGCGGCCTGATAGCTAAGACCTAGTTTTGTGACATCGCAGGTTAATTGACCTTGTAAGAATTTTTCGGCATCAGCGCCTTGAAGGGTTAATTGTTGAAATTGTGGCACATGTGGCATAGCAGCTGCGCTCAAATGCTGAGTCATGGTTATTATCCTTATTATAAAAATTAAATGATGGGAATGGCGTTATGAAAAGTGGGCGTGTTCGCACTTTTATTGACTACAGAAGAGTACCATAAAAGACAGGCGCAGCAAAAACGCTGAGCTTAATTGTACTTTGGATAGAGAACTTGTTTTGTAATCGAAGCGATTGGTTAAAAATGCTGACTTACGGTACAATACTAGGACGGAAATAGACCCCATTGTTGATGATTAACGAGGATATTATGAGCTTACCTAATTGCCCAAAATGCGCTGCTGACTATACTTACGAAGATGGCGCGTTATTGGTGTGCCCGATGTGTGCTCATGAGTGGACGGCCGCTGAGAATGACGCTGCAAATGCTGATGAACAAGACGCTGTAATTCGTGATGCCGTTGGCAATGAGCTGCAAGATGGCGACGCGGTCACGGTTATTAAAGACTTAAAGGTGAAAGGCTCATCTATTGTCATTAAAGTAGGTACGAAAGCAAAAAGTATCCGCCTAGTGCCTGATGCGACAGATGGACACGATATTGATTGCAGACTTGACGGCTTTGGTCCAATGAAGTTGAAATCATCGGTGGTCAAAAAAGCGTAAGTGGTTGCAGGGTTGATGAAATTATAGAGAATAATTAAGTAGAGAACCGTTATGAGTACTAAAAATGAACAGCTATTTGCTCAAGCGCGCAAACATATCCCCGGTGGCGTGAACTCTCCCGTACGTGCTTTTGCGGGCGTTGGCGGTACACCGATATTTATGCACCGCGCTAACGGCAGTAAAATTTATGATACCGAAGACAATGCCTATATTGATTATGTCGGCTCTTGGGGTCCAATGATTTTGGGTCACGCGCATCCAAAAGTCATTGATGCGGTTAAAAAAGCGGCTGATGATGGGCTTAGCTTTGGTACGCCAACGCCATTTGAGACGACGGTTGCCGATAAGATTTGCGAGCTTGTGCCCAGCGTTGAGATGATTCGGATGACCAGCTCAGGCACTGAAGCGACCATGAGCGCGATTCGTTTGGCGCGTGGCTTTACGGGACGTGACAAAATCGTGAAGTTTGAAGGCTGCTATCATGGGCACTCAGACAGCTTATTGGTCAAGGCTGGCTCAGGCATGCTTGATATCGGTGAGCCAACGTCTAAAGGTGTACCGGCTGACTTTGCTAAGCATACGATTACGCTGCCCTATAATAACCCACAAGCCATCATTGATTGCTTTGCGAAATGGGGCGCTGAGATTGCCTGCGTCATCGTTGAGCCTATCGCTGGCAATATGAATATGATTATCCCTGAGCAAGCGTTTCATGATACGTTGCGCGCGCAGTGTACCGAACACGGTGCGGTATTGGTATTTGATGAAGTCATGACTGGCTTCCGTGTTGGTTTAGGCGGTGCGCAAGCGCATTTTGGTATTGAGCCTGACTTAACGTGTTTTGGTAAAATTATTGGTGCAGGCTTGCCAGTTGGTGCATTTGGTGGTAAAGAAGAGATTATGTCCTGCATCGCGCCACTAGGCGGTGTCTATCAAGCAGGCACGTTATCCGGTAATCCGCTCGCCATGCGCGCGGGCATTGCGATGTTTGAAGACTTAATCGTTGACGGTTTTTATGATGAGCTGTCCGCTAAGGTGGATTACTTCATTGATGGTATCCAAGCGGCTGCTGACAAGCATGGTATCCATCTGCGCAGTAATAAACTTGGCGGTATGTTTGGTATGTTCTTCGTAAAAGATAGCGATACCGCCACACCGCATGATTTCGATGAAGTGACCCATTGCGATATCGAAGCGTTTAATACCTTTTTTCATGGTATGTTAAATCGCGGCATTTATCTTGCGCCCTCGGCTTATGAAGCGGGCTTTATGTCGAGCAAGCACAGTCAGGAAGATTTGGATATGTCTATTCAAGCCGCTGATGACGTTTTTGCGGAAATGGCAAATGCCTAATACAGTGCATAACTGAGCTACCCTTGCTTTGTTATCAATATGACATAAAAAGCCAGTATCATCGATGATGCTGGCTTTTTTACACTTATTTAAAAGTAGTAGACTTATCTTATTTAAAAAAATGCCAATTCATACTGATGATGTTAAAAGCGCCAAAATACTGGCGAAAATTAAAGTATCATATACTGATTCAATACTGACTTGTTCATGATATTTGCGTAAGTATGGCGTCCTGCTTGCCTGTATTTGCCATAAATGCTTTAATGACAAAATCTATCTGTATAACGCGTGTTTCCTCCATTTGCTCCATTCCACAAGGTAATTATTCTTCCTATGCTCACTAACACTCTTGAAAATAAAGCGCTCGCTGACGATGAACTGATGGCTGCCATTGATATTGGCTCGAATAGTTTTCATTTGGCAATCGCTCGTCTTGACCATGGTGAAGTGCGCAAGGTGGTTTCTTTGTCCGAAAAGGTGCAGTTAGCCGCGGGATTGGATGAGCATAATATTTTAGGGGCGGCGGCTGAGCGTCGCGGTCTGGATTGTCTCAGCCGTTTTGTCGCCCGTCTTGATTCTGTAGCGCCTGAGCGTATTCGAGTGGTCGCTACCAATGCGTTACGCCAAGCCAAAAACGCCGATGATTTTATTAAACGTGCGAATGAAATTTTACCCAAGCCGATTGAAGTCATTGCCGGTCGTGAGGAAGCGCGACTGATTTATTTGGGCGTGTCGCATACCAATGCCAGTAGTGATAAGCGTTTGGTCATTGATATCGGTGGTGGTTCAACGGAATTTATTATTGGACAGAGTTTTGATCCGATCTTGACCGAAAGCTTGCAGATGGGTTGTGTCGCTTTTACGCAGCAGTTTTTTGCTGACGGTCAAATTACTGCCAGTGATTTTGACAAAGCGATTGCCGCAGCGCGTAAAAAATTATTGGTTATTAATGGACGCTACCAAAAAACAGGCTGGAGTAGTGTGGTTGGCTCGAGTGGTACGATTAAGGCAGTACGTAATGTCTTGGTGTCTAAAGGTTGGGCAGATGAGCAAGAGCGTATTACTTATCAAGGGGTTAAAAATCTAAAGAAACTCTTGATTGATATTGCTCATGTCGATGATATTGAACTAGAAGGCGTTAAGGAACATCGCCAGTCGGTCTTTCCGGCAGGGGTTGCGGTATTGCTAGCGATTATGGAAGTGTTCGGTATTGAGAATATTATCTACTCTGATGGGGCATTGCGCGAAGGGGTGATGTACGATATGTTGGGGCGTTTTACCAGTGAAGATGTCCGTGAGCGTAGCGTGCAAGCGCTGGTGAAACGCTATTCAGTCGATAAGCGTCAGGCGAAACAGGTGGTCAGCACCAGTCATCGTCTTTTTGAGCAAGTACAAGCGCCATTAGGCTTGACCAATGATGACGCAGACTTACTGAGATGGGCAGCATTTTTGCATGAGATGGGTTTGGCTATCAGCCACAGTAGCTACCATCGACATAGTGCGTACTTACTTGAGCACTCAGATATTCCAGGATTTTCCCACATTGATCAAAAGCGTATGGCGCAGTTGATGCTCAATCATCGCCATAAACTTAAAGCGGATATGCTTGAACAAACGCATCTTATCGGCGGCGATCAGCTGGTGTATTTATGTTTGCTGCTGCGTCTGGCGGTATTAACGCACCATAGCCGTAGTGAGTATGGTGCGCCGACGCTACAATTAAACATTACGGATACGAATAGTTGGCAGCTCACTGTCGTTAAACATAGTGAGCATTACGCATTTTTATTGCAAGATTTATATGCTGCGGTTGAGCAGTTTGCGAAGTGGGGTGTGAAGCTGAGTATTATTCCTACCCAAGAAAAATAAGTTTTCGCTGTATTATTGTTTTTCACAGAGAGGCACTCATTTGCGCTATTATTTATCCTTGTTACCGCATTACAAAAGCAGTGTTGTCAGTAATGTCATGGCATATTAACTGTGCTACTATAGCTTTTATTGAGTATACAACTGTACTATATTGATATGTGATTTACTTAACAGATATCATTATCACACCTTATAAAACGACAAAAAAGGATACGTCTATGAGTACCGTCTGGGATAGCGTTCAGCTAGCACGTCACGCCAAGCGTCCATTATTTATGGATTATGTCAATCAGATGTTTACCGAATTTGATGCGTTGCATGGCGATCGTGCTTATGCCGATGATAAAGCGATTATCGGTGGTTTGGCGCGCTTAGATGGTAAGCCGGTCATGGTCATCGGTCAACACCGTGGACGCAGTACTCGCGAGCGTATTGAGCATAATTTTGGTATGGCAAATCCTGAAGGCTACCGTAAAGTGATTCGCTTGGTAAAAATGGCGGAACGCTTTAATATTCCAGTGATGACCTTTGTTGATACTCAAGGCGCATATCCTGGTATTGGTGCGGAAGAACGCGGTCAAGCGCAAGCGATTGCAGAAAGCATAGCGGTCTTTTCTAGCCTAAAAACGCCCATTATCGTGACCATTATCGGTGAAGGCGGTTCGGGTGGCGCGTTGGCAATTGGCGTTGGTGATAAAGTGAATATGCTACAGAACAGCATCTATTCAGTGATTTCTCCTGAAGGTTGTGCGTCAATCTTATGGAAAACCGCTGAAAAAGCCAAAGATGCTAGTGAAGCATTGAAGTTAAATGCTGATAACTTATACCAATTAGGCCTGATTGATGCGGTAATTGCAGAAGGTGAGGGCGCACATATTCATCCGCAACCCGTCATGAATTCGCTTAAAGCGTTGCTCATGGAACAGCTTGATGAGCTACAGGATATGGATGCGGATACTCGTTGTGAGCAGCGCTATCAGAAATTTAAGTCTTTTAACTCAGACGTGATGCTTCCTGGTTAATGATTTACTCATTGAATCATAGCGGTTTGACGTTCAGTTCTTGATGTTTAATTTTTGACATTACGGGCTAAACAGTAATTGACGTGCTACTTTGTGGCACGTTTTTTTATGGATAAGATTTGATTATGAGCAGTAGCAATAATGATGACAATAACAATGCTAAAAATAGCAGCGCCATTCGCCAATATCCTATTCAGTCTATCGCTGCTGATTCATTGATAGATCAGTCGCTTGCGGAGGCTTTACTAGCCAGTGTGGCGCACTATCGTGACCAGCTTCACGGTCGCCGAATTTGGTTGGCTTGTAGTGGCGGGCGCGATTCATTGGCGTTAGCGGCGTTATGTTTACAGTTATATCGACGAGGTGATTTACCATTTTTACCGCAATTACTGCACGTTAATCATGGTTTACAAGCAGATAGTGACCATTGGGCACAGCATGTGGCGCAATGGGCGCAGGCGCAGCAGATGCCGTGTCATATTTTGCGCGCAACCGTGAATGGACATGATGAGCAAGCAGCACGGCAAGCGCGTTATCAGGTGATGTTTGCTCATATTAATCAAGACGATGTTTTATTACTCGCCCATCATGCCGATGACCAAGCCGAAACTGTGCTCATGCGGTTGATGCAAGGCGCTGGAGTTAATGGCTTATCGGGCATGCAGCCGTGGCGGGAACAGTCGCAGGGCGCGCGTTGCCATGTCTTATGGCGACCATGGCTAACGGTGCGTAGAACGGCTATTACCACTTATGCTGAACAATTAAAGCTGCCTTATATTAATGACCCGACTAATGATGACGGTGATAATGTGCGTAGTGGTTTGCGCCGTGACATCATGCCATTGTTAGCCACTTATAATGCCAATGTCGTGCATAATATTGCCCGTAGTGCGCAGTTACTTGCCGATGCGCACGCAACTGTCAGCACACAAGCTGCGCAAGATAGTCAATACACCGCCATCAGTCCATTATGCCAACCCCCGTTTCAGCGCGTACTTGATATTGATAAGCTGCAATCAATGCCTCTGCACCGACAACGGCAACTGCTACATTATTGGTTGGCACAAGATGAGTCATTACCGCCAGCAAAGCAACTCATTGATGATGTGCTTGCGCTTACTCAGCGTACTGATGCCAACCATCAAACGACGCTAGACTGGTATGCTAGCAAGCAGATATATACCATTCGTCGCTATCGACAGCATCTATACCGACTCAGTCACTCATTTTTACAGTGGTTAACACTACCTATTAATGAGCAAACGTTAACTTTATCCTCACACTGTTTATTTGATAATGCTTCTAAAAAGAAAACAGAGACAATTACCCTGCGGTCAAACGATAGCTTCTGTTGGCAATTACAATTTACGCCAGATACTATCAAGCGTTTATTAACCTACTTATTAGAGCATCAATCACTGCCCCCAAACTTGTCCGTAGATATCATTAACATATTCGAGAATGAAGCCGATTTTTTGCTAAAAATTGCGCCATTAGGTCGGCAACAACGGCTACAAACCGCCTTTGCCACTCGTCCACAAGCAGGTAAAAAACTCACTCAAACCTTAGCTATGCCAGTCTGGCTGCGTGATAGTTTGGTGGTTATCAGCGTTGTATCCACCCATACAAATGAGGAATTACCCTTATTATTAGTCTCACCATTTGACAGCTGGATGCTAGGGTTTGATAAGTCTGCGGCAGGTATAACCAGCACTATATTAGACAGCGATTTTAGTTTTAGGACGACGGTGCGTACTATATCGCAATGTCATCAAGATGACTCAAATTAAGCTTAAGTTACTGTTATATGAATTACTCTAATATGAAAAGTGAGCATCATTTTTATCGCATTTTTTTTATTGGTTATGCCTGTTTTTCGCATTGGTTTTTTAATATTTATACAACCGTTATCCTATTGATTTAAATGATTCTAAATTTGTGAATGGACTGCCTGTTATAGGTTGATGAGTCACTTTCACCGTCATTAATTTAGCAAAAGATAAAAGTGGCAGTATGTTAAACTAAGTGACATTTTAAATGCCGTTATATCACTTGTCAGCCCTTTGGGTTTTTTAGTAGAGGACGGTCATTAGGAGCGTGGTATGTCAGTATTGAACAGCGACTTGGATAATAAAAAAATAAGCTTTATCGGTGGTGGTAACATGGCGCAAGCCTTGATTAGCGGGCTAATTGCCTGCGGTGTCAAGCCTGAGCTGATTACCGTATCAGCGCCGAGTGCTAATACCCGTGATATTTTCACTACGCAGCAGATAAATGTCGTTGATGCAAAAGTTGACTCTAAAGCAGCAGTGACAGATGCCGATGTGGTCATTCTCGCAGTCAAACCGCAAATGATGAAAGCGGTCGTCAGTGAGTTTGCTGATGCTTTAGATAAGCAGTTGGTGATTTCGGTGGCGGCAGGTTTATCAACAGATTTATTATCCGAGATGTTGGGTGGCTATCAAACTATCGTACGTGCCATGCCGAATACCCCTGCCACCATACAAATGGGAGCAACCGGTCTCTATGGCACTGACGCCACCACTGACGCCCAAAAACAGCTGGCAACCGCTGTGATGGCAGCGTCAGGTCTCACCATGTGGGTAAACGATGAAGCGCAAATGCATGCCGTGACCGCAGTTGCAGGTTCTGCGCCTGCTTATGTATTTTACTTTATTGAATCGATGATTGATGGTGCGGTTGCATTGGGACTGGATAAAGAACAAGCGTCAGCGCTCGCCATGCAAACAGTCTTAGGTGCAGCAACCATGGCGCGTGATAGTCAAGATACTCCAGCTGAGCTACGCCGCAAAGTCACGTCTCCTAATGGCACGACCCAAGCGGCGATAGAATCCATGCAGAGTAATGAGGTAGGTCGTCAAATCGCAGAAGCCATGCAAGCATGTTATAACCGTAGCCAAGCACTTAGCGAAGAGATGAAATAAGCTCATAAGAAAAATAGTATGACAATAAAAGTGGCAGTCTTTATAAAACTAATCACTATAAAAGTAATCATTATAAAAACAGCCATTATAAAAAATGAATACTGGCAGCAATGCTAGTCACGAGTATCTAGCCGCCGTTAATCTGGCTTTTATTCTTATTTATTAACACAGGCACATTGAGTAGCGCTTCATGAACAATACGTTATTACAAATTTTCGATTTGGTCACCACCTTTGCCATGCTATTGGTGTTTATCCGTTTTATGCTCCAGTTTGCGGGGATGGATGCCCGTGACCCCTTGGTCGCTCCAGCTTATAAAGCCACGCATATTGTCGATGTCTTTGGGCGTATTTTTCCTACGGTCGCCCACGGTCGCATCAGCCTTGCCGCTATTGTCTTAATGTTCCTGATTCGGCTGATTGATATTGCGGGTAAAGCCGCATTAACGCATCAAGGTATTGCGCCTGTGCCGCTGTTTTTTACCGGTTCCATAAGTTTGGTGCTCGACTTTTTACGCATGTGTCGATATTTAGTGATTGGCTCAATCATCGTCAGTTGGATTGTGGTCTTTACCCAGTCTCAGCATCCGATTATTGGCATCATTATGAATCTAGCTGAGCCAATTTTAGCGCCATTTCGCCGTATCACGCCGAACTTAGGCATGCTAGATTTGTCACCGATGATTGCCTTTTTTGCCTTTTACTTATTAGAGATTTTCATTGGTGGTATTGCCTCAAACTTTATGCCCATGCTCGGTTAATCTAAAAGCAGTTAATTTAAATGCCGATAATTTAAGTACGGTTAATTTAAATGAGATCAAAAAATCTCAAATAAAAAGACGCGTTATCATTGAGTGATAGCGCGTTTTTTTTATACGTAATATTCACGGTTATGCATTTTTTATCATTCAAAATGTCATAATACTCAGGCTAATTAATTTTTACAAAGCGATTGGGTATCAATTGCGCACTTGCATTATTGGGATGCGGCGCATCAGCCGCATGCAGCGTTTGCGTAATCCAGTTATCAGCCGCAATAACCGCCGCAACCAAATCATCACCAACGGCTAAGCGTCCAGCGATAAAGCTGGCAAGTGAGCAGCCTGAACCATGAAATTCACCGTCTAAGCGCGGTAAGATACTTTTATGCACCATCTCGCCTTTGATATATAAGTACTGTTCAATATCACCGCTATCAAAATCATGCGAGGTCTTAACCAATACGGCACGTGTCCCTTGCGCGCAAAGTTTCTGTGCGCCAATATGCAAATCTTGTTCGCCACTTAATGCCCGTAGTTCGTGCGTATTAGGCGTAATTAAGGTGGCGTAGGGTAGTAGCCTTCTAAAGGCTGCTACTAAAGTTTTCTCATCGCCCAAACTACCACCGCTATTAGCAACCAGTACCGGATCGAGTACAAATGGAATAGCATTTGAGATAATTTGCTCAGCAAAGAGTTGCGTTAGCATCGCGATATTATCTGTCGTACCCAGCATACCCGACTTGATAACGGCGACTGGTAAATCATTGAGCACGGTGGTGGCTTGAGCTTTCACTAATTCAGCGTCACAGGCTTCAAAACCAAAAACCCGCTGTGAGCTTTGCACCGTAATAGCTGTACAGGCAACCACCGCATGTGCCCCTGCTTGCCCAATCGCCTCAATATCGGCTTGTAGCCCTGCACCACCTGAAGGGTCTAACCCTGAAAAACACAGCACAACTGGACGCATAGCCTCTCCTTTTTTATTTTAGAATGATTATTTGAATAACTTAAGATATTGTAACTTTAATACTGATTGTTTTAATACGGGTTCATTTAATGTTATTGGATAACGGCTCATGACTATAGCTAGCCTATGTTTAAAAAGCCATAGTACAAGGCGACTGCTTGCTTATTTTTTATACTAAATGCGCTAGAATTTAAGGCAAAACCATATAAATAACAGTGATTACTGGATTAATTTTATGAAATAGCTAAAATTATCATAAAATCAGCACGAAAACGGTTGAGAAGCCTTGCAATTATTATAATTTTTGTTATACTACTCGCCCACGACATAAGACGTATCATTAGCATCGATACCGTTTTTTATATGATAATTAGTTGTCATACGAAGAGTCTTTTATCGTACGGTGAAGTGGGTGAGTGGCTGAAACCAGTTCCCTGCTAAGGAACCATACGTGTAAGCGTATCGAGGGTTCGAATCCCTCCTTCACCGCCATTATATTCAGTTTATTTTTAGATTTAAAATACAGTATAAGCCTGTCAATATTAAATAAACGTTAAAACAGAAAAATTTAGTTCTAATAAAAAAATATGTTGACAACCACTGAATTATCTATATAATAAGCAACCTAATTTACTACAAAGTTAAATACCGCGTAGTAGATGATGTGCAAAGTACGCGCTTGTAGCTCAGTTGGATAGAGCACTTGGCTACGAACTAAGGGGTCGGGAGTTCGAATCTCTCCAAGCGCACCATTTGCATCATCACTCTCTATTATAGAGAAATAAGTTAGTACTAAATTAATCGCCTGTCTTATGACAATTTGGCGGTTTTTTTATGCCTATTACTTTCTACTTTCTTACTTTATCTTTAATTGTCCAAGTCCGCTATTAGGATAATATCCGATAAGCCCTCAAATTACGGTACAATAGCCACATTATTCACTGCTTGCTATGAGCTCGTGCCATGTCTAAAAGTACCCCAAAAACGTCTATTAAGTCTAAACCTCAAAGAAGAGTGCCACAAAGACGCACTCCAGATATCGAAGAACCAGTCATTGCACACCCAATGGAGCGGGTTATTGCCATTGTCTATGATGGGATGCTGATATTGGCATTGCTATTCTTGGTAGGCACGGTGCTGACTGTTATTGGCACTTTGCTGACCATGCAAACCGGTACAGACTCGGCACAGGCGCAGTCATTGCCCACATGGTATCAGAACTTCATTATGACGCCCTCATTTGTACTGACGCTGGTGGGCTTCTATGGCATGTTTTGGCGTCGTGGTGGTCAGACGCTGGGTATGCAAACGTGGCGGCTGAAAACAGTCAATAATGCGGGTCATTTGCTCACTTGGGGGCAATCATTTAGACGTATTCTAGCAGCCTGTTTGATGCCTTTATTGTGCGGTGTTATTGGGAGTTTGATTGGTGGTTCACGTGCTGTATTATTGACCAGTGTATTTTTTGGGTTTATCTTTAACTATATCTTCTGTCTGTTTAACAGTCGCGGGTTGGCGGTACAAGATATGCTATCCAATACCATTACTTTAAAAATGCCCAAAGTAGAGCAAGAAGGCTTATGGCGTGGCTTTAGAAACCGGAAAAAAAATAAATAGCCTTAAGATAAATAGCTTAAAGGTAAAATAGCTTGGAATTGAAATATAATAATAAAAAAGGCTGAGTCTTCATTGAGACTCAGCCTTTTTGTTGCTTAACCATTTTATCAGGCTATCTGAATAATACTAAGCGACTTGTACCGGAATGATATTGGCGGTGTCTTTAACGGTATTGTCTTCGTTGCAATACACCAGTTTTGGCAGATAGGTATCGGCTTCGGCTTCATCAAAATGGGCATAGGCGCAGATGATAACGATATCACCAATATCTGCCATGTGTGCAGCAGCACCATTGAGAGAGATAATACCTGAGCCTGATTCAGCGCGTATGGCGTAGGTACGAAAGCGTTTGCCGTTAGTGACATTGTAGATGTCAATCGACTCGTTTTCGCGCATACCAGCAAGGTCTAGTAAATCGCTATCAATACCGCAAGAGCCTTCATAATGGAGTTCGGCATGCGTGACGCGGGCACGGTGCAATTTGCATTTCAGCATATTAAGTAGCATAAAGTGCTTCCTTAGCGTAACAAAAGTAATCAGTTAATGGGGACGAATAGAACGAAATAAAAGGTCGGGGAAAGTCTTGATAACTTCACTTCAACTATTGGTTCTACTCTAAAATATAAAGTCGTGCTGCTGTTAGCACTGATGCTAAAGCAGACGTTACTTTAAAAATAAGTGCTTCTATCAAATTAAAAAATATCTGACCCTATCAGTCGGGTAGCTTAAAGCCATTAATCTTTTCGCGGGCACGCTCAACATCACCGTCTAATAATAACGGTAGCGCCTCAAAAGCGACAGTAAGCGCACTATCAATATCAATTTGCTCGTTAGCAGAGGCTTTCGACAACACATGACCGCTGACTTTCGACTTATGCCCTGGATGACCAATACCGACACGCAAGCGGTGAAAATCGCTACCAATATGCGGCGTGATATCACGCAGACCATTATGTCCACCATGACCACCACCTGTTTTCAGCTTGATGCTCCCTGCCGGAATATCCAGTTCATCATGCGCAATCAGCAGTTGATTATTCGCAATATTATAAAAATTAACCATCGGCACAACGGATTCACCGGACTTATTCATAAAGGTCAGCGGTAATAATAAACGTACATCATGACCATGAATTTGCCCACGTCCTGTCACCCCATGGAACTTTTTGTCAGGGCTCAGCGTAATGTTGAACTGCTGCGCTAAATGCTGTACGAACCAAAATCCTGCATTATGGCGCGTAAACATATACTGCTGACCTGGATTACCAAGACCGACGATAAGTTTTATGGACATGAGGGTACTCTGCTTGTAATCAATAAGTTGGAAATGGTCATATGAAAGGAGGGGCGATGAGCATGAAGCTCTATAGCATCAAGAATAAAGCGCTCGTTCCAAACGGCGCTTATTTCCAAATGCCACTTACAAAAACAGCAGGAGACATTTATCCCCTGCTGGTTTTAATAACAAGCGAACAGACTGCTGCTAATACGCCATTTTTGCGTCTAACGAGCAGTATGCGGCAGGCTTATTATTCTGCATCTTTAGTTTGAGCAGTTGCAGGAACTTCGCTAGCATCAACAGTAGCGGTATCAACTTCTTCAACCGTAGGTGCCTGCATGTTCACGATAGTACGGTCGTGTGCATCTTCCATATCAAGGTCAAATAAGATCACGCCTTCAGGCAGTTTGATGTCTGATAACCTGAACAAATCACCGATTTCCATACCAGATACGTCTACTGCTAGATATTCAGGTAGCTGTGATGGTAGGCAAACGATTTCAACATCAGTAACTACTGTAGATAAGATACCTGACTTTTTAGTACCAGGTGCATCTTCAGCACCAGTGAAATGTAGAGGAACATTCATGTTGATTTTTTGACCTTTCACAATGCGCTGGAAGTCAGCATGCATTGGGAAACCTTTAGCAGGATGGCGTTGTAGGGCTTTAATAACCGCTTGCTCTTCTACGCCGTCAACAGTAATGGTCAAAATATGTGAGAAGAAGGCTTCAAATTCAAGCGCTTTTACCAATTCATTGATTTTGATAGAGATTGATGCAGGCTCTTCGTTGCCACCATAAATGATTGCAGGAACAAGATTCTGCTTACGTAGGCGGCGGCTCGCACCTTTACCTTGAAGTTCGGCAGAACGGTCAACTGCATTTAATGCAAAATGATTAATGCTCATGGATATAATCCTAATAAAAGAGTGATGAAGTGTCTGATCATAAAAAAGTGGATTTGCGACCAATCCACGATTGCGTGATGATAATGCTAAGTTGTGCTCATCCATCATACAATGAATCACAACAAATTAAACTATCCGCTACCGCCAATCATCCATCATGATATGAAATATCGTATCGTGGCAGACGTTGTCGAGTAGTGTGATCAGCACTTATGTTAGTACCGCTTTGTTCACATAGAACAAATAGTCAGCACAGGCGCGCATTATACGTGCTTTCGTAGTAATAATAAAGGCTTACAAATAACCCCTAGCGCCAAAAGTCTAATATCAATATCAGATCTTGGTGCTAGGGGTTAGTCAACATACTTTGATAATCAGCTCATTTATTTAAATAAATGACGCAAATAGCTTATTCAAACATCGCGCTGATAGATTCTTCGTTATTAATACGGCGTAGGCTCTCAGCTAGCATCGGTGCGATAGATACTTGACGGATTTTGCTACAAGCTTTTGCGGCAGCAGATAACGGAATCGTATCGGTAACCACGATTTCATCGAGTGATGATTCACTGATGTTTTTTAGCGCATCACCAGATAATACAGCATGAGTGATGTAGGCAAGCACGCGACGTGCACCATTATCTTTCAGGGCTTGAGCGGCTTTACATAACGTACCAGCCGTATCAACCATATCATCAACGATGACGCAATCGCGGTCACGAACATCACCAATGATATTCATCACTTGTGATTCATTCGCACGGGCGCGACGTTTATCAATAATGGCTAGGTCAGTATCACCCAATAGTTTTGCCATAGCACGGGCACGAACCACACCACCAACGTCAGGTGATACCACCATGATATTGTCATAGTCTTGTTTTTGTAGGTCATTCAATAGAACAGGCGTGCCGTAGATATTATCAACAGGTATGTCAAAGAAACCTTGAATCTGGTCTGAGTGCAAATCAACGGTCATCACGCGGTCAATGCTCACAATATTGAGCATATCAGCCACGACTTTGGCAGAAATAGGCACACGAGCAGAACGGGGACGACGGTCTTGACGTGCATAACCAAAATATGGCATTACGGCAGTAATACGACCGGCACTTGAACGACGCAACGCATCAGCCATCATCATGATTTCCATCAAGTTATCATTAGATGGCGCACAAGTAGGCTGCATGATAAAGACATCTTTACCACGGACATGCTCTTTGATTTCCACAGCAATTTCGCCGTCAGAAAAACGAGTAATGTCAGCTTTACCAAGAGGAATATGGAGGTGGTCGGCTACGGTTTTCGCTAATTCAGGGTGGGCAGTACCGGTAAAAATCGCCAAATAAGGCATGACTGAAGTCCTATTGATTAACTCAAGCAGAGACCGCTAAGCAGTGTCAAACTGCCCAAATTAAGAAAATTGTGATGGATGATTCGTAGAAAATGGCAGGGGTAGCTGGACTCGAACCAACGGATGTCAGGATCAAAACCTGATGCCTTACCAACTTGGCTATACCCCTGTAACGTCTAGGCTGTGCAAACGCTGCGGTCTAATGGTTTAATATTAGAATAACGCTGCTGCCGTTTTAACTTATTTAATAAACAGATAAGCTGTCTAATAAACAAGGTTTCCTAACGGTGTTCGTTGCGAACTATACCGAAATTGGAAGGGTGTTGTCAATTACTATGACACAGGTTATCGTTGATAACCTATATCTGTGCAATACAAACTGAAAATATGGCAGGGGTAGCTGGACTCGAACCAACGGATGTCAGGATCAAAACCTGATGCCTTACCAACTTGGCTATACCCCTATTGTGGCGACCTATTATAAATAAATAATTTGCTTTTGCAAGTCATTTGCGCTTTTTTAGGGCTTTTATTCATAATCAGTCGATATTTTAGCAAATTAAGAGCGTAAAACCTATTATATGCCATCGTTTAAACGGTAATACAGTAAAAGAGGTTTAAATCCAGTGTTTGGAAGATAGACCTAAACACTATAATTTGTGTATGGTAATCCTGAAAATGATAGCCTTAAATATCGTAGCCCTAAATATTGTAGCCTTAAATATCGTAGCCCTGAACATTGTCGTCCTGAACATTATAAATTATTCACCAGATAAGCAGGGCAAGGCGCATGATTTATCCACTCTGCCAGTATTTCTTGGTTATCAGTGACGCTGCTATCTACCGGTAAAAAGACAGCACTGCCTGACCCCGTCATTCTTGCAACCCCCAAGGCTTGTGTTTCTAATGTACGCAGATAGGCTAATGCTTGCGTCACCGCTGGCGCTAGACTTTCGACCACTGCGGTAAAGACGTTATGATAAGGGGCGTCAAGCGCTTGTGTATAGTGCGCTGATTGCTGATTAATCGTCGCAGTAGTCAGCGCATTCATATCGCGGCGTAGTTTTGGGTGTGCGAACAGCTCTTTAGTATTAATATGAGCGTTTGGTGTTAATAATAAATACTGCTGATGTGGCAAATCAATCGGTGACAGCTGCTCACCAATACCCATTGCAATGGCATCCTGCCCAAAGATAAAAATGGGTACGTCAGCGCCAATTTTTGCGCCAATAGCCATAAGTTCATCACTATGAAGATTAAGCTGCCAAAGCTCATTTAATACCAGTAAGGTGGTTGCGGCATTGGATGAGCCGCCGCCCAATCCTGCGCCCATAGGTAGGCGCTTATCTAAGGTCACTTGCACGTGTGGCAGCTGTTCAGGTAGCTTATTTGACTGTATAGCAAACGTGAGTAATGCGCGTGCTGCTTTAAAGATTAAATTATCGGCTATGCTGGTGGTTATCGCGTCAGCACCCGCCACTGTGAGTAGCTGCCCGCAGAGCGTATTGAGATGATTAATATCGGTAGCACTTTTAACAGCCGTCACTATTAAGTGATCGGTGACTACAAAATGCAGATAATCTCCCCAGTCGAGCAGGCGAAATACGGTTTGTAGGTTATGATAGCCATCAGCACGCTTACCAGTAATATGCAAAAACAGATTGATTTTTGCAGGTGATAAGCGGGTGATAGGGGTGTGTAGAACCGTTGTATTTTCAGTCATAAAAAGTGCTCTCTAGCAACAATCCGTCTTTATAAACAATCAATACTTACTAAAACAGTCACTCGTTTAGCCACTTTAATGATTAATTTAGCGACTTTGATGATTAATAGTCATCACTACTTTTTGACCTTGTGGCTGAACGGCACTGATTTTATTGGGCAATTTATCACTACCTTTATAGGTAAAGTTTGCGGTCCAATTGCCATTGACTGAGCTAATGAGACGACCTTGCGCATCTGTTTGTGGGGTGCTGTCTGACGGTGCAGAACGTCCAGAAATCCAATAGGGCATTTGTGAGATAGGTGCTTGCCAACCCGTTGCTTTTTGTAGCAAGGTTTCAGGATTATTGGCGGTAAGTGCGCCTGTTTTTTCGCTGACTAAGGTTGCTGTTTGACCGTCATATTCGATGTTGGTTTTACCAATTCCTAATGCGCCAATCAGCTCAATAGCAAAGCGTTCATTTTGCTGTCCCCACGCATAGAAGGCACTACCGCCTTGGGCTGCGGCATTTGTGCTGCCATTAGCCGGTGTAGTGACGCCAATTTTACCCGTGATATTGAAGTTATCCAGTTTTTGCGCTTGGATAGTTGGCGTGGGTTTCGTACTGGTATTTTTAGCAGGTAGTGATTGACAGCCCGCGGTAAATGCTAGCATCGCGGTAAGAGTGCCAAATGTGGCTAATTTGGTAAGGTTATAATGAGATATTTTTAAAACTGACATGATATTTCCTCAAAGACTATCCATTAAAAAAAGCGGCAATCAACATTTTGACAGCTAAGCTTAACGGTTATTTGTTACTCAGTTATGCGCTGTTGTTTCTTTCTTATAAACCGCGTGTGTCATTGCTGAGTGATTAGGCATAAATTGCGCTTAATACAGCTGAATACGGTCAGTGACGTCATCTTTTCCAAATGAAAAGCGCTGTTGTAAATCAGCTAATAGTGCGGCTACCTTGTCACTGTCACCCAAACCCTGATAGGCTCGGAGCAATAATACGCCTGAGCGTAGGCTTGGTAAGACGTCATAAGGAGTTTGTAAATATTCAATAACTTGGGCGTAATTATTGTTGGCTAAGGCACTACTTGCCAATATATTTAACGCCTGCAAGTGCAGCTCATTGTCATAGCGTGGGTCATCATAGCGAATCTGAATGATGGCAGTTGCTAGCGCTAATCCTTGCTCGGAGTTACGGTCATTAGCTAATAATAATTTTGCGTAACTCAGTTGATAAGACAAGTCTCTCGGATCAAGTGCTTGTAAGTGATTGAGCAAGGTGCGCTTAACTACATAATCCTTCACGTCATCAAGCAACTGCGCACGGGCAAATAATATTATTTCACTGTCAGGATATTTACGGCTGCTACGTGTGAGCAATCGTAGCGCCTCATCTGCCTCATCTTGCTGTAATAACACGTCCGCTTGCAGCACATAGCTCTCAGGCGCAAAGACTTCAAATTGTTGGCGTAGCGTTTCTAGTGTGGCTAGAGCGGCATCAACATTATTATTAAGCAGCTCAAATGCCACCACTTTTTTACGTGCCGCCAGTACTAAGTCCTCTTGCATGACGCCATTTAAATAATATTTTGCTTGTTCAAAACGCTGCTGGCGCTCAGCACTAATGCCCAAATAGTAATAAGCTTGATCAAGATAGGTTGGGTTTTTTGCCAGCATATTGAGCAGCGTATCCGCAGTACGATATTCTTCAATATCTAAACTCACCAGCGCGGCTAACAAGGTGATTTCAGCATCGTCATCGAAGCGATTATGTGCCTCAAGCAACAGCTTCCACGCCTTATCGCTTTGCTTAAGATCTAGCAAGTAACGAATCTCATACAGATATAAGCTTTTGCTCGCGGGATTACGAAAACGCGCTTGGCTCACATAATTAATGACCGTTGCCGCAGGTTCGATTTTACGTAAGATATCGGCTTTTAATGTGATAAAGGGCACATAGTCCGGCTGACTCATTAAGGCACGCTCAATATGGACAAGGGCTAATTCGGGTTCGTTAAATTGATAGAGTAAGCCCGCTTTTAGTACCGATAATGAGGCGTTTTGTTGGCTGTCAATCGGTTGCAGGGCGGCAAGCAGCTCGCGTTGGTCGCTGTCGGTAGTCGGATAAATCCCAATCAAAATCTCACTCAAATCTGCGCGTGGATCATAGCGTAAAATACGACTTAGCGTTTCTCCCGCTAAAGTATAATCATGCGCTTTTAGCGCCAAATGTGCCACATAAAACCAAGCAGGAACATGGTCAGGATTTTGGTCTTGCCATTTTTTCGCAAACTGTAGCGAGCTGTTAATATCCTCATTGCGCAGTGATAAACCAAGTGCCCGCTCAAATACCACAGTCGCATCTTCTTTAAAAGATTGTTGCTTATAAATGGTCAGGGCACGCGCTGTATTACCGCGATCAGCAGCAAACTCGGCATCTAAAAGCGCATAAAGGCTGGGTTCATTTAGAGTCGGTTTTAATATCATGGTCGATGGCAAGCCATTCACATTTGCCGTTGATTTGGTGGTATGTGTCTCATTGATATTATTAAGGCTATTTTGATTTTCGCTAGTCTGTGGCTTTGCGGGGTCAGATGCTGAATTGTTAGATGTTGAACTATTAATAAATAGTGAGCTGGGTAGCAAAGCGTCGAACAACGGGCTTAAAAGATGCGCGTGTGCAGGGGTATTAAGGAACAGAAAAGCGCCCAACAACAAGGTTGGTTTACGACGCTGGAACCGTTTATTCATAATTATTCGCAAGAGAACCTCAATGCAATATTGACCTTTACGCATGGCAATAAAGCGAAACAGAAACCCAAAAAAAGCCATAAACCGTATTATTCATCCATAAAGAGACAGGTTACCGTAAAGACGTGATGGTTAAGACGTGACCGTAAAGACATTATAGACTTATAATAAAGCTATTATAGAAGTAGATAACCGCAGTAAACAACACTACTCATGTTACACATTTGCACGTAACATTGTTAATCATTAGTCAATCGGTATTGATTTGTAGCTTGTCTGCCCAAATACAGACAATTCACATGGCAGTACTGCGTTGAGTATTAAATAAAAATACTAACAGTGATACAATAAGCGGTTTTATATTTATCACCGCCTGTTTTCAATCTATTCAAATCAATAATATCGCATAATTGACTCAATAACCTGTGTCTGTTGGCAGTGTGCTGCAAGCCGAAATTAATAAGGCTTTTTAAATCAGCGTGGCAGCTTCACAAGTACGTGAGCATTATGTTTATGGTCTATCAATAATGAGATTAGTGGTCATTGGGGTCAATCATAAAACCGCACCAGTCGCTTTGCGTGAGCGCTTGGCGTTTGTGGGTGACGATGTGAACACCGCGCTTGGGCAACTTAGAAGCTTTACGGATGGCGGTGTCATTGTATCGACGTGCAATCGCACTGAAATCTATGCGTTGATGCCACTAGACGATAATATCCCAGTTGATAATGCCTCGCTTACTCATCCTCAGTTCAATAACGATACGCTTAATAATGTCCAAACCAATCGTAGAAATGAAGCCACAGTAAACACTGGTGTCACAGTGGCAACCATGAATGACTATATTTCTCATATTAAGCATTGGCTAGCGGACTTTAAAAAGCTACCGCTTGCTGAGGTTGAGCCGTATCTATATGTGCATCGCGATACTCATGCGATTACCCATTGGTTGCGAGTGGCAGCAGGGCTTGATTCCATGATACTGGGTGAGCCGCAAATACTGGGACAAATTAAGCAAGCGGTACATTTGGCGCACACCGAACAGGCAATCAGTGGTCAGCTGAGCTGGATTATCGATCAGGTGTTTGCTGCTTCTAAGCGCGTGCGTAATGAGACCAATGTGGGCGCACACGCTGTATCGCTTGGCTTTGCTGCTGCTAAATTAGTCACGCAAATTTTTGATAATCTAGCCAGTCGTACCTTATTGGTTGTGGCGGCAGGAGAGATGAATCGGTTAGTAGCGACCCATATAGCAGGGCTTGGGGTGGGGCGGGTTATTATCTGTAATCGTAGTCCTGAGCGTGCTGAAGCCTTAGCGGCGACGTTGCGGCAACCAAATCGCCGCGTGGATGTTTATCCGCTCACTGAGCTGCCACAAGTATTGGCAGAAGCAGACATTATCAGCAGTTGTAGTGGTAGCATGGATATATTAATTGACAAAACCATGACGGCACAAGCGCTAAAACGTCGTCGTTATCAGCCCATGCTGATGATTGATTTGGCAGTACCGCGTGATATTGACCCGACCATCAGCCGCATGGATGATGTATATCTGTATTCTGTCGATGACTTGCAGCACGTTATTGCTGGTAATCTTGAGCAGCGCCGGCAAGCCGCGGTTGATGCGGAACTCTTGGTCAGTCAGCTGGTGGTTGAGATGGAAAGACGCTTTCAAGTGCGGCAAGTAGGTAAAGACATTCAGCACTATCGCAGCCGTACTCAGGAGCAAGTAGCGCAGCTATTAACTGCCTCGCTGACTCAACTTGAGCAAGGGGATAGCAGTGCTGAAGAGGTCATTACTGAATTGTCGCGGCGTCTTACCCAGACCTTAAATCACGCCCCATCAAAGCTTATGCGTAAGGCGGCACGTGAAGGCGATAGCGACTTGCTTAATTTTGTAGTATCCAGTCTACATGACGCGTATCGTCAGCGTTAGCTTATCATCAGCGTTAATAGAACAAATCATTGTCAACATTCATAATCAATGCTAATATCGAGCTGTCAGAGTTATCCTAATTTAAGTTATAAATTAGGATTTATTTGATAAAAATATATTATGGCTGTTACCATTACTTTATATCGCGGTTACGCTTAATTTAGCCAACCGTCTACTGAAAGATTATAGTCATATCATAACGGTCATGTTATAACTATCATTAAGTAAGTCTAGCTAAGCCAGTTTAGTTAAATAATGAATATGAGCCAAAACAGTCCTCTTATCATCTGTCTGTCACCGCGCAGCAATGATAATGGTACTGATAGCATATATAGCCTTGCATCAGATATACCCTTACTAACGGCAATAGCGCTAGGATAAAGTGCTATATCGTCAACCCCGTGTCGTACTTTCTAGCAACGCCCTTAGTTGAACCTATCATTAGCAGTACTCATAGCGATATGTAGAGTCTTTGTATCATCTCATAGGGCTATATTCGATATTTAACTGTGTCCACATTTTAACAACCCGCAAATAATCTAACAACAAACAAGGAATGTCCCATGCCTGCATTACGTCAAGATATTGATCCAGAAGGTTTATTAGAATACTCAGTAGTTTATACTGACCGCGCTCTAAACCACATGTCAAAAGCCTTTCAGCAAGTGATGAACGATTTATCAACTGACTTAAAAGCAGTTTATAATGCTGATGCGGTTGCTATCGTTCCCGGTGCTGGTACTTATGGCATGGAAGCAGTAGCTGCCCAATTGGCACAAAACCAAGATTGCGTCATCATCCGTAATGGTTGGTTCAGCTATCGTTGGACGCAAATCTTAGAAAAGAACAATATCGGTAACACGACTACCGTTCTAGCGGCTGACCGTACTGAAGATACCGATGCGCCAAAACCATTTGCACCTGTCGATATCGAAACTGCCGTTGCTAAAATCAAAGAATTGAAGCCTGGTATCGTTTTTGCACCACACGTTGAAACGTCAGCTGGTATCATTTTGCCAAACGACTATATCAAAGCATTGGGCGAAGCGGTTCATAGCGTTGGTGGTTTATTGGTTATCGACTGTATCGCCTCTGGTTGTATCTGGCTTGATATGAAAGAATTGGGTATTGACGTATTGATCAGTGCGCCACAAAAAGGCTGGAGCAGCACCCCTTGTGCCGGTGTTGTGATGTTAAGTGACAACGCAGTTGCAAAAGTAGAAAGCACCGAATCTAATAGCTTTAGCCTTGACTTAAAACAATGGTTAACCGTGATGCGTGCTTATGAAAATGGCGGTCATGCTTATCATGCGACTATGCCTACTGACAGCTTACGTCAATTCCGTGACACTATTAACGAAGCCAAAGAAATTGGTCTAGATAAATTATGTGACGCACAGTGGGAACTTGGTAATAAAATCCGTGCCTTGCTAGAAGGCAAAGGCATTGAAAGTGTTGCTGCTGAAGGCTTTAAAGCGCCAGGTGTTGTGGTTTCTTACACTGAGCGTGATGACATGAATAAAGGTACAGTGTTTGGTGAGCTTGGTATGCAAATCGCAGCGGGCGTGCCATTAAAATGTGATGAGCCAGCTAACTTTAAAACGTTCCGTTTAGGTCTATTCGGTTTTGATAAACTGACTGACGTTGACGGTGCGGTTAAGCGTTTTGAAGATGTGTTGAATCAAGTATTGGCTAAATAAACCCATACATTTGGCAGATGATTTGCTCATTAATTTGATAAGTAGTTTGCTAAATAATACAGATTATTAGTGCTAAGAAAAATACTGAGCCACTGGTATTCATATCGGGTTCAGTATTTTTTTACCTATTTATTATACTTTATAATATAATGTTTAATAGCATATAGATTTAAAGTTGGATTTTAAAGTTATATTTTCAACTAGCGCTTATAAAAATTAGCATAGGTAGACCGTTATGAGTATACAGATAGACTGGCAAGTATTTACGCCCATCTCGTTAGTAGGGGGTTTAATATTAGGCGTTGCAACCGTTATTTTGCTATTAGGTATTGGGCGTATTGCAGGTATTAGTGGTATTGCTTCAAGCTTACTTCAGCCCAAAAAAGTGGAGCTGTGGCAAGTTCTTTTTATACTCGGACTGATTATTTCGCCACTGTTGTATCAGCTGTTTGCTACATTACCGGCAATGGAAGTGACTGACTCTTTACCATTATTAATCGCCGCAGGATTAATTGTGGGCTTCGGTACGCGGCTCGGTTCGGGTTGCACTAGCGGTCATGGTATTTGCGGTAATGCGCGCCTGTCGCCTCGGTCGATGGTAGCAACGGTGACCTTTATAGGGTTCGGTATCTTGACGGTTTATATCGGTCGGCAGTTATTGGGCGTTCTTTAGGATTTACTTGATTTAAAAATAAGCGTCGAGGCAAGTGAGATAATTATGCTAAAAAATATGATTGGGCTAGTAGCAGGGTTGTTATTTGGATTTGGACTGCTTATATCAGGTATGACCAATCCTGCCAAAGTACAAGGGTTCTTAGACGTGTTTGGTGCGTGGGATATCTCATTGGCGCTAGTGATGGGTGGCGGCTTAATAGCGGCAATCGTTGGCGTACAAATAGCGAAACGTCAAAAAATCAGCTGGATTGGTACACCGATAGAGATGCCCACTAAAACCACCATTAATAAAAAACTGCTTATGGGGGCGATACTATTTGGTATCGGTTGGGGCTTGGTTGGTATTTGCCCTGGACCTGGTATCGTAATGCTTGGTACCGGAGTTTGGCAAGCCTATGTCTTTATTCCTGCCATGATTATTGGCATGCTGATATATCAATGGCTTGAGCCTAAATTAAACTAATATCAAATTTTAAAAATAAGTAAAAAGGTCAGCCTAACTTTTATTAGGGTGACCTTTTTTATCATAAATAACTTACTATTTTATAAGATTATTCTGGGTTTATAGTTACTTTGCTGGTTTCATGCGCCATTGATTTGGCTGCTTGACGCAATTCGAACTTTTGCACTTTGCCCGTACTGGTTTTTGGAATTTCAGCGAAAATAATGTGCTTGGGTACTTTGAATCCTGCTAAATGTTGTCGGCAATGCTCAATCACGGCATCACGCTGTAAGGTGCTACCGTCATATATTTCGATAAAAGCAATCGGTACTTCGCCCCATTTATCATCGGGCGCAGCAACGACGGCGCAACTTTGAATCGCAGGCATTTTATATAAGACATTTTCGACTTCAATACTAGAAATATTCTCACCGCCCGATATGATGACGTCTTTGAGTCGGTCCATAATTTTAATATAACCATCAGGCTGTTTAACGCCTAAGTCTCCAGTTCGAAACCAGCCGTCAGCAAACGCGGCTTCAGTGGCTTTGCGACTTTTGAGATAGCCTTTCATCACCATATTGCCGCGCAGAGCAAGCTCGCCCATATCTTCACCATCAGCTTTTACTGGCTCGGTGGTGCCTTGTTTAAAGACGTCAAAGCCAGTCATGAGATGTGATATAACACCTTGGCTAGATTTCTTTTGAGCGCGAGCGGCAACATCGAGCGCCGCCCAATCGTCTTGTTCCGCGCAAACCGTCACCGGTCCATACACTTCGGTCAAACCATACACGTGGGTGATATCAAAGCCCATTTCTTCCATGTGTGCCAACATCGTCTCTGACGGCGGCGCACCGGCAACCCAGCCTTTAACCTTATGAGTAATCGCGGCTTTATATTCAGGTTTACCATTAGCAAGCATGTTATGAACCACGGGCGCTGAGCAATAATGGGTGACTTTATATTTGGCAATTAGCTGTAACATTAAATCCGCATCCATTTTTCGCAAACAGACATTAACGCCTGCGCGCTCAGCGATAGACCACGGAAAGCACCAACCGTTACAATGAAATAATGGCAGCGTCCACAGATACATCGGATGCTTGGGCATGTCCCAATCTAGTATATTAGAGATAGCATTAAGTGCTGCACCGCGATGATGATAGACCACACCTTTTGGCGTGCCTGTTGTACCCGACGTATAGTTAAGAGAAATCGCATCCCACTCATCTAGCGGTCTTTCCCAATTGTCTAAATTGTCTGCGCTGTCGATTAATTCTTCATAACTCATTTGCCCAAACCTTTCCACATTAACAGCGATATCGGTGGCATGAATAATGATTAAGTTGGGGAAAGTTTCAATAATCAGCTCGGCAAGGTCGGCAAATTCACTATCCATGATTAACACTTTGGCTTCAGAATGTTGCAGGCAAAAAGTGAGCGCATTAATATCAAGGCGGGTATTTAAAGTACACAATACGCCCGCTGACATGGGCACGCCAAACGCACATTCAACCATGGCAGGAGTATTCGGCATCATCACCGCGACGGTGTCATTTTTATCAATACCAAGCTTACGCAAACCGTCCGCCAGTTGCCGACAGCGCGTAAAAGTCTGCTGCCACGTTTGGGTAAAGTGGTTGTGTTCAAGGTCATCATAGATAATAGCTGTTTTGTCTGGATATACCTGCGCACTACGGATAATAAAATCAATGGGCGTTAGCGGTTGGTAATTGGCATCATTTTTACCAAGTCCGGTATGAAAGTCGGTCATTGTGATAATCCTTTATCTAAATGAGAACGGTTGGTTTGTGCCATTGGTTGGAGAGCGTATTCATAATTATTATAGGTAAGTAGAACTAAAAAGTAAGATGAATTTGTAACCGTTTTGCACTGTGCGCCATTAATTTTTAAGAACAGCAATTATTGCTCACTCGTCAGTCGCATGCATGAATGGCTGATAATAATGGCGGTGTGATACGATAGGTGACAACTGTCTATTAATATTATTTATTGATAGAGTACTCTTCCATCGATTCAAAAGGATAATGACATGAGCGCCCGCATCGATACTGCAAGCCACAATCCTAGCATTACCATTGATGCTACTATTAGCACTACCGATAAGAACGCCCATTATCCGCATTTATTTGAGCCGTTAGATTTGGGCTTTACTACCTTAAAAAATCGGGTGGTCATGGGTTCAATGCACACAGGACTTGAAGACCGTTTTTATAATTACGGTAAGCTTGCTGCGTACTTTGCCGAACGTGCCAAAGGTGGTGCGGCAATGATGATTACCGGTGGTATTTCGCCCAATCGTGAAGGATGGTTGCTCCCTGCGGGCGGTACGATGAATAGCAAAATGGATGTGCGTAACCATCAAAAAATAACCAAAGCGGCGCATAAATACGACAGCAAAATGATTATGCAAATTTTGCATAGTGGTCGCTACGGTTACCATCCCTTTGTAGTGTCAGCAAGCCCGATTAAGTCACCCATTTCACCGTTTAAACCACGCAAAATGAGCATTAAGAATATCGAACAAACGGTTAATGATTTTGCTCGCTCAGCACGATTGGCCAAGCAAGCGGGCTATGATGGTGTTGAGATTATGGGCTCGGAAGGCTATTTGCTAAACCAGTTCCTATCGCGTCATGTGAATAAACGTACTGATGACTATGGCGGTGATATTCATAATCGGATGAAGTTTGCAGTTGATGTGGTCAAAGCCGTTCGCGCTGAAGCTGGCGAAGATTTTATTATTCTGTTTCGCTTATCGGTGATTGATTTAGTGACAGACGGCAACATCATGGATGAAGTGATTACGGTAGCAAAAGCTTTAGAAGCGGCTGGCGTGACCATTATCAATACCGGTATTGGCTGGCATGAAGCGCGTGTACCGACGATTGTGACCAGCGTTCCGCGCGCGGCCTTTGTTGATTTTACGAGCGAAATTAAAAAACACGTTAGCATTCCAGTCATGGCGGCAAACCGTATCAATATGCCCGATACGGCTGAAAATATTATCGCCAGTGGTCAAGCGGATTTGGTGCAAATGGCTCGTCCATTCTTAGCCGATCCGAATTGGGTAAATAAAGCCAAAAATGGAGAAGTGGATCGTATTAATACTTGCATTGCTTGTAACCAAGCCTGTCTCGACCATACTTTTGAGAATAAGCGCTCAACGTGTTTGGTCAATCCGCAAGCCTGTTATGAGACCGAATTGGTCTATAAAAAAGTTAAAAAACCTAAAAATGTAGCCGTTATTGGGGGCGGGGTTGCTGGTATGTCAGCCGCTCATGTCGCTGCTTTGCGTGGGCATAACGTCACGTTATTTGAAGCCAAAGATATCTTAGGCGGGCAGTTTAACTACGCCAAAGTTATCCCCGGTAAAGAGGAATTCTTTGAGACCATTCGCTACTATATCAATGAACTTGCACATTTAGGCGTTGAAGTTAAGCTGAATACCAAAGTTGACAAAGCATTGCTGGAGGCGGGCAATTTTCATCATGTCATCGTGGCAACCGGTGTCGTGCCAAGATGCCTAAAAGGCAAACTAGAAGGCACTGACTTGCCGCAAGTGATGAGCTATGCAGAATTGCTATCTGGGCAAAAATCAGTCGGTAATACCGTTGCGGTCATCGGTGCTGGCGGCATTGGCTTTGATGTCAGTGAATATCTCACCGCCAATCACGGTCAGGCATTAGATGAGCTGGGCGCTGAGGTGTTAAAAGACCCAACGTATCGTCCAAAAGCGCAATCGGTCAGCGAGTGGCGGGAAGAGTGGGGCGTGACTGCTGACCCTGATTATCAAACCGAAGGAGGTCTCATTGAGACTGGCGACATTACCCCTGTGCGCCAAGTGTATCTGATACAGCGTACCAAAGGTCGCTTGGGTAGTGGTCTCAATAAAACCTCGGGCTGGGTGCATCGCGCTCATGTCAAATCGCATGGCGTCATCCAAGTCTCAGGCGCACAGTACGAAAAAATCACCAATGAAGGCATTTGGATCACCAATAACCAAGGTCAAAGTCAGCTATTGCGGGTAGATAGCGTGGTGGTCTGTGCCGGTCAAGAATCTGTGGTTGAGCTGATGCCGAATGTTGGCGATGCGCCTGATGCGCAATATCATCTGATTGGTGGCGCAAAACTAGCGGCGGAGCTAGATGCCAAACGAGCGATAAGAGATGGGGCTGAAGTGGCGGCGGGGATTTAAGAGGTTAAAGGAGTAGAGGGGGTTAGTGATAGCGTAATCCCCCCTAAACTTATTATTTAAACTGCTTGCTGATATCATCAATTTCAGAAGTATGCTGTATCTTTTGCAAGAAATCTCTCAATAAAAGTTTTATGTTCATCCTCATGTAAATAGTCTATAGTTCGATGCTAAACGAGAACATTAGTTACTTTTATAAAATTATAAATCTATTCAAATGGATTTTTAGTTTTCTCTATTTATTTTTCAAAGGAAATGAACATGAGCTTTTTATTAAAAGTGACTGCTGGTGCGTTGCTTACCGCTACTTTTAGTATGTCGGCGCAAGCCCAAACGTTGAAATCAGCAATCAGTCAAGAAATTATAAGTAACGTGAAATTCTTAAATTTGGAAAGTGAAAAAACCTTTATTCAAGATTCAGAGTATTTAGACGATGAGCCTATGGTATTTGATTTCAATGATCAAAACATAGTAATGAATGATATAAATGCTGATGGCATTAATGATGCTATAGCTCTACTTTTTTATTGTGAAAAAACCAGTTGTCATGGTACAACACACAGTTCAGATCTGGTGGTGTTTAAAGGACTTGGCAAAAATCAGTTTAAACGATTGGGTTCAGTACCACTTGGCGTGAATGCAAAAATCAATAATGTGAACAAAGGAGTTATTAATCTTACCTCGTATGAGTATGGTGATGATGATCCAGGATGTTGTGCGACAAAAGAAACTAAACGAAATTTTAAAATAAAAAACAATCAGCTTGTGGAAGTTGGTTATTTAAATCGTATTTCCAATTAGCTTTAAAGCTACGATTTATCAGATAAAGATATAGATAAAAGTTTGCCACAAAAAAGCGTAGGGTGGGTTAGCGATAGCGTAACCCACACAATTTCTGTTTTTAATATCTAATGGCGTGTTACGTTTAATTCTCACGCTCTAATAAAATACCGTCAAAATAACCACGCACACCACAACGCCCCGAGCTAAATTGATAATTAATATCTTTTAATAGTAACTGAGTTTTACCTTTATAAGGGGCAGGGTATAATCTTAGCTCAGCATCTTTATCTTGGCTATTATCATGAATTACCCAGTGATTTTGTGACCATGTCGCTACACTGTCTTCAATACCACAAGTATGCGCATTATCAAAAATTAAATCGCCCTCAATGAGCGAAAGATAAGGTTTATTATTGACTCGGTTGATAGTTGCTGAATTTTTTGCCATTCCTGCATTTTCTTGACGGTTAGTTTCAGGATTATAAATTGAAATTTGGTGCTTTTTAGAAAATTCTCCAAACGCATTTTTATCGGGCATGTCAGAAGAGCTTAGATCATCGTTCCAATCATCGTATGTTTTATCTTCGATATACTCTTTATATTCACGAATAAGGCACTTGGTATCTTTACAGGTATTACGCTGAAAATTTAACCATAATTGTTGATCCGCAATAACATTGTTTTTATAATCTTTGCTAACTTCGTAATCGGGTACATTCGCAAGATTTTTTCTATACTTCCTTGCCATGGCATCATCAAGCTTAAAAAGCTCAGGACTTTTACAAATAGCTTTTTCTACCCAAGTAGAAGCTTTATTACAATCAAAACTTGCCGAATTTGCATAAGTGGATAATAGGGAAATGCCTAAAATACTGCTTATGGTTAAGGTGAGCTTTTTCATATTATTCTCGTTTTTAAATATTGACTGTACTTTAATAAAGCTAAGATAGGAATAGTAGGAGTACAGTTCTAATGCTTTTTGCTCATTTCAGATAATAAATCGAGTTGCATTTCTTGTATTTCAGCCAGCCTATCCCATTGGTGCATTAACAGGTGATCGAGTTTTTCATGCAAGTGTTGAATCTCAAGCTCGGCTTTTAGGTTGATTTGATAATCATTTTCTGAGCGCAATCGGTCTTTGGTTTCTTGTCTATTTTGGCTCATCATAATCACAGGTGCTTGAATCGCAGCGATACAGGACAATATTAAATTCAATAGAATAAACGGATAAGGGTCAGCAGGATGGGCGACCATCACCACGGTATTGATGATAATCCAAATGGCGAGAAAAATAGCAAAACAAATAAGAAACGTCCAACTGCCGCCAAACGTAGCAATTTTATCTGCCAAGCGTTCCCCAAAAGTCCACTCTTGATCGAGGGTGGTATCTACATCTTTGGTGATGAGTTCATGATGTTGCATACTTTTAATCAATTCAGATTCAAGATCGGTCACTTCACCTTTTTCAGACTTTAGCGATGCTTGCACATACTGCATACGATACTTGCTTAAATCGGTTGGGCAAATATAGTCGTTAAGTGAATAGTCGGGAAAATCATTTGAGATTTCTGCGGTAATGGTTTTGCGCACTGCGCCTAGAGGTGTGAGGATTTTTATCGGATAGTTTTGTCCACAGACAATACAGCGATGAGATTCATTTTTTTTATTCATAACCACACCTTTTTATAATAATCGTAGCGTTGTTGGATAAGGTAGATATTGACACGCTGTGTAAAGCATACGGCTGAGTATATCTACTCTTATTAGCTAACAAACAAACTTAACTTTCCATCTCTTTAATTAACCACTGCTCAAAATCATTAATGTGAGCTGCTAAATCTGAATGCGCTGTTTGCAATTTATCGAGCTTGGCTTGAATCTCATGCTTATCGTATTTGATGCCAGTTAATGTCTCTTTTAATAACTCAATCAACTCCACATTGAGCGCGTCAGAGAAAATCACCACCTCGCTAATCACCGCTTGCTTCACATCAAGATGCAAATCAATCATGCCCCAATCAAAACGCGTCTCCAATCGATGCGAGAACTCAGGCGTTTTACCAAAGCGCCACTCCCAATCCGCCATTTGCTGATAGTATTTATTTAACGACGGCTCTTTTGCGAGCGTATTTTCATCCAAATCTTCTACTGCTACTGTTTGCCCGTAGTAGTCACAAAATGCTTCGATAATGGCATTGGATAATATCTCGTGATTGATAGAGTCATTAAATTCAACCAAGTTAGCAACGCGAGAACGCACCGATTTAATGCCTTTGGCTTGTAATTTTAGCGGATGCGGATTGAGATAATCGCCCAGCTTTTGCATATCGGCATTGACCAGTAATGTGCCGTGATGAAAGCTGCGGTCGGCGGCATGTTTAAAGGCGCTGCCAGAAATTTTCTTATCGCCAACTTGCATATCGTTACGACCTGATAGCGTAGCGTCTATACCCAACTTTTTAAGCGCATTAATGATAATGGTAAAGTTTGCGTTTTGATCGTAGTCGCTTTTAGGAGATAAAAAAGTAAAGTTGGTATTGCCCAAATCATGAAAGACCGCGCCACCGCCACTTTGACGACGCGCTAGGAAAACATTGTCTTCTTCCATTTTATCGGTCTTGCATTCCACCCACGGATTTTGCGAGCGTCCGATGACTACGGTTTCTCTATTGCGCCATAAAAATAGCGTATGCGAATCGGGTGCTTTTTTATCATTGCCAAGCGTATTAAATATCCAGTCTTCGGTTGCCAAGTTAAACCAAGGATTGGTCACCGCAGATTTTAAAATGCGTAGTTTCATTTATAGTTCTCTTTGTCGGTTGGTTGCTATAAATTGGATACGGTCATTTTTACTGATGCGGGGTTAAAACTCAATGATTATCTGGTATGGAAGTGGCGTAAGGTACGTCGAATGTTCGGGATTGCGCTGCGCTATTTAAAAGCCTTATAAGGCTCGGTAAACAGTGACTTTAGCGTACAAAGAAAGCGTTGTTTTTGTTTGTAATGATTGATTGAATAACGCCCTCAATGCCCTATAAAAGGAACTCATAAAGGATAAGTTACCACGCCTTTTTTAAATACTAAGCACAAGTTCGACGATGAATAGTCGTCATAAATAACAACAAATAGGGCAGATTATGGCACACGATACTTTATTTGAACCGGTAAAAATGGGTACGCAAACGTTAAAAACCCGTATTATCATGGCACCATTGACCCGTCTACGGGCAGTTGAACCGGGCGATGTACCTACCGCATTGGCAGGAGAATATTACTCGCAGCGCGTTGGAGCAGGTTTAATTATTGCTGAGGCGACGCAAGTCTCTTTTCAAGCAAAAGGTTACGCGGGCGCACCAGGCGTGCATACCCAAGACCAGATGATAGCTTGGAAAGCCATTGTTGATAATGTCCATGCTAAAGGTGGCAAAATTGTGCTGCAACTTTGGCACACAGGTTTGGTCGCGCATAAAAGTGTGCAACCTAATAGCCAAGTGCCGATTTCGGCATCTGATATCGAAGTTGGCATTCGCACCTCGCTGCGTGATAGTGACAATCAAGCCATCCGTGTCGATGCCACCAAGCCGCGCCCCGCTACTCTTGATGAGATTGCGCAAGTGGTTACTGACTTTGGACATGCGACTCGTAACGCACGCAAGGCGGGCTTTGATGGTATCGAGATTCATGGCGCTCACGGTTATTTGTTACAGCAGTTTTGGGCTGAGTATACCAATAAGCGCACGGACGAATATGGTGGAAGTAAGGAAAATCGCGCGCGGCTAACGCTTGAGGTCATTGATGCTTGCATTGAAGCGTGGGATAGTAATCATGTTGGCATTCGTATATCACCGCTTGGCACTTTTAATAATGTCGAAGCAGGCTACCATGAAGACGAAAATATTTGGCTGATTGAGCAGATAAATAAACGCGGGATTATGTATCTGCATTTATCTGAGCCAGATTGGGCAGGGGGCACGCCTTACAGTGATGATTTCCGTCAGCGCGTGCGTAATACTTTTGATAATATGATTATCGCAGCAGGTGGATACACGGTCGAAAAGGCAGAAAGAAACATTCGCGAAGGTTATATTGATGCCGTTGCTTTTGGGCGCGATTATATTGCCAATCCTGATTTGGCGGAGCGTATTCGTCAAGATGCCCCGCTAAATAAACAGCACCCTGAAACGTTTTATGGCGGCGGTACGGTTGGCTATACCGATTATCCGTTTATGAATGCCGCGCAATAAAGCATTTATTAAAATCAATAATGTACTGATAGCTTTATATATAAAGTAAGAAGTTACCTATAAAGTAAGAAAAGCCACCTCAATAATTCAGGTGGCTTTTTTATGCCGATTAATCTGCTTATTTTAGAAGATTGCTGTAGCTGTTTACTTTAACTAAGGTTTTTAACCAAAATTATCATTTCGATAATCGTGGAAAGCTTGTTTAAGTTCTTCTTGCGTGGTCATAACAAAGGGACCATGGGCGGCAATCGACTCGCCAATCGGTTCACCGCTTAATAATAATAGCTTCACTGTAGGTATGTTTTCTGCAGAATCTGAGCGGGTTGGATAGGTTAGGGTAATGCTATCAGTATCAATCGATAGAGAGATTTCAGCCGCTTCTTCTATAAGTGAAGTTTTATTTAGCACATCAACTGGCGCTTTAAACTGAACCAAATTACCCGCATTGACTAACTCATCATTAATTAGCAGTTCGCCTTCTTGTACCAGTATCATGACATTATGGTGGTTAGGAACGTCTAAGGTGGTTGTGCCTGCTGTATGTAACGCAATATCCCATAAGTTAATCGGCGTAAAAGTGGCTGCTGTACCACTTATTCCTTGATAATGTCCGGCAATAATTGTGGCGCTGCCTATCGGATTTTGCTTATTATTATCCGCATATAACTCAATATTGGGCATATGCGCGCGTTTAAGCGATTGGTATTTAGCCTCTGTCAATTTATGGGTTTGCGGTAGATTAATCCACATTTGCGCCATACTAAAAACCCCACCACGCTTGCCAAACGCTGGCGAGTGAAATTCCTCATGCGTAATGCCGCGTCCTGCGGTCATCCACTGCACATCGCCTTCACGAATGATGCCACTAGCGCCTGTCGAATCGGCATGACAGATCTCACCGGCGTAGGCAACCGTCACCGCCTCAAAGCCCCTATGCGGATGCTGACCGATACCATGCGGCGCGGAATCGTAGTGTGGGTTAGGGATAAAGGTCGTTGGTACACCGTAATCAAGCAATAAAAAAGGGTCGGTATGACTATAGTTGAAATCAGGATTTTCTATTAAGTGATTCATCAAAGTTTGTATTCGAAAGCCATTACCCACCCAATAGCTGGGTTTATCACCATGGATTTTTTTAATTACGCGCATCATCATCCTTTATTATAATATTTTTTTATAATAAGGATTATATATCAACTAATAGTTATGAATTAATGCTTAATTTGCATAAGTCTTTTAATCACTAATGCCTAGTGAATAATGCACGCTTAATTATTTTAAATCATGAGGTCTCTAAATAACAAGGTCTCTAAATAATTATGTCTTTAAATTTAAACAACCATTTTATTGACTACTAATAACTATCACTAATAGGCTAAACCACCTCGCCACAAACAAAACCACTTGCCCATGCCCATTGGAAGTTATAACCACCAAGCCAACCGGTGACATCTAATACTTCCCCAATAAAATACAGTCCGTCTTGATAGTTACTTTGCATGGTTTTTGAGGATACCTCATCAGTTTTGATACCGCCACGCGTCACCTCAGCCGTACGATAGCCTTCCGTACCAGATGGTTTTAACTGCCAGCCATTGAGTGTTGCGCCTAGCTCGATTAAACGTTCATCTTTAATATTCGCCAGTTCAGTGTCTTTAATATCGTCCCATAGCGTCGTTTGCAGGGCGGTCAATAGTTTTTTAGGTAATGCGTTATCGGTATTATCCGCGAGTACCGTACGAATCAGCTGTTTGGGGTGGGATTGTTTGTGCGCAAGTAGTAAGTCGCTGACATTAATATCGGGTAATAAATTAATAGTAATATGTTCACCAGTTTGCCAATAATTGGACAACTGCAACATGGCAGGACCCGACAAGCCACGATGGGTAAAGAGTAACGGCAGCTTAAAGGAAGTACGCGTGTTACTGGCAACCACCGGCATACTAATACCCGATAATGCCCGCAGCAACTCGCCCGTTTTATCGGTAAAGGTAAACGGCACTAAGCTTGGGTCAGTAGTCACCAGCGTGTGACCAAACTGCTGTGCCAACTCATAACCAAGACCACTGGCGCCCATCGTTGGGATAGATAGACCACCAGTAGCGACGACTAATGACTCACAGCTATAGTAAGTTTTTGAAGTATTTGCTGCATTGGCAACGTCTTTTTTACCCAGTTTTTTAGCCGTGATTAACTCAAAGCGTGCATTATCTTTACCATTATCGTTGATGGTTTGAACTTGCTTTATTTCAGTATTGAGCCGAATTTGTACGCCAGCAGCAGCGCATTCATCGAGCAACATGGTTAGGATGTCTTGCGCGGAATCATCGCAAAATAGTTGTCCATGCTCACGCTCATGATAGGCAACTTTATGATGCTCAACCATGCTGATAAATTCCCAACTTGGATAGCGGCTCAGCGCAGATTTACAAAAATGTTGATTGGCGCTGATAAAATGCTCAGGCTCTACAAAATAATTGGTAAAGTTACAACGCCCACCGCCGGACATAAGAATTTTTTTACCGGCTTTATTGGCATGATCCAGTACCAAGACGCGACGACCACGGCGACCCGCAGTGAGCGCGCAGTATAGCCCTGACGCACCCGCGCCAATGATAATGACATCATAATGGGTAGAGGGTTGTTTGCTGCGGTGATTGTCCATTGCGGTTATTTCCATAAGGCGGTACGTATAAAAAAACGAGATAATGCAGTCAATTATCTGCTTAAAAACAGGATTTGAAAGCATTATTTAATAGTGGCTATTGTCCATATTTCATGTAGGGTTACAAGGATTAAATATCAATAACGCTAAAAATAAACGACAGTGTGATTAACGCTAAGTAATGGGCGATATATTGCATAAATAAATGGCTCGACATATGACCATTGGAATTGTTGTCATTCGCCGTTGATGCCTTGCATCAGCTGTTCTTATTTGTCACACTAGAACGAGGGTGTCACTCATTATGGAAGATGACATCACATCGTCCGTATCGATTGCGGTGACTGATGAACAGCCATTATCAATACTCATTTATACAGGCAATAATAATTAAAAAAGGAACAGACCATGACCCAAAAATCATTTCCCATTGCGCCTGAATTTGTTGCGGCCGCCAACACCACAGCCGAGCAATACGCCCGCGATTATCAACAATCTATCGCGTCAACAGAAGATACCGATGCTTTTTGGGCATCTCGTGCTGAGCTCATAGACTGGATAAAAAAGCCAACCATTATTAGTAATGTCAGCTATGACTTGGACGATTTTCGGATTAAATGGTTTGAAGATGGTGAGCTGAATCTTTCAGTTAATTGCCTTGATAGACACCTAAAAGCCAATCCTTATAAGCCCGCTATTATTTGGGAAGGTGATCATCCTTCTTTGCATAAAATTATATCCTTTAAAGAGCTGCATGCCGAGGTTTGCCGTTTAGGTAATGCCATGCGCAAATTGGGTATTAAAAAAGGCGATCGCGTGTCGCTGTATATGCCCATGATTCCGGAGGCGATAGTGGGAATGCTGGCGTGTGCGCGTATTGGAGCGGTGCATTCGGTGGTATTTGGCGGCTTTTCTGCGGAGAGTTTGGGCAATCGCATTATTGATAGCCAATCCAAATTGGTCATTACCGCGGATGAAGGTTTGCGTGGTAATAAACGCACACCGCTCAAAGCAAACGTCGATCGCGCATTGGATATGGAAGGCACAGACAGTGTTAAAAATGTCATCGTCGTCCATCGCACAGGCAATTCAGTACCGATGAGTGGTCGCCGTGATATTTGGTATCATACCTTGGTGGAAGGCGAAAGTGAGGTCTGCAAACCTGAAGTTATGAATGCCGAAGATCCGTTATTTTTATTATACACCTCTGGCTCAACGGGGAAACCAAAAGGGGTTTTACACACCACCGGCGGCTATATTACGTATGCGTTATCGACGTTCCGTGATGTGTTTGATATCAAAGATGACGATATTTATTGGTGTACGGCGGATGTTGGTTGGGTGACTGGGCATACGTATGCGACCTATGCGCCATTGGCGAATGGCACGACCACGGTGATGTTCGAGGGTGTTCCCGAGTATCCAACATGGGCACGTGTTGGGCACATTATTGATAAGCATAATATCAGTATTTTATACACTGCACCGACTGCCATTCGTGCGATGATGAAAGAAGGAGATAACTTCGTGCGGGAATCTAATCGCTCAAGTTTGCGTCTGCTGGGTACGGTCGGTGAACCGATTAATCCTGAAGCGTGGGACTGGTATTATAATGTCGTTGGCAGTGCGCATTGCCCAATCGTCGATACGTGGTGGCAGACAGAAACCGGTGGCATTTTGCTCGCACCGATACCGGGTACGGTTGCGCTCAAACCGGGCGCAGCGATGAATCCGCTCTATGGTATCAAGCCGGATGTTATTGATACCGATGGTACGGCACTCGAAGGACCTGCGGAAGGTAACTTGGTCATTAGTAACAGCTGGCCGGGACAAATGCGTACTATTTATAATGACCATCAGCGCTTTTTAGAGACTTATTTTACCACTTATCCAGGCTATTATTTTACCGGTGATGGTGTGCAGCGTGATGAAGATGGGCACTATTGGATTACGGGTCGCGTTGATGATGTGCTCAATGTTTCAGGGCATAGACTTGGCACTGCGGAAATTGAAAGTGCCGTGGATTCCCATCCTTCTACCGTTGAAGCGGCGGTGGTGGGTATGCCACATGAGATTCGCGGCGAGGGTATTTGCGCCTTTATTATTCTTAAAGCGGGTGAGGTGGCAAGTGAGCAATTAAAAGCGGAACTCAATCGCCATGTGCGCTCTGAGATTGGTCCGATTGCTAATTTAGATGCCATTTATATCGTTGATGTGTTACCGAAAACGCGCTCTGGTAAAATCATGCGTCGTATCTTACGTAACCTTGCCGCTGGTCAATATGTTGGACTCGGCGACTTATCTACCTTAGCCGATAGCTCAGTGATTAATAAGCTCATCGAGGTCGTAAAAGCAGAACGCCAAGTCTGCCGTTAACGGTTCAGTTAATAACGCATTAACATAGCCAATCTGACCATAAAAATAAGTCATATTAGTGAACCTAATATGACTTTTTAATACGTTAAACCTCTCATCAAAATAACTATTGTAAGGCTTATTATCACTATGCCCGATTATTCTGTCACTAATTCTACTGTTAATAACAATGATATTCATACAAAGAACACAGCACCCAAAATCGCCATTATTGGTAGTGGCTTAACCGGATTGTTTGCCGCGACTTTATTAGAGCGCTCATTCGGTCAATCATCCGCTCAGCAAGAAAGTAAAAAATTGCCACAGATAACCGTCTTTGAAAAATCTCGCAGCGTTGGACGCTTAGCCACACGTTATCGCACTGATGAGCACACGCAAAAAAACTGGCAATGGGCGTTTGGTGCGCAGTTTTTTACCGCCAAGTCCGATAACTTTTTACAATTTATTCAGCCGTGGTTAGCGACGGGGTTATTGCAGCCGTGGTGCGCAGAAGTGGTTGATTTAATCCCAACCAACGATAATAGCCAGTTGCCTGAGATTAAGCAAAAAGAGCAGTGGGATACGATTCATGCCCGCTATATCAGCACCCCAAAAATGACCAGTTGGGGACGCGCGTTAGCTGACGAGTTACGTTTCACTACCATGCAATTTAAAACGCGCGTGGCACCGCTGAGTGGTTCAAAAGATGCTTTAGACCATAACACTGAGCAACAAACTGAGCTGTTTGATGAACATGGGTCAAGTTTAGGCAGCTTTGATTGGGTCATTTGTACCGCGCCAAACGGTCAAGCAGTCGAATTGATGGCAAATAGCGGTTTCACGCAGCAAGCGCAAATTAGTCAGCCAACAATGCAGGCGTGTTATACCCTAATGCTTGGTTGGGATAATATAGAACAACTACCTGAAACCTTAAAAAATAATGCTCAGCCAAAATGGGATGTGGCTTATATAAATAGTCCTATTCTCGATAGAATATTTATCGAACATCATAAACCTGCGCATGGCGAACTGTTACCAAGTATCACCATTCATGCGAGTAACGACTGGTCAGAGGCGCACGTTGATGAAAATATCGAGGTAGTAAAAGCGCAATTATTAGAAGCTACACAGCAAGCCCTACACTGGAATAGTGATACTGCACCGAGCCAAATAGACTGTCATCGTTGGCGCTATGCCGCCACGATTATGGATACTAATGGCAATGGCAACAAACCAGCATTGGGCATCTTAGTGGATAACACTCATCAATGGATTGTCAGTGGCGACTGGTGCGGACAAGGCAATATCGAAAGTTGCTATCAGATGGCAGCACATACGGTGCAAGTCCTAACGGAAGCGCTTAATAACTGAGTGAAGCAAATTTTTTATAAAAATAACCACTAGATATCTACTATTTAGTGATGGTTTTTTAGAGATTCTACCAGTAGCCGATAGACAGCCTTGCTTAAAATCATATTCTCGTTAGAATTGTTAAGCCTATTTTATGGGTTATTTGGCATAAATCACGATATCCAAGCCGAATCTCAGCTGAAACTAAGCTGAAATTAAGTCGAATCTAAGCCAACATGAAAAAAACAGTTGTTGAGACAACCAGTATCGTTATAATGGTGCTCACGCCAAGTGCCTCAGGTCTGAGGTTTCTTATTATAAGATGGCACAAAATTCTGAGACGAAACTGGATTTGTGGTTTTGTTTTATGTTTCCCTCATTGATATGAGGATTTATTTTAATATGGACATTATTAGGAGAAACGGTATGACATCACTTAACCATGAAGGTCGCGTACTGCATGACGGTTTGAGTAAAAAAATCATGTCTGCTGATGAAGCAGCTAAATTTATTAAAAATGATATGAACGTCGGTATGAGCGGCTTTACCGGTGCCGGTTATCCCAAAGCCATACCAGCAGCGCTTGCCAAACACATGGAAGCGGCACACGCGCGTGGCGAAGATTTTCAAATCGGGCTGTTGACGGGCGCTTCTACGGCGACTGAGTGTGATGGTGTGTTGGCGGATGCCAAGGGCATCAAATGGCGCACGCCGTATCAATCAGAGCCTGCACTGCGTAAACAAATCAATGCCGGTGAAGCCTATTATTTTGATATGCATTTATCGCATGTAGCGCAGCAAAGCACCATTGGTTTCTATGGCGATATGCATATGGCTGTCGTTGAAGTGGCGGGTATTTTGCCAGACGGTCGCCTGATTCCATCGACCTCAATCGGTACGAGTAATGCATGGCTAGACAATGCTAAACATATTATTTTAGAAGTCAACGCGCAGCAAAGCTTGATGTTAGAAGGGATGCATGACGTTTATAATGACATTGGTATGCCGCCCAATCGCAAACCTATTCCACTAGTCACTCCAGGTGGGCGTATTGGTGTACCGTACTTACATTGTGATATGGATAAAGTGGTGGCAGTTGTTTTGACTGATTCACCAGATCGCAACAGTAAATTTGCTGATCCTGATGAAACCTCAAACAAAATTGCCAGTCATATCATTGATTTCTTCCATGATGAAGTTAAAAAGGGTCGTCTGCCAAAAAACTTATTACCAATCCAATCTGGTGTCGGTAACGTTGCCAATGCTGTATTAGCGGGCTTGCAGAACAGCCCGTTTGAACAATTAACTGGCTACACCGAAGTGTTACAAGATGGCATGTTAGACCTTATCATGTCAGGCAAAATGACCATGGCATCGGCGACTGCACTGTCATTAAGCCCAGATGCGTTAGAGACGTTCAATGCCAATCTTGAAGAATTGCGTGCGCGTATCGTATTGCGTCCACAAGAGATTACCAATCACCCTGAAGTGGCGCGTCGCTTAGGTGTATTGGCAATCAATGCCATGATTGAGTGTGATCTGTATGGCAACGTTAACTCAACCCACGTCATGGGCACCAACATGATGAATGGCTTGGGCGGTTCAGGTGACTTCGCGCGTAATGCTTACACTTCATTCTTTGTGTCACCATCGGTGGCGAAAGATGGCGCTATCTCTTGTATCACGCCAATGGTATCGCATCATGACCATACTGAGCATGATGTGATGGTGATTGTAACTGAACAAGGTTTGGCGGATTTACGTGGTCTTGCACCGCGTCAACGTGCGCAAGCGATTATCGATAACTGTGCGCATCCTGACTATCGTCCGATGTTGCAAGATTATTTTGATCGCGCATCGAGCACAGCCGGTATGCAAACCCCGCATATCCTGAACGAATCGTTATCATGGCATCAACGCTATGTAGAAACTGGCGATATGCGTATTAAATAAGCATTTAAGTAAGCGTATTAATGAATAACATATCGCTATTTTTATGAGCGCAGTAAAACAAAAAACCCCTTTATCTGTATAACAGGTAAAGGGTTTTTTTAATGTATAAAATTGATAAACAGTCTTTCGATATAAACATAACAATAAGAATAGATTTATATATCAATAATTTAACAGATAAAAAAAAGACCCACAGAGGAGAAACTGTGGGCTGAGGAAAGCAAGTATAGCGTTAAGTGATGATTATATTATTTATTATTATTGTTAATGATTATCTATGCTTACTATAAATATAAGGACATTGGCTGACAATTCAATGAGTACTTAGGTTTCATTACAAAATTTATGATAAGGTTGTTAATGATAATATCGAGTGTACAACTGTATTTCTATAAATAATAATAACGGAATGTAGCGTGGTGAGTGTCGCTCAGTTACATGCCATTACGTTAAACGATATTTTAATACATTGTCACACTTTGAAAGATGTTGGGAATAATAGAATTTTCCTGCTTAAACCTTGAACCTACAGAGTAGGCATGACGGCATGGCTGAAAAATGCTAAGCTAGCAGTCAACCTTACGTCCACACTAAACTGGGTTAGTCATGACCGAGAGCACACACTTGCACACGCCAGAACCGCCACCTCTGCAAAATAATAAAAGCATTTTTAATTTGCCGAATAACCTGACCATTGC
Organism: Psychrobacter urativorans; assembly: GCF_001298525.1. Lineage (NCBI taxonomy): Bacteria > Pseudomonadati > Pseudomonadota > Gammaproteobacteria > Moraxellales > Moraxellaceae > Psychrobacter > Psychrobacter urativorans. Next base: position 1,729,933 of record NZ_CP012678.1, read on the forward strand.
GCGTATCTTAATGATTCCGCTATTTGTGGCGATTGCCTATTGGCCGCCTGCAATGGGCATTAATATGCCGGCGATTCCTGATAACGTTATCGCGCGCGTCGGTATGAGCGAATTTAGCGACAGTTTACTGCGGCATTTATTATTGACCGGTGTTTTTATTATTGCGGCGATTACGGATTGGCTTGATGGCTATTTTGCGCGTAAGCTCAATGTGATGTCAGCTTTTGGACGCTTTTTAGATCCGGTCGCGGATAAACTGATGGTAGCGGCGGCGCTGATTATCTTGGTGCAGTGGCATCCGAATATCATCATGGCAATAGCCGCGATTGTCATTATTTCGCGTGAGATTGCGGTATCAGCACTGCGTGAATGGATGGCAGAACTCGGTAATCGCACCAGTGTGGCGGTGTCGTATGTGGGTAAATTGAAGACCGCTTTTCAAATGATTGCAATTACGGTATTACTACTGAATTGGGAATCGCTAGAGATGATTGGCTATCTCTTAATGGTGGCGGCAGTCATACTCACTTTATGGTCAATGTTTATTTATCTAAAGGCGGCATGGCCTTATCTTAAACAAAGCGGCTAGCTTTTTATAACTGCTATTATCATTCTAAGTTTATTAAAAAAATGCCAGTGGCTTGATGCTTACTGGTTTTTTTTGTTCTAAGCTAATGATATAGCTCATCTACTTTAAATCTTGATTGTTTATAGCGTTAAGATATACTCAAAATAGTAAACAAAATATAGAACCGCCAAGCGCAAAGGTACTAATAATAATTCAGGTGAGGAAGACAGTATGAAGTCATATAACACATCATATAACACACAGTCGTTTGGCGCCGTTTTGTTACTTGCTCTATTGACGGGTTGTTCATCAGCACCAAATTCGAAAGAAAAATCGGCAGATGCATCTAGTACACAAAATGAGCCGATGCAAGAAGAATCCATGCAGGATGAATCGGTACAAGATGCCGCATCGAATAGGCAAGAAACATCGGTGCAAGATGCGACTGAATCTGAGCGTTTGGGTACGCAATGGGGCGATGATGTTGACTCGGAGGTGACCACTGTCGATTTGGAACGGGTTAGTGACGAGCCGCTTGAGCAGATACAAGTGCGTTATGCAGATAAAGCCTATAGCGGGCGCGCGGTAAATAGCATGTCATTACTGGCAGGTAAAGTTGAGTTTTCGGCAGCAACCGATACGGGCAAATTACCCCTTTATCGTGATGCGGGTAACTATTATCTGCAAGGTAAAGCAGGTCAAGCATATCGTTTGGTGTATCACAATAACAGCGCCAATACTTATGAAATCGTTGCCAGTGTTGATGGTTTAAACGTGCTCGATGGTAGTGCAGCCAGTATTTATGATGGGGGTTACGTGTTACGTCCCCATGATAATTTGGTCATCGAAGGCTTCCGAAAAAGCGAAAGTGCTGTCGCCTCCTTTATTTTTAGTAAACCCGATAGCGCCTATGCAGCTAATACCAGTAGCGGTTCTATAACGAATACCGGTATTATTGGTACGGTTATTTATGAGCTTTATGACCCTGCGCAGCACAAATCGCAACAACCAAAAGCTTTTCCGGCGGATAATGGCTATGCAAAACCACCAAAGTAATAGCTGCTATCGAAGCAAAATGATGAAAGTAAAATGACTTATTTAAGTTATCGCACAACAAAAAACGCCAGTAAGTATCATGCTTACTGGCGTTTTTCTTTGGGCTATGAGTTAGTTAAATTGTGAATTAAAAGGTATTTAATACTCAGTTTATAGTGTGAGTGAATTATAGCGTGATTGAAAAATTCTCACCCAAACTATCACCAACGGCAGTTTCGGTGACCGCAGCAGCGGTAATTTTGAATACATTAGCAAATGAATTACCATTCGCCCAATATTCTGCACCATGAGGCACCACTTTTATCAGTTGAATTTTGGGGTCATTAATACCGTGCTCAAAATAAGCGTTGTACATCGTCGACCATAATTCTTCAAGCTTTTCTTTATCTTCGACCAATTCAGCTTTACCGGCGATAGATAAATAATTCTTTTCATCGTGAGTTCCATAAGAAAGATTCACTTCTGGATTTTTCTTAATATTCTCAACGGTATCAGAAGGCGTGTGCCCGATGAACCAAATTTCTTTCGCGCCAATGCTGGTTTCAGTGGTATTCATCGGACAAGAATGCAAGTGATCGTCAGCGGTGCGGGTGGTCATCATGGTATATTTAATATCTTTTACCAGTGCTTGGATTTTGTCCATCTGTTCTTGCTTACTCATAATAGTCATCCTTGTCGTTATGAAAATTTATGATAAATAAATAGGATAATAGTGTGCTGCCTTATTAATAAACTCAATAAATAAGCAGATATTATATTTATTATGATTGCTTGTTAATCTTTATCTATTAATGTCTTCATTCAATGCAGGCAGCACACTATTTTAAACAAGCTATTAGCTCAACAAGCTACGAGCTTCTTAGATTATAAAGAGATGGAGAAAGTTTCACCCATATCTTCAGCCGTTTTGCCATCTTGTACCGCTGCGGTTGCCATCTTAAACATATTGACAACTGAGTTACCGCTAATCCAACACTCGACACCATGAGGCACGACTTTAATTAGTTGTACGTTCTCGTCTTCTTTACCATGCGCAAAAAAGGCATTATAAACAGGCGACCACAGCTCATCTAACTTGTCTTTATCGGTTGATAGTTCAGCATCACCGCTGATAGACACATAATTTTTGGCATCTTGGGTGGCATAAGTCAGACCAATTCTGGCATCATCTTGGATATCTTTGACGACGTCGGATGTTTTATTACCAATAAACCAAATCTCTTTGGCACCAATACTGGTCTCACTGGTGGTCATTGGCCACGCGTGAATGTCGCCTTTTTTATTGGTGGTGCTCATCATGGCAAATTTTACATCTTTTACCACTTCTTGAACTTTATCAATCTGGTCTTGTCTACTCATGAGGTTTATCCTTTAATTGGTTTTAATTAATTAGTGTTAATAAGTTATTGTTAGTATTTCGATACTTAGTATGTAAATAATAGAACGTTAAAATTAAAGTTTTGCTTAGTAAAGGTTTTAATAAATGATTCTTGCCTTTAAACCTGCGTCTAGAATAGCGAGATTTGTCGACATAGTTATATAGGTTGCCAGTAAGAGGATGTGAATGTTTGTAAGGAATACGGTGGTTAGGTAAAACGAGTAGCAGTCTGATGCTGGTATGCGCCCACTGTGTTTATAATTCGGTAGCGAATGTACTTATTTATAAAGTGCTACGTTTTTAATAAACAGATAAACCCTGAATTTATAGCGGTTTATACCTGATTATTAGAGGTCTTCTTGTTATAATGCACCGACCCTTTTCTTTGTATGGCAGTGATGCCCCCTCGATTCTATAGTCTATGGAACAAGCCTTTATGATGACCATCGCCGGACAACCGTTTCTTACCGATTTTCAGACGCAGCAACTCATCAGTCAGTTTCAGCAAAAAACCGCGCTAAATGTCAGCCAAATTCATACCCAGCAAGTGTATGTGTTATCACGTGAACTCGAAGGTGATGAGCATAAAAAGGCACTCGACTTGTTTGCTGTCGACCCATCTATAACGCTTGCGCCAGCAGAGTCTAATCAGCTGCAAGTCATCGTCGGTCCACGTTTTGGTACGATTTCGCCATGGGCAAGTAAAGCGACCGATATTTTTAATAACTGTGAAATTACGATTAAGCGTGTTGAACGCGTGATTGTTTATACATTGACGATTGATGGTGAAGCAGGCGAAAAACTGCCAGTGGACGCTGAGCAATTATTGTTTGACCGTATGACCCAAAGCTTGGTCTATGACTTAAATGATGTGAATAAATTATTTGACGATGAGCAGCCAGCATCATTGAATCATATTGATGTCATTGGACAAGGTCAATCAGCGCTTGAGTCTGCCAATAAAGAATTTGGTTTTGCGTTATCGAGTGAAGACATTGATTATTTAATGAATGCTTATGTCAATGAGCTAAAGCGTAACCCAACCGACGTTGAACTGATGATGTTTGCACAAGCAAACTCTGAGCATTGCCGTCATAAGATTTTCAACGCTGAATGGACAGTTGATGGTGCAGTACAGCCAAAATCCTTGTTCCAAATGATTAAAAATACCTATAAAGCCAATCCACAAGGGATTTTGTCGGCTTATAAAGACAACGCGGCAGTGATGGCAGGTTCTGAAGGCTGGCGCTTTTATCCTGTTCCTACTGATGCTACGGATGCCAATTCGGCACACCCTTACAGTTTTCATCAAGAAGAAATCGATATCTTAATGAAAGTCGAAACCCATAATCATCCAACCGCTATCGCTCCTTATGCTGGCGCGGCAACGGGTGCAGGTGGTGAAATTCGTGATGAAGGCGCAACCGGTCGTGGCGGTAAACCAAAAGCAGGTCTAACAGGTTTCCACGTATCACATTTGCATATTCCTGAGCTTGCTGAAAAATGGGAGCAGTCAGGTAATGTAAGCACACAGGATTATGGTACGCCTGATCGTATGGCAACCAGTCTTGAAATTATGACGGAAGCGCCACTCGGTTCAGCCAACTTCTCTAACGAGTTTGGTCGTCCAAATTTATGCGGTTATTTCCGTAGCTTCCAGTTGGATACCTCAGCAGCAAAAGATGGCAGTCAAATGCGCGGCTATCATAAGCCAATTATGCTTGCTGGTGGTTACGGTAATATCAAACGTAACTTGATTGAAAAAAATGCCATTCAACAAGGCGATTTGCTTATCGTCCTTGGTGGTCCAGCCATGCAAATCGGTCTAGGTGGCGGTGCAGCATCATCTGTCGATAGTGGTTCACTCGATGAAGGCTTAGACTTTGCATCCGTTCAGCGTGATAACGCTGAGATGGAGCGTCGCTGTCAAGAAGTGATGGATCGCTGCTGGGCATTGGCTGGTAATGATGTTGATGCTAGTAATAATGGTAAAGATGGCAACCCAATTGTGTCGCTACATGATGTCGGTGCAGGTGGTCTATCGAATGCCATGCCAGAATTGGTTAATGATCATGAAATGGGCGCAATACTAAATCTACGTAAAATTCCATCGTTAGAAGCCGGCATGTCACCAATGGCGATTTGGTCTAATGAAGCACAAGAGCGTTATGTCTTGGCAATTCGTCCAGAAAGCGAAGCGCAGTTCGATGCTATTTGTGCCCGTGAGCGCTGCCCGTATGCCATATTAGGCACAGCAACTGAAGTACGTCAGCTAGTCGTTAATGACGAATTGCTCCCTGAGCAGCCAGTTGATATGCCGATGCAAGTATTGCTTGGTGGTACGCCACAGATGAAGCGTAGCTTTGAGCGTCAAGAGACTAGCTTGCCAGCATTAGAGCTAAGCGAAGTCAATCTAGCTGAATCAATTAAAGACGTATTACGTCATCCAACTGTCGCTAGCAAATCATTCTTGATTAGCATTGGTGACCGCTCTATCACGGGTATGGTTGTACGCGATCAGTATGTTGGTCGCTATCAAGTACCGGTATCAGATTGTGCGGTAACGGCATCAGGATTAATCGCGCTAGATGGTCAGCTGATGAGCGGTGAAGCGATGAGTGTTGGCGAACGTACACCAGTTGCCCTGATTAGTCCAAAAGCCTCTGCACGTTTGGCAGTTGGTGAAGCAATCACCAATATCGCAGGCGCACGCATTACTAAGCTATCTGATATCACCATGTCAGCAAACTGGATGGCAGCGTGTGGCGATGATGCCGAAGATGCGGCATTGTTTGATGCGGTCTATACTGTTGGTGAAGAGCTATGTCCAGCACTTGGTATCGCTATTCCAGTCGGTAAAGATTCGCTATCAATGCGCGCCAATTGGACAGACAGTAATGAAAAGGGCAGTACTGATAAATCAGTTGTGTCACCAATGAGTTTGGTCATTACTGCTTTTGCTCCTGTCGTTGATGTTGCAAAAACGCTAACGCCTGAGCTTATTAATGGTGATAGCGCCTTCTACCGTATTGACTTATCCAAAGGCAAATTGCGTCTAGGCGGCTCAATCCTCGCGCAAACGCTTAGCCAATTAGGTAATGACTGCCCAGATTTAGCACAGCCAAGCGACTTGGTCGATTTCTTTAACTTTATCCAAGCGGGTAATGAGCAAGAAGTTATCAGTGCTTATCACGATATCGGTGATGGCGGATTACTTGCGACCATTGCTGAGATGCAATTTACCAGCCGTCAAGGTATCAAGCTGTCATTGACTGATGATAACTTATTGGGTCAATTGTTCAGTGAAGAGTTGGGTGCAGTTATCCAAGTATTACCAGAGAACGTCGCCGCTTTAATGCAATTGGCAGAAGAGTTTAATGTCAGCGAAATGCTTACCCTTGTCGGTCAAAGTATTGAAGAAGACAGCTTACTTATACAAACGCCAACGCTAAACGGTGATAAAACGCTTAGCTTTAGCCGTAGCGAGCTGCAGTGCGAGTGGAGTCAGGTCAGCTATCAAATCGCGCGCCGCCGTGATAACCCAGCTTGCGTTCAGCAAGAGTATGACTTGATTAGCGATGCCAGCCATCAAGGGCTTATCGCTGCGCCAAACTTTGACCTCAATCAAAAGGTTGAAGAACCGTATTTAAACAGCCGTGAAAGCAAACCAAGAGTCGCTATTTTGCGTGAGCAAGGCGTCAACGGTCAGACCGAAATGGCAGCAGGCTTTACTCAAGCAGGCTTTGAAGCGGTCGACGTGCACATGAGTGATTTACTCAGCGGTCGCATCAATCTACGTGACTTCGATGGTTTGGTCGCTTGTGGTGGCTTTAGTTACGGCGACGTATTGGGCGCAGGCTCTGGCTGGGCGAACTCTATCTTGTTCCATGATGAGTTGCGTATGCAGTTTGTACGCTTCTTTGCCCGTCCTGATACCTTCTCACTCGGTGTCTGTAACGGTTGTCAGATGATGGCGCAGCTAAAAGACCTTATCCCAGGCGCGGAAAACTTCCCACGCTTTATCGCTAATAAGTCAGCTCGCTTTGAAGCGCGTACGGTCAACGTAAAAGTTGAGCGTACCAAGTCTATCTTGTTTAAAGGTATGCAAGACAGTATCTTACCGATTGCGGTTGCTCATGGTGAAGGCTATGCCACGCTTAATGCTACTGAAATCGACGGTATGGAAAAACATGGTCAACTTGCCATGCGCTTCGTCGACAGCCAAGGTCAGTCAACTGAGACTTATCCGCTCAATCCCAACGGTTCGGTCGGCGGTGTCACCGGTCTGTGTAGCACTGACGGTCGCGTCACCCTCATGATGCCGCACCCTGAGCGTACGCTACGTGCCTACAACCATAGCTGGAAACCAGAAGCGTGGGATGAGGACGGCGCGTGGATGCGTATGTTCCGTAATGCGCGGGCTTGGGTAAGATAAGTTTCGTTAAGATAATTTGAATTATTGTAGATAATAAAAAAGGTGGGCTTCGGCTCACCTTTTTTATGTTTGTGATTAATTGAAAGATCCTACAGTAATCTTAGCTTGGGCTTAGTGTTTTCACTGATTAATTTGAACGTTATATCATCTAAAATTTGATAACCAAAATCAATATTCTCATAGAAGTTCCTACCTTCCTTTTCTAAAAGAACTTTAACGATCTTATTCAATAGAATAGGTTTCTCACGTTCAATAGGTTCGGGTTCTGATTTATTATATCCTTGCTTGCTAAACTCTATACAATTAGAACGATAAAGCCAATCGGTTAATAATCCATTGGTGTGTAAGTTATAATTCATAGCCGCAAGAGATACTTTCCAATATTTCTTATAGCTTATTAAGTTAGCTAGATTTAGATTATTTGGAGCCATAGCAATAAATGCTTCTTTCGGCATCAAGAAGCTGGATGCAAACCTATCAGCTTCGTGCTCTTTGTCTTTCATATTCTCAAGTACATTTTTATCATCACTATGGAGAACTAAGTGACCAAGCTCATGAGCAGCATCAAAACGCATTCTTTCTGCTGACTTGGCTGTATTCAAAAATACTATAGGTCGTCCATCATGATAAAAAGAAAATGCGTCAACCTCTTTTACTTCAATCGGTAAACGAAATACTGCGATACCGTGTGATTCAAGTAAAGCTATAATATTTTTAATCGGTAAAATGCCTAATTGCCAATCACCACGGAGCGTTAAAGCAGATTTTTCAGGCTCATTCACTAGAGTATCAATATCAAAACCTTGAAAAGTAGGAAGGTTAGAAATTCTCTTATCAAAATACTCTAAAGTTTGAATTGCAAATTCACTATAAGCCCGCGCAGAATTCCTATGTTGAGCTTTTATGCGACTATAGGAACGGAAGAATATCTGCTCATCTATTACTTGTGTTTTAAAAGTGGAGTTAAAAAAACTAAAGGGTAAATTTAATGATTCACTTAAAGCCACTACTTTTTCAAAGTCAGGAATTGAAGATTTTTTTTCATTCAGATAGTTTGAAATAGTAACTTCTGTACAAGACAAAATGTTAGCTAAATCTTTATTTGTTTTACCCTTTAAATCCTTAGCTATTTTTAACCGGTGTTTATTAAATTCAAAGTTACTCTTCATTACTCGCATTTTTATACCCAATTTCAAACGAGTCCTCATTCACTGATTCATCAGCAAATTCACTCATATATGACTGAACTTCACTTTCTGAATCTGAAGAAAACATTAATCTACAATCATGGTCAGTAGGAAAAATTTTCCCATCATCCATTTCTATATAAGACATTGGTCTTGCAAGTTCATAGATTAGACTCGGAGAATCATCTTGATAAATTTCGTGTTTTCTTGACGGATAGTATAAAACCCAAGTTTCCAGCTTCTCGCCAGTCATATTTCTATATTTATTTATATCAATTTTATGCTTGGTTTCAATACCTTTTGAACAGTTAGAGGATATTGGTAAATCCACATTACCCAAATTATGATTACTAGACATAATGATAATTTGAATATTATTATTGGTGATAGTTAATGTAGGTTGTCCTTGATCTCGATTAAACTTAATTTCATTAGAAATAAGCTGCAAAGCTATGTTTTCCCCAATATCACCCCAGCGTGCTATACCACTTGCACAGTTCACTGCAGTTTTCATATTGAAATTCTGATCAGCTTTCTCAATGGCGCTAAAGATAATTTGTGGAGTAAAACCGAATTTCTCCTTCAAAATTATTATAGCTGCATCGTTAGTTATGAGCTCGCCATCTTTATTACGACTATTTAAATCACTGAACATCTCATACTGCGGTGCTTGATATGCCATATCTAACTCATCCATATTATTTTTATAAATTATAACATCATTAGATGTGGTAAAAAATAAAAATGGTGTAATAAATAAAATTTTTATGAGTTACTTACTTAAAGAGCAATCTTTAACCTCTCTCTTCGCCTCCGCAATCAACTCATGAATCTTAGCACTCTCTTTTAGCACACAAGCATCGTATGCAGAGAACGGCTCAGCTTCTTGCTCTCTTTCCTTCTCTTGCTTGGTTTTTTCTTCTAGATGTTTTTGCAGCTCATCTTGTTCGTCATATTGTGAGTTATTCATGGGTTATTCTCTTTACTATTCAGTTATCCGCTATTTGCCATCCGATTTAGTATAGCGGCTAATTTTGCATTATTGTCTGAAATATATTGATCACTACGCGCTATTATTTCAGCCGTTGATTGTACAGTTTCGGGATAATTGATAAGTCCACTTTGGATAGCGCCATTGCCATTTGCGACCATCTTAGCAAGGCTTTCTTTGGTCACTTCAAAATGACACTGCCAGCCCATTACCCAAGTGCCAAGCGCTTTATGCTGCGGAGTTTGGTAGATAAATCCTTGGTTCGCCCAAACCTCTGATGTTGCAATAATACTAGCCCCTTCTGGACAGTCAAAACCATCACCATGAAAGTGAAAGACAGTGAAATCTTGCTTAGATAAATCCTGTAATAAGGGATGTGATTGTCCTTCTGTCGTTAATCGAATGGGCAGCCAACCGATCTCTTTTACGTTAGCTGGCTGGACGTTAGCGTCCAAACAATGCGCAATAAGTTGCGCCCCTAAACAAATTCCGATAACTGTTTTGCCATTATCAATACTCTGTTTAATCAAGCGTTTTTCATTGACTAACCAAGAATATTTTTCCTCATCGTGTACACTCATTGGTCCACCCATCACGATGAGCCAATCAAAACTATCGTGCTCTGGCAATAAATCGTTATTGTAAGAGCGAGTGATAGTGAGCATATGGTTGTAGTTAATAGCCCACTGTTTGATAAAGCTAAGGTCTTCATAATCGGTATGGAATAGGGCGTGGATGCATAGCGTCATAAAATACCTCTGATTAATAAAAATCGTCTAGTGAACGTTTTAAATGTCTAGAAATTGACCTCAATAAAAATAATCACGTCCAGCATACTTCTTATTCAGCGCCTTTAAAATAGCATAAATCTCCCAATTCATCTTTGCGCTTAGACTGATCTAGTATCCATCAACTTTCCCTAAATATAAAACAGACTACCTCTTTGCATGGATATTTATCTTCATAAAGAGTGCTACCAGCCTTAACAAAAATCAATACAACGCAGATATCGCCAAGAATATACTGAATATATCTTTGACCATGAGCTCATTCATACTGAACTGATATCTCTATCTGCAAAAGGAGCGTTATGTCTCATTATAATAACGATATCACGTCCCCTGAAGGCGCTAGCACGCTCAGTAAGACTAAGTCTAACGCCACAGAGGTATTGATTGTAGGCGCAGGACCTACAGGACTGGTACAGGCGCTTTGGCTCAATGAGCAGGGCATAAAGGTGCGTATTATTGATAAATCAGCGCAGGCAGGTTCGCAGTCCAGAGCCTTAGTCGTTCAAGCTCGAACCTTAGAGCTGTATCGTCAGTTAGGTCTTGCAGACAAAGTAGTGCAGGAGGGCTATCGCAGTGCAGGAATCAACCTTTGGTCGCAGGGGAAAAAAAGAGCACACCTTACGCTAGGTGAGATGGGGAAGACTATCACGCCATATCCTTTTATTTTGATATATCCGCAGGACAAGCATGAGAAGCTATTAGAGCAAGAGCTAGCTAACCGTCAAATCATCGTCGAAAGGGGAGTCGAGCTGATAGATTTTGTATCCCAAGATACGACAGACACAGCAAAAGTCACAGCAAAAATACGTCACAAAAATGGCTATGAAGAGTCTGTGATCAGTCGCTTTTTGGTTGGTTGTGATGGCGCTAGCTCAACGGTACGTAAAACACTGAATGCTGATTTTGCAGGCGGCACGTACGAGCAGATATTTTTTGTGGCAGATGTGGATACTAGCGTCAATCCATTTGAGGGCGAGATTCAAGTCGTGTTTGAAGGCGCGGATTTTTTATTGGTGATGCCGTATGGCGAGCATGGGACGATACGCTTAGTGAGCAGCGTCAGTCCAAAGCGCACGCCAACGACAGAAGCTGATATCAAGGCGCTAACCTTTAAAGATATCGATACCACTGCGCTTGATTCTATCGGCATCAAGGTCACCTCGGTCAATTGGTTCTCATCATATAAAGTCCATCACCGCGTCACGGATCATTTCCGTCATGGTTCCGTCTTTTTGATCGGAGATGCGGCTCACGTTCATAGTCCCGCAGGGGGACAAGGTATGAATACTGGTATCGGTGATGCGATCAATTTAGCTTGGAAATTGGCGGCAGTCTTAAAAGGGCAAGCACCAGATACTATATTAGATAGTATTGAATCTGAGCGCAGAGTATTCGCGCATAAACTCGTCGATACTACTGATAGATTATTCAAGTTCGTCACTGCTCAAGGGGCATTGGCTGATTTTGTTCGGACACATATAGCACCAACGGTGGTAAAATTTAGTTGGCATAATGACTTTGTGCGGGAGATGCTGTTCAAAACCATTTCACAAACTCAAATGAATTACGCTGACAGTGAATTAAGTTTCGGTACAGTAGGGGATATCCATGCTGGCGAGCGGTTACCTTATGTACAGTTCGATAAGCAAGATAATTACGACTCTTTGAGAATGATTTCGTGGCAACTGCACGTCTATGGCGAGCCGACAGCCGCGCTGCAACAGTGGTGCGAGTTCAATAATATTAACCTAATAACGTTCGTATGGCGTGATGAGTTTGCAACAGCGGGTCTCACAAAGGATGCGATATATTTATTGCGACCCGATAGCTATATTGCAGTGGTCTGTGCTAATGCTGATATATCGGTGCTTGATAATTATTTAGAGAGCAGGGGTTTCAAGCTTTACAGCCTAGCAACGTCGTAATCAGCAGTGTGTAGACATACATCAACACTTTATGCCAATTGAACCATTAGCTTTAGAAACAGATGAAAAGATACAGGGCGCGCGCTATTATCAATCCGCATATTTCTTATTCAGCGCCTTTAAAATAGCATAGGTTTCTAAATCCATATTACCCGTTGGCTGCTGCGGTCGAAAGTGCAATTGAAACGCATAAATCACATCACGACTGGCTTTATCCCACGCATCATTATCATTGATTTGATAACCATATTTCCTAAATGCTTGCTTAATCTCAGGTATCGTTGCCGCTGCAAACTCGTCTTGATTCATAAAGAATTGCTTATCAAATTCATCATACCAAGCGCCAATACCATACTCTGTATACAGTCGTTGCCAAGGGAACTTCGCACCGGGGTCGATTTTACGCGAGGGTGCCATATCAGAATGTCCGATGATATTGGTCGGGGAAATATTGTATTTTTTGGCTAAATCTTGCACCAACTGCGCGACTTTTTTAATCTGTAAGTCTTCAAATGCCACATAGTGCTCAGCAGGATGATAGTCAAGCGTGCCGTTTTTTAGCGCATCGCGATATTGTGTGGCAATCCCGTCGTTGACAATCTCAATACCAATCGAGGTGTCATTTAACACCGTTCTACCTCCAAAGCCACCTGCGCCCGCGTGCCAAGCACGTTCGCTTTCAGACACTAGGCGATAAATTTTATCATCGTCATTATTGAGAATTAGATAATGTGCACTGACATTGCCTGTCGTTAAGGTTTTTATAGATCTCTCGTTATCGCCAACGGTATAATGCAGCACGATAAAATGAATGCGCTCATTTTTACCTTGGGCTTGATAGGTTTGGCTGTCAATCGTATAGCGCGGTGCTGTGGTGGATACGCAGCCTGTCAGTGGCAGCGTTAAATATAATGCGGATGCCAATGCTAAAAATGAGAAGTTTTTTGCCATGAAATGCTCGGTGTGAAAAATAGGAAAAGGGTCATGCGAAATCTGCACAAATTTCTCGGTATTCTATTTTTAATCTTGCTTAATCTTCTTTGCCAAAACCGTCTTCCAACTATTTTCCAAACACTCAATCGTCAGCCACGGCTCGATAATGTCGGCGGCAAACTTCTCTTTTGCATTGGTCAGTTGCCAAAGCGTCTCTAAAGTAGCAAACGGATACGGTCGTTCGATTAAATATACGGGCAGGTCTGCATCAATCATCCCATCACGCACCACTTCAAAATACCAGCCAGCGATACCTTGCTTGGTGACCCACGAGGCAATATTTGGTACTTTGGTAAATTGTCCAATTTGGTCGTTGATTTTGTAGCAGGGTCGTCGTGGTTGCACGAGTCGCAATTGCACGCTATCGTTATCGGATTTCTCATTCTGCCCACCGTATTGAAAGACATCACCAATACAGACGGTGGCTTCGGTCATTTCAGGTAAATGATTCACTGCTCCGGTGGTGAGGTTTTCGCCTAATGTACCCACCCGCACTTTTAAACCAAACTCTGCATTAACTTTTTCATACGTGGCAGGTGGTAATTGGTGAACGGCTTTGAGTGGACCACCGTGATGGCGGCGATCGGCTTGCTCATCGGTAGTCAATCCCATAAAGTCGACGGCAACAGGCGCTTTAATCGGTGCTTTATCAATAGCGCTCATTTGTTCACGCGCAAATGGCATGGCTTTGCCTGCGCGGACACAGAGTAAATTGGCGATGTGGAGCGGGAGTGGTTTATTAAAGTCATTAATGTCAGCGCCAGTGCCAGTGCCAGTGCCAGTGCCAATATTAGCGTTAGACGTTTGCGGTAGTGACTCACTAAATTCTTTGCTCATAAGTCATCCTAAATTATTGTTGTTTTAATCAGTAAATACTGTTTTTTTCATAACATTATCTTAGCGTAATCATTGGCTGTTTTGTTGGTTAAAGAAGAAAGCTGTTTAAAAGGTAATGCTACTTAAAGGTATTAATTATTGCTCAGAATTAAGGTATAAAAGTTAGGCTCTAAAAAAATTTACTATCAAAAATCAGCCATAAAAAAAGACCAGATAATAAATCCAGTCTTTTTAGGTAAGCCACGCTATTTATCTTTGATATTAATTACGGCGACCGGCTTTTTTCTCACGTGGTACGGCGACCAGCTCAGCTAAGTTTTCAGCTGATGACCAGAGACCTTCTAGGTCGTAGAACTCACGCGCTGCCGGGGTCATCATATGCACAACGACCGCGCCTAAATCGATGAGCGTCCAGTCAGAGTCGTTACCGCCTTCGCGACCGAGGGGCATAAAGCCGCCAAGCTTCGCTTCAGCGCCAACGCTGTCTGCCATCGCGCGCACATGGCGTTTAGACGTACCGTCAGCGATAACGATGCGTTCCATCACGTCGGTTAAATGCTCAACATTGAGCACAGTGATATTTTTGGCTTTCATATCGTCTAGGGCAGTTTTAACAAGGGTCAGACAAGCTTCTAAGCGTTCGTTCGTCATGGTGTTGGACATATATTTTGATCTCTTTAATCGTATTAATAACATTGGAACATAAAATAATAAATGGTCAGTTAAGCAATAATTTGCAAAATGACATCAATAGAGCGATTTTAACGGAATTAGACAGCAGAATATAGCTGATGGGCGATAATATATTGATAAACCGTAGGATTTAGCCATTTAGCTAATAAATTGGGCGGATTATCAGTAATCGTAGGGATTGTGTGCAGTTGTTTGCGTATTTGGGTACTGGATAGCGCTGTGACGGGTCGCGGGTCTATATAAATGCGTCCTTTGGCACAGTTTTGCAAGGGTTTTCCAGTTTCTGCGAAGGTATTTAATACTCGTGTTAACTCTGTTGGGCGGTGAGTAATTTGCCCTTGTAAAGCGCTTGGTAACTCAGTAATCAAATGCGCGATATCCTGAGTAGAAAAATGATCTATCCTCTCATTTGCAGTCATTACATCATTCATGGGCAAAAAATTTGCGCTGTTACTTCGGTTAAAAATCCATAAATGCACATAGTCGGTCAACTCTAGACCATTTTTCCATTTATCCAAACTGCGGGCGCTGTCCATGCCCATAATAAATATTAGGCTGTCATTGGGATAGCACTCATGCAACGTACGTACGCTGTCTATGCTATAGACGGGCGGCGTTTGCCATAGTTCAAGCTCACTGATTTGTAGCGGAGTGTTTTCAATCGCTAACGTTAACATGGCAAGCCGATGAGCAGGATCTAGGCTTTGTTCTTTAAACGGCGAGCGAGCATTGGGCAGTAAAGAGACGTGTAGCGGGCGCTGTTGTGCGGCGGCGATGGGCGCAAGGCACTGATAAACGTACATTGCCATTTGGATATGGCTGTAATGTACAGGATTAAAAGATCCGCCAAGATAGGCACGAATCGCAGGCGCAGTAGACATTAAAATAAAATACTCTGTAATCAATAAACGGATGCGCCATTGTAGAGGGCAGGCGAGCGCTTGTCATTAAAAGCTGCTTATTTAAAAATAGGTGTTGAAAAATAAGCCAATAAAAAGCCGACCCTCATAATGATATGAGAATCGGCTGTATAAAGTCTTACTTATAGCACTTATTAAGTTACGCGTTTAAGCACTTATTAAATAGCATCGCTATCGGCTTGAATAGCGGTCAGCGCGATAGTATAGATAATATCATCGACCAAGGCGCCACGAGATAAGTCGTTTACGGGCTTATTCAAGCCTTGCAGCATGGGACCTACGCTGATGACGTTGGCGCTACGTTGGACGGCTTTATAGGTGGTGTTACCTGTATTGAGGTCAGGGAAAATAAAGACGTTGGCTTGTCCGGCGACTGGCGAGTCGGGCGCTTTTTGTTTGCCAACACTCATGACTGAGGCGGCATCATATTGCAAGGGTCCATCTACCGCGAGACTTGGCATGCGTTCACGGACGATTTCGGTAGCACGAGTGACTTTTTCAACATCAGCGCCCGTACCAGATGCGCCTGTTGAATAGCTAATCATGGCAACTTTGGGCTCAATACCAAAGGCAGCAGCAGATTCAGCCGATTGAATGGCAATTTCTGCCAATTCTTCTGCGGTTGGGTCAGGGTTAATGGCGCAATCCCCATAGACCACCACTTGTTCAGGCAGCAACATAAAGAAAATTGACGATACCAAAGAATACTGCGGTGCGGTTTTAATCAACTGAAATGCTGGGCGGACAGTGTTGGCAGTGGTATGGATGGCACCAGAGACTAAGCCGTCAACTTCGTCCATCTGTAACATGGTCGTACCTAAGAATACGGTATCTTTAAGCTGTTCAGCCGCAACAGTTTCAGTGGTTTTGCCTTTACGACGTTCAACAACAGCCGCGATATATTTGCTCATATCCAGCGTATCAGGGTCAATAATCTCAAGACCTTCAGGTAAGATTAAATCGCGATTTTTGGCGACTTGTTCAACATCGGCACGCTTAGCCAGCAGTACGCAATTGGCGATGCCACGGCTTTGGCAAATACAAGCGGCTTCGACAGTACGCGGCTCAGACCCTTCTGGCAAGACGATACGTTTGTTCGCCAGTTGCGCTTTTTTGACCACTTGATGACGGAATGCCGCAGGAGACAAGCGCGGTTTGTGGTCGCCACTGAAATAGGCTTTAATCCAACTGAGGTCTAAATGCGCGGCAACATAACGCGTGACTTCTTGGGCGCGTTCCGTATCATCAGAGGGAATCTCAGCACTCATGTGCATCAGGCTTTGCACGGTTTCAAAGCTGTCAGATTCCACGCTCATAACGGGAATACCGGTTTTTAGCGCTGACTGCCATAATTCGGCAACGGTAGCATTGGGCACAACACCGCCTGTTAACACCAAACCTGCGAGTGGAATCCCATTAATACACGCCAATGCAGCGGCTAATAGCAAGTCATCACGATCGCCCGGCACGACGATAAGCGTACCGCGTTTGAATACTTCGTCGATACGAGCGACTGAACGGGCGGTTAGGCTAATATGAGTGATACGGCGAGATTTGGCTTCACCAACGTGCAACCAAGTCGCGTCCAGCTCAGCGGCAATATCCCATGTGCGTGGCACAGACAGCGAGTTACTAAACGGCACGACACCGATAAGGCGGAACTGCTCGGTATTAAAATGTGGCGACAAACGCATCATTTGTTGCATAAAATCATTATCTAAACTCACCACCGCTTCGCCTGGCGCTACGGGCTGAGTCTCAAAGGTATTCGGCACATCGTGCACGCGCATTAAAATACAGCCTAAGATACGGTCACTAGCAATACCACCAAATTCACGCGCATGCACATCCAATTTATCCGCAAGTTGAGCGGGGCTGCTTGTATCAACGGTGCTGACAAAGATAATTTTGGCATCTAACGCGTGAGCAAGCGCGCGGTTGATTTGTGAGGCGTAAGACGCTTCAGTGGTCGGCACTAAGCCTTCGCAGATAATCACGTCTTGATCGCTACCAATGGATTGATAGTTTTCGACCACTTCTTCCATTAATTCATCAAGATTATCATCACCCAACATCCGTTCGACGCGCTGACGATTAATCGACTTAGGTGGCGTTAGACCAAAAGCATGCATAATCAATGCGCTTGAGCTATCTAGGCTGTTTTGTTTATCTAAGGTATCGTCTTGCAAGAAGGGCTTCATAAAGGCGGCTTTAACGCCATTATAATCCATCGCCCGAATCAGACCGAGCGCTGCTGACGTCACACCGATACCGCGACTAATGGGAACAAGTAAAATGGTTTGCATAGCGTATCCTACTGTTTATTATATTCTTGAGGGAAGCTGCTGAAAGCACGTGCTATTTAAGTTAAGTACAGCGCTCCGTAGCAGAAGCGCTCCCTTTATTAGACTCATGACTTATTTTAGAGATAACCTCTTGCAGACCTAACCTAGTATAAATCTGACCTATTAGAAACCCGACAGATTAGAAACCTAAGGTTTGACGTGTTTCTTTAGCAATTTGGCATTCTTCATCAGTAGGAATGACCCACAGCTCAATGCTGCTGTCTTCATCGTGGAAACTGCCTTCACCGCCGCCAAACAGAGATTTGTTTTTATCTTCACTGAATTTAATGCCGAAGTGGCGCATTACGTCTAAAATACGGGCGCGCGTCGTTACAGAGTTCTCACCGATACCACCAGTAAACACAATGCCCGTAAATTCAGGCAGGGCACAGCTTAAGCTCGCAAGGTATTTACCCGCACGATAGCAGAATATCTCAATGGCGAGCTGGGCGTCGACATGACCTTCATTAGCTGCTTGCTCAATCGTCCGCAAATCGTTTGATAAACCTGAGATACCAAGCAGACCGCTGTCGTTATTGAGCATATCATTGATTTCTTCTAAGCTCATACCCAGTAGGCGTTTTAGATGGATATGCAAACCAGGGTCAACATCACCGCTACGTGTGCCCATCATTAAGCCCTCAAGCGGGGTTAAGCCCATACTGGTATCTAAGCTTTTGCCATCATAAACAGCAGCAGCAGAACAACCATTACCTAAATGCGCGGTCAACCAACCATGCGGACCTTTGGCGGTAGTGATATGGCTGGCACGTTCTGAAACGTAGGCATGTGACGTACCGTGAAAGCCATAACGACGGATTTTTTCTTCTTCATATAAGGCTTTTGGAATCGGGTAACGATAGGCAACGGCTGGCATGGTTTGGTGAAATGCCGTATCAAAAACCACCACTTGTGGGATATCAGGATAGATGGCTTGTACCGCTTCGATACCTAATGCGTTCGCAGGATTGTGTAG
Organism: Psychrobacter urativorans; assembly: GCF_001298525.1. Lineage (NCBI taxonomy): Bacteria > Pseudomonadati > Pseudomonadota > Gammaproteobacteria > Moraxellales > Moraxellaceae > Psychrobacter > Psychrobacter urativorans. The sequence continues at coordinate 1,749,028 of NZ_CP012678.1, forward strand.
TGGCGCAAGGATTTTTAAACGTTTAACTTCTTCTAAGACGTGAGCATCAACGCGTACCGCTTTCGAGTATTCTCGTCCACCATGTACCACGCGGTGACCTACCGCGACGAAGTGGTATTGTTCTAATAATGCCAAGATTTTTTGCAATGCCAATTCATGACGACCACCGGGAATGGTAATCTCAAGCTTTTCGCCATTTAATGTGGTGTGTTTAATACGAGCGGTATCGAGACCTAAGTTTTCGGCAAGCCCAGTGATACGAGTAGATTCATCTTCGCTGATAAGCGCATATTTAATGGAGGAAGAGCCGCAGTTTAAAACTAAAGTAGGGTTAATTAAATCTGATTTACCCGAGTTGCGATCACTAAAAGTGGTATTGCTGACGCTGTCACTCATGCTCTATCCTTAGATGATGTTGGTTAAGACCTAAATCATAGCGGATTAAAACCGATTGAACAAACATAAACACACGATTAATGCGCCATCTAATTTCATGTTTTATAGCTAAATTTATGAACAAAAATATAGTTTTTTAATAAAAGTTTTTAATACAGATGACCGTATAAAACGATACTAAACAGCTCAATTTAATAATATTTATTATAATAGAAGCCATAGTAGATAAGCGTTCTAGAGATAAAATGACCTATTTGAATGATTAACGCTTACCCAACATCCGCGCTAAAATTGACAGTCAACAAGCCTTTACCATTGCCACTGACGCACGTCTATAGAGGCTCAATAGGGTTGACACCAAATTGTAAGGAAATTTGTCAGAAGTATAATAAATGAGATAATTCGTCTCAATGTTGCGTGATAGCCATCAGTTGATGGTGTGCATATTATGGAAATTTTGCTTAAATAAAGCCAACACGCGCACAGCTTTCGTGAATAATGCTATGATTCAAAGGATGCTAATAGCAGCGCTTTATGATGCTCATACTGATGCTGATGTTTAGCCCCATATTTTTATTTACTATCATTCTTAATTATCTGATGCTGTCTTTTATTACCTTTTTACTATCGCCACTTTGTTGCAAGGTTGTTTGTCCTTATGCTTACTACTTCTCAGCTCAGCACGATGAATCGTGCCAAATTATCCATAAAAAATGTCAAAGAAAAAGTGCTATCACCAGCAGCTATTCTTAATACCGGTGGGCGTTTTGTCTGTACGCTAGTATTAAGTGCGACAGTCATGGTTGCACTAACAGGCTGCGGACAAAAAGGGGATTTATACTTAGTTGATAGCAATAGCCAAATGGTAACGAGTAGCTTGGAGGTATTAGACAGTACCAGTGATCCACAAGATGCCGCGTTTGCAGGGCTTGATGATGCGGATTATCAAAAGACGCGCTATCTAGAACAAAAACAGGTATTGCCCGATGTGACTGACGACCCAAATGATTATTAACATTTGAATTTTTTACAATTCTTAGTTTTTAACCCTTACCTTTTTATTTTGATAAATTGATGACCTTAGAGACACTAATATGAGTAATGTTGAGCCAGTAACTACCCAAACCGAACAAGGGTTATATATTAATCCTGAAGCGTTAACTGCCCATTTATCCGCATTAGACTACCGCGATGATGCGCTATATATGGAAGATGTGAGCATTAGTGAGTTGGTAAAATCTTACGATACACCGTGCTATGTGTATTCGCAGCAGGCGATATTGGACGTCTATCACGATTATAATGAGAGCTTTGCGGCGATTGACCATCGAATTTGCTATGCGGTCAAAGCCAACTCAAATATTGCGGTGTTGGGCGTGTTGGCAGCAGCAGGCGCAGGATTTGATATTGTCTCGCGTGGAGAGCTTGCGCGCGTATTAGCAGCCGGTGGGCAGGCGAGCCGCGTGGTATTCTCAGGCGTTGGCAAGACGCGTGACGATATTGAGTTTGCCCTGACGCAAGGTATCAGCTGTTTTAATGTTGAATCCATCAGTGAGTTGACGCTCATCAATATGGTCGCCAAACAACTGGATAAGCGCGCCCCTATCTCACTACGGGTTAATCCGGACGTCGATGCGAAGACGCATCCATATATTTCTACTGGTCTAAAAGATAATAAATTCGGTATCGCGCACGATAAAGCACTGGCAGTATATGAACATGCCGCCACGTTATCGCATATTGATATCGTCGGTATTGATTGTCATATCGGCTCGCAATTAACCGAAGTGGCACCTTTTATTGCCGCTTTGGATAAAGTCATTGAGCTGATTCATAGCTTACGTGAGAAAGGTATTGAGCTGCGCCATGTTGATTTGGGTGGCGGTTTGGGCGTGCGCTATATCGAGGAGAAACCGGTAACGATTGATGAGTTTGCGCAAGCGTTATTGCCAAAATTAACCGAGCTTGGCTTAACCGTCTTTTTTGAGCCGGGTCGCAGCATGGTCGCCAATGCCGGTATATTATTGACTCGCGTTGATGTGCTAAAACCAACTGAGCATAAAAACTTTGCCATCGTTGACGCGGCGATGAATGATTTGATTCGTCCCGCATTATATCAAGCGGAAATGGCAGTGATTCCAGAAGTATTACCAAGCGAAGGTATCGAGACCGATGGCACACAGGCGTGGGATATTGTCGGCGCGATTTGCGAAACGGGTGACTTTTTAGCAAAAGACCGTCTCTTGTCATTGGCAACCGGTGATATTTTAGCCATTACTGGTGCTGGTGCGTATGGCTTTGCGATGAGTAGTAATTATAATTCTCGTCCGCGTGCCGCTGAGGTGATGGTCGTAGGCACTCAACATCAGCTGATTGGAAAACGCGAAACGATTGCTGATTTGTATGCTGGCGAAACCTTATGGCAAACTGAGAAATAACCCTCAAGCAGTGAAAAAGAGTAATGTTAGTGACATTATAAAAACGTCACTAGGCTGATGGCTTATTTCTCATTGCACTTATTATTTATTTCACGGTTCAAAAACGACCCATTGCTATCAGAGCAATGGGTTTTTTATGGCTCATTGTTAACCGTGCTCATGCCATTTTTAACCATACTGCTGCCGCAAATCAACGTAGTCAGTCAACACAGTAAATCAATGGCGATGATTATCATTGTCATAGGCAGCGTGCTACTATAAGCCACACATAATAATAGAATAGGAAATAAGGATATGTTGATAGAATTTACCAAAATGCATGGTCTGGGTAATGATTTTATGGTCATCGATTTGGTGACCCAGCGTTTAGAGTTAACCACCGATTTGGTACAGTTATTGGGTGACCGGCATTTGGGTATTGGCTTTGATCAATTGCTGGTGGTTGAGCCACCGATGCGTCCTGACGTGGATTTTAGTTATCGTATTTTTAATACCGATGGCACGGAAGTCGAACAATGTGGCAATGGCGCGCGTTGTTTTGCACGCTTTGTACAAGCGCGTAAGCTGTCATTTAAGCAGCGTTTACGGGTTGAAACGGCAAGTGGTATTATCTCTTTAACCACCGATCGCTACGGCTGGGTGGAAGTCGATATGGGCAAGCCTAAGTTTGAACCCAACGAGATTCCTTTTACCCCAAAAGCCACCACCAAAATTCAAAATGCCTATCATTTGGATGTGAATGGTACGCCAGTGCAGTTATATGTCGCCAATATGGGCAATCCGCATGCGGTGATTAAAGTGGATAACGTGTTAGATGCGGAAGTCGAAAAATTGGGCAAAGCGATTGAGTCGCATCCGGCATTTCCTGCACGAGTTAACGTCGGCTTTATGCAGGTGATGAATAATCGTCATATTCGTTTGCGTGTTTATGAGCGCGGCGTTGGTGAAACGCAAGCCTGTGGTACGGGCGCGTGTGCTGCTGTAGCAGTTGGTATTCGTGAAGGCTGGCTCGATGAAGGCGAAGACGTACGCGCGCAGTTGTATGGCGGTAGTATGATGATACGTTGGCAGCAAGGGTATTCGGTGATGATGACCGGACCGACTGCCTTTGTTTATGAAGGGGTCTTTAGTCCTGATGGTCTGATGGCGCAAGCTGGTATGAAGCCCAACACTACCAGTGGTGAAAGCCATACTAGCCATGCCAGTTAAGTCATTGAACTTATGACAATAATAGAATCCGATGCCGAGCTACAGGCGCTATTCATACCTGTTGAACGCTGGTTAACTGTCTTGGCAGTACGCAATCACTCCAAGCATACCTTGAGCGCCTATTTTGCAGGGGTCAGTCAATTGGCGCTATTTTTGCGCGGTAAGCAATTGACATGGACGCGCTGTGATAAGCGCCAACTTGCGCAGCATATCAGTCAGCGTTTGGATGAGGATAAGTTGGCGCTTGCTAGTGTGCAGCAAGAGCTATCGGCTATTCGGCATTTTTATGGTTGGCTGATTGAGGAAGGCGTAGCACGTATTAACCCGACCACAGGCTATCAGTTAAAACGCAGTCCCAGACCATTGCCATCGATTGCTGATATTGATTTACTCACCCAGCTGCTTGACCAACCTGCGCCTGATACGCCAGAGCAAGCGCGCTTATGGTTACGTGATAAAGCCATGTTTGAGCTGCTGTATAGCAGTGGTTTGCGCGTCGGTGAATTGGTGGCGCTTGATGTCAATGATATAGATATTTCGGAATTGCGCGTGCGCGTCACTGGTAAAGGCAATAAAACGCGCCTTGTACCTATTGGGACAAAAGCAGCAGCGGCTATCACGCGTTATCTGCCGCATCGGCATTTATGGGTTGAGCAACTTGACGCCGCTCTTTTTATTAGTGAAAAACTAGGTACACGATTATCGACGCGCGCGGTGCAACAACGTCTTAAAGTCGCAGCAGCGCGCGCCGGTATTGCCCAAAATTTATATCCCCATTTGCTGCGCCATTGTTTTGCCTCGCATATGCTATCGGGCAGCGGTGACTTGCGTGCGGTACAAGAAATGCTCGGACATAGTGATATCAGTACCACCCAAATTTATACCCATGTGGATTTTGCCAAACTCACCCAAGTTTATGACCGCGCCCATCCACGCGCCACACATTCAAAAAATAACGATGATTAATGGTATTAAATGATAATTAATATGCATCAAAACTGAATCATCATTTACGCCAAGCGATGACAATCAAAAATAGGCATACGTTGTCGTCCTTGCTCCTGTACATTTTTATCAAATGTTGCCATGACTAGGGCATAACCTTTATCCAATGCTTGACCCTCAAGTACGCTATAATCATAGCTATCCGCAACTGAGCCATTAAAAGTAGTAATGGTCGCGTGCCCCCATGTTTGGCGTGGATTGCCGGTTTTATAAATATGCTCACCGCCTTGTGCCGCGCCAATCACCATACACTGGCTATCTAAAGCTCGCGCTTGCAACAATAGCGACCAATTTGCCTGCCCCGTTAAATACGTAAACGCAGAAGGCGCACTGAGCAACTCCGCACCCGCTTGTCGTAAACGCTGAGCAAGCGCAGGAAAACGCAAATCAAAACACACCATCATACCCAATTGAAAAACTGCATTATTAACCTCAATGGGCGTCACCACCGTCTGCGTGCCCGCCTCAAAGGTCGCCGCTTCATTATAGCTGCCTTGCTTATCCGCCACCGTCGCGGTAAATAAATGAATCTTGTCATAACGCGCGGCTTGCGAGCCGTCAGGCGCAAACAACTGGCTGACTTGGCGCATCCGTCCATCAGGCACAATCATGCCATCTGGACGATAGGGGCATGGCAGCGACCCTGCTAGCACATAGATCCCATGACTGCGTGCATAATCGCCAATCGTCGCTGATAGCGCATCAAACCGCGCAGCTGTCGCGCGCTGCTCACCCATGCTACAACAATTCTCCGGCAACACCACCAGCGTCGCGCCTTGTGCGCTAGCATCACTAATCGCGGCTTTAATCGCGGTAAGATTGGTCTCAATATTCTGTTGGCTATTCATCTGTACAGCAGCGACAGTCATTTTATGATTCATATCTATTCTCGGTTATATTTATTGGCTTAACTATTATTTTATTGAAGTTCTACTGTCAGGTATTAGAATAAAGCGTCTTGCTTGTTTGGCAGCGTGCCAACATTACAGCAGGATATGAGTGATAAATGATTAATAACCCCTCAAAAAATTATCACATTGCAGCATAGAAAAATCATTGATATAAATTATCATAGCAACAATGTAGCAAAAAATGCTATCGTCATCATCCGATATGCCCCCGTCCATCTATTTAGATAAAAAAGACGGTACTATTTATAATTGATAATAATTAAAATAATAACCCTATTGGAGTGTAAACCCCAGTCATGAATATGTCGTTTGGGTTAGTCGCCACACTAAGCACCTCGCAAAAACTCACCCCACAAATGCAGCAAGCCATCAAGCTATTGCAGTTGTCTAGTCTCGAATTGGCACAAGAGGTTCAGACAAAACTAGATAGTAATCCGCTGCTTGAGCGTATCGAAGACGATGAAGATGATCATTATAACGATGACAGCTCTAGCCTTCATGAAGCGATAGCTGAGTCTTTAACGCTTGAGATGTGGAATAGTAATGCCGCAAGCAGCGCAGCAGCTGACGACCATTTTAGTAGTGGTGCTGAGTCTTATAACGACTCCAATACGTATAACGATTCTGAGGCTTATAACGACTCTGACGATAACTCATTTAGCGACAGTTTTGATAAATTACAGCAGTCTGGTATTGATGACAGCGTGATGGACAGCGGCGATATCAATAACGATTATCAAGATATCGATAATGATTTTACGCATTTTGTTACGGGTAATTATGCCTCGTCTGCGGCAGTCGGTGGCAGTGCTACTATTGGCGAGCTTGATGACTATCAAGGCAGTACCAACGCTAGCATTCAAGACCATGTGCGTTGGCAGCTTAATTTTAAGCACTTATCTGACATTGATATCCTGATTGCCAATTATTTGATGGATTCCATGGACGATATGGGCTTTGTGCAGCTTGATATTGATGAGTTACTGCAAAGTTTTGCTACTATGGCAAGTTTTTACCAGTGGGATGATCATGTGGAACACGACGAAATTCAAGCGGTGCTGCGTGTCATTCAGTCCTGTGATCCACTCGGTGTCGGTGCGCGTAATCTGAGTGAATGTCTTGCCATTCAGCTCTCCAAACTTGACCGCAATACGCCACATTTAGCCCATGCACGAGCGTTATTGTCCGCAAGTGAGCATTTGGTGAGTAATAATATTAAAGCCTTAACGGAAGCTACTGGACTGCTCCCTGAGCACATCACACCAGCGCTTAACTTACTCCGCACCTTAAATCCTTCGCCGGGGCTATCTTTTCAGAGTAGCCAGCCTGACTATACTCAGCCGCCTGTCAGCTACGATATCCCTGATATTTTAGTATCACCGATATCCTCTAGCAATATGAATCCTAGCAATATGAAGCATAACAATACGAATAAAGAAGCGAATGCCACAGAGCAAAATGAGGGCTGGTATGTGCGTCTGAATCCAGAAACCTTACCAAAACTACGTGTCAATCAAGAATATGCCAGCCTCGTTAAACGTGGTGATAATAGCCCTGACAATCAATATTTGCGTGATAATCTACTTGACGCCCGACTGTTTATCCGCAGTATTGAAGAACGTAATCAGAACTTATTAAAGGTCGCGACCAGCATCGTCCGCCATCAGCAAGAATATTTGCAACATGGTGCAACCTCGATGCAACCCCTAATTTTAAAAGAAGTGGCTGAAGAAGTGGGCTTGCACGAGTCCACTGTCTCGCGTCTGACCACCAGTAAGACCATCTTAACGCCGCAAGGGTTATTCTCCCTGAAACACTTTTTCTCCTCGCACGTGAGCAGTAACGATGGCGACATCTCATCCACGGCGATCAGCGCCATGATTAAGCAGCTCATCGCTGATGAAAATCCTAAAAAGCCACTCTCTGATAGCCGTATTCAAGCGCAATTACTGGCTGACGGCATTGATATTGCGCGCCGCACTGTTGCCAAATATCGTGAAGCCATGAATATCGGCTCATCGACCCAGCGCAAACAAAAATACTAACTATATTAGAGTCTAAGCGCACATCAGAACCATTAAGCTACTATAGCTAACCGTAACTCAATGATAATTAACCTTATAGCAAAAATAAAATTTTTTGATTATATAGATTTCTGTTAATAATAGATATTTTGTTTACATTTAATTACACTATTTAGTCTTGCTACTAACACGTTTTCATGACAAATTAGAGTCATATCAATAACACAATCCAAGCGGTTAATTGATATAAGTATAGTGTAGTAAGACGCCATAATAAGAGATTTTAAGGCATGACACATTATAATATAAAGACTAACCCATGGCGTTATTGAGAAGGAAAGGTAGTTAAGACAGGACGCTCTAATTACCAGTTGTATTATCTGAGATAACTATAAGGACAATAATATGAATGTTACTATCCGTGGTCACCATATCACCGTAACTGAAGCCATGAACAACGCTGTCCATGACAAATTGACCAAAATAGCCCGTCACTTTGATCAAATTCAAAGCATCCAAGTGATTCTATCGCTAGATAATAGTGGCGCTAGTGATGGTGGTCAAAAGAGCCACAAGGCTGAAGCCATCATGCGAGTCTCAGGTCAAGAAATGTTTGTGCAAGCGCTTGAAGATGACATGTATAAAGCCATTAATGAGATGGCAGACAAACTCGACAGACAAGTGAGCAAATATAAAACACGTCTAGAGCGCAATAAAGTGAAAGGGGCAGGTCGTGATGCACGCTTTGTTGATAGCGCAGATGAAGATGTTGAGCCAGTGGCTTAGTTTTTAAGCCAATAAGCCAAATATAATAAAGGCTAATAACATTCATTGGAGATAATGACGAATTAGAATCTTGTAACACCTGTTTTTATTAGTTTGGCTGGTTTGGTAATGATAATAACTTATGATAAGTATAATAAATACATAAGCAATATCCTACTAAGCCAGCCATTACTATTAAGTTATGAAATATCGTGATAAGTTAAATATAACGATAAGTGAGCGTTATCAGTAAAAGTGTATTAACCGTAAATATGAATAAAAAAAGACCGTAAACCTATTATAGGTTTGCGGTCTTTTTTGCTAAATGAATGCTGAAAAATGCATCTTAAAAAAATAAATCGTTAACCACCGCCCACTGCCTGTACGACTTCAATAACCATGCCTTCAACGATAAGCAGTTGTCCAAGCTCACTTTTAGGAACCAGTTCTCCATTCACTTCAACGGCATAACGTCCGCTACTTAAGCCTAGCTCGTTGACCACCAGTTGCACAGTCTGATGCGTTGTCTGTAACGTTTTTCCATTCACACTAATAAGACTCATAATAGGTACTCCTTAATTATTGTCGTTATTTTTTATTGAAAATATCAGATCAGAGGTATCAATGAGTTACTTGATATTTTAGTTTGCTGTATGACCCAAGCGAAAAGCCGTCACTGCCAGCCATACCCAGCCCGCAATCATCAGTACGCCGCCAATCGGGGTAATCGCACCAAACCAACGCGGTGCGCCAAGTGTCATCGCAAATAAACTACCCGCAAAGATAATGACGCCAATCTGTAATAGCCATGCAGTGGTTTGAGTAGCGATATTAAGACGAATTAATACACCCACCAACAATAACCCTAATGCATGAATAAAGAGATAAAGCGTTGCCGTATGCCACCATTCTAGCTGCTGCGCATTCACCATGCTCTTAATGCCATGCGCACCAAATGCCCCTAATGCCACTGCAATGGCAAGATTAATTGCTGCAATAGCTATCCAGTTGACCATTATTAACCCTTTATTTTTTTACCATTCCGCCAACGATTATCAGCTATCAAATATAGATACTTAGCGATGAATTAAGCTACTGAATATCATCTGGCAAAATAACACTCTCAATGGTCATGGCTTCACGAATTTTATCCATGGCATTTTTCTCGATTTGACGTACCCGTTCTGCAGAAATCGAGTAGACCGCGGCAAGCTCGTGCAAGGTAGATTTTTGCTCGGACAACCAACGCTGCTCAACGATATCACGCGAGCGCTCATCTAGGGTATCCATTGCCGCTATGAGGGCGGAAGAGTTGTTTTCTTCCCAGTCGGCTTCTTCTACCATCTCGGCAGGGTCAAAACCGTCCTCTAAAAATAGCTGCGGGGCATAACGACCGTCATCATCATCGCTAGATTGGGTCTCAAATGACGCATCATAAGAAGTCAGGCGCGATTCCATCTCTAACACTTGCTTACGTGTGACATTTAAGTCTTGGGCGATGGCATCCGCTTCTTCTAAGGTCAGCTGATTGTTGGTTTTTTTTAGGCTACGCAAATTAAAAAATAATTTACGATGGGCTTTGGTGGTCGCCACTTTGACAATGCGCCAGTTACGAATCACAAATTCATGAATTTCTGCTTTAATCCAATGCACTGCAAAAGATACCAAGCGTACGCCTTTATTGGGGTCAAAGCGTTTGACCGCTTTCATTAAGCCCAAATTCCCTTCTTGAATCAAATCCGCTTGTGGTAAACCATAGCCCGAATAGCTACGGGCAATATGAATCACAAAGCGTAGATGCGACATCACCAGTAAACGTGCAGCTTCAACATCGCCCTCGTCATAATAACGATGCGCCAGCTCTTGCTCTTGGACTGGGGTCAAAATAGGGATTTGATGCACGGTATTGATATATGCACCCACATTTACCCCCGGTGCAGACAGATGCGTGGGCATGGCAGGGACTAAATCACGGGTACTGGTACTTTCATAAGCCGCCGCATCATACGGCGGACGCTCTGCTGCTGCCTTCAACGCGGCGTCGCGGGCGGGGTTTGTTTCAGCAATAGGGCTGTCGCTATTTTGCGTTCTTGTTAAGTTAGTAGCCATATTCTTGACCTTGATTAAAATAGGATAAATAAACAAAGCATAAATGAAAAATCTTATTGTCTTAATTGTAAAGGATAGTGTGGCTTAGTTACTATCGGTTTTGGTAATGATGAAGTGAAATATTGTATCGGATGTACAAGCCGAGGCGCTGTCATTAGGTAAGCCGCTGGTGGTTTGATTCAGCACCAGCAACAATGTATTTGGCGCAAGCATTTGCTGAGTCTGCTGACAAAATGCCCTGATATCGGCTTGCGAGTTGGGGTCGGTTGCGACCACATACAGTGACTCGCCAACATCAACGTTGCGCAGTGCTACCTTGGTTTTTAGTAACGGCATCGGGCACGCCAATCCGCGACCGTCCACCATGTTTTTAATTACTATTGTAGAGATAGACTGCGTAGATTTTTCAGCCACGATTTTAGCATCAATCTGAACGTCATCAATACAGTCGGCTGGCAATAGGGTGAGTAAAGAGGCGATAGTCGTTTGCGCTGCTTCAGATAATGTCTGAGCCAAACGGATATGATAAGGGGCACTCAAAGTGGTGGTCGATTGATGGTCAGTGGACATAATGAAACCCTAACATTCTGTTTGTAGTCGTTAACATCGCCATTTTTAACATAGCTCAGAAATAGCATTGATTGGTTATTATAACAAATCAATGCTGAGCCATTGTGGTCGATTGATAGTATGGTTATCAACACCATGATTAAAATTATTAATGATGCTGTTGCCATCCTTATTAGTCCAAGTTATCAGCATAGCCCTGCGCGTATAAAATTTATGATTGCTTAACCAGTAGCTTAATGAGTGATTCAATGTTGCGCAAAGATGACACCTTGCTTGGAGATTGGTAGTTACGCTGACGGTAGAATTGACCTCATGCTGCCAAGCTCGTATTATCGAAAATAATGAGTTGACCCTTAGCAAAGGATAAGCACGTGAACCATTTTAATTGTTCTACGAGGTATCAGAGTGTCGTAATAAATAGTGTCGTGATGCACTCAAGCGTAAAAGAGCAGGCGCGGCGCTATGCTGGATGGTTTTTTCTAAGCGCTGTCGTTGGTGGATTTAGTAGTTTCAGTCAGTCCAGTCATGCCGTTCTTTCAATGGCAAATGCAAATGTGACAAGCGCCGATACCAGTGCGAATTATGGCTCGTGGCGACAGCCATTAATAGAAGATTTGGCGCTACCAAGTTTGCAAGGACAAGGGCTAAGCTTCGCGGATCAGTATCAAAATAAACTCATCGGGGAGTGGTCACTACAAAAGATTAATGGTCAAGCAAAAATGGAGCACGACCCTTGGGTACAAGAAACGGTCAAAGATATGACGTGGCGACTCAATGCGCAAGCCCGTCAGCAAGCGCCTCTTGGAGTGGTTCTTATTGATCATCCTAGTATTAACGCTTTTGCCGCACCGGGTGGGGTCATCGGTATCAATACCGGCACTATTCTTGCCGCAAGTAGCATGGATGAGTTGGCAAGCGTAGTGGCGCATGAAGTCGCACACATCAGTCAGCGCCATTATGAACATGGGGCAGAGGAGCGTCGCCAAGCCTTATTAATACAACTTGGCGGCATGCTAGCAGCGATTGCTGCTTCAGCAGCAGATGGTGGTGGCGATGCCGCCGCAGCGGTACTGATGGGCAGTCAGACGGCGGCGATGAATAGTAGCATGGCATTTAGTCGTAGTAATGAGCGTGAAGCCGATCGTTTGGGGATGCAGATAATGAACCAAGCAGGCTATGATCCACGAGCGATGCCCCGATTTTTTGCAACGATGAATCAACAAAGCCAACTCAATCAAGTCGAAAATAGATTTTTACCCAGCTTTGTGCGCTCGCATCCTTTGAGTAATGAGCGTTTAACCGAAGCCCAAAGTCGCGCCCAGCGTTATCCGACATTATCACTGACCCAACAGCAGCGTCATCAAGCGTTATTTGATTTGCTATATTGGCGGGTACAAGTAACTGGTAAGCATGTCTCAAAAACCGTACTGACCACCGCGGCGAAGAACAGTATCGGAGCAAAAGTTGCCTTAATGTATTGGTACGGACAGCAGCAACAGTTCGCTGAGGCGAATACTATTATGACCCAATTAGATGCCTTGCCAAATGATAAGCGCCAAGCATTAGAGCCATTATTATCGATTACCTATAGCCAAGTATTGAGTGAACAAAACAAATGGCAACAAGCGGTGGACGTGCTTGCGCCGCAACAGCGCCTGTATCCTGAGCGTCGTGATTTACGCCTATATTTAGCAGAGGCATTCACCAATAATAACCAGCCCACCGAAGCACAAACGCTACTAAAACCACTGACCCAGCAGCAGCCAAGTGACCGCTATGCATGGCAAAGTCTACAGTTAGCCAATGAAAAAATTGCCAAAACCTCGTCCTCAGCGCAGCTGGCACGTATTGCTACCATCAATGGGCTGCGCTATCGCAGCCAAGACCAATTATGGAATGGGCGCTATGATGCCGCGCTGACCTCCTTGACCCAAGCTCAGCAATTGACTGAGAAAATGCCAACTGCTGAACAAGGCAGTAGTGCCCGTCCGCTCTTAGCAAATATTAAGCAGGAAATCAAAAACGTAAAAACCGCCAAAGACTATAAGCCTTAGGCGGTTATTTTCATTATTCTAATTATTTTAACGATACATAAAAACTTAACCTTGCAACGCCTGTCTGACTAATTTAGAGATGATTGCGGGGTCAGCACGACCAGCGGTTTTAGTTTTTAACACGCCCATCACGCCGCCCATATCACGCATTGACGTTGCACCTTGTGCCGCAATTTCAGCATTCACTAAAGCGGCAAGCTCAGCATCATCCATCTGCTTTGGCATGAACTCATTAATAATATCAATCTCAAACTGTTCTTTAACCGCTAAATCATCACGGTTATTTTCAGTAAAAATCGTCAAGGACTCATGACGCTGCTTGAGCTGTTTTTGTAGCACTTCTAAGACGTCAGCATCATCGAGTACCGTTTGGCGATCAATCTCGATTTGCTTAATGACCGCTTGCACATTACGCAGCACTTTAACGCGCTCGATATTGTGGGCTTTCATCGAAGTGATAATATCGTCTGCTAGACTCTGTTTAAGTGGGTTCATGATCGTTATTCTTCCTTATATGATTAAAAATCAATGCTCATAAAAATATCATAATAAAAAGTGTAGCACAAAAAACGCCACTGATATCAATCGATAGCAGTGGCGCTGGTATAACCAATATAAGTATCTAAATCAATCTTAGTACTTAACTATTAGTACATACGCGTGGTGCGGATAGTTTCGCGTTGTAATTTTTTCTTATAACGTTTCACAGCAGCAGCTTTCTTACGCTTACGTACTTGCGTTGGTTTTTCATAAAACTCACGCTTACGCACGTCTGATAATACACCAGCTTTTTCACAAGCACGTTTAAAACGGCGGATAGCAATGTCAACTGGTTCGTTTTCTTTAACCTTAACTGCAGGCATGAAGACTCCTTATGAGGATGAGATATAAAGGCATTAATTTGGCTGTATATTAGTAGTTAGCCGTAATATCTCAAGATTACAGGCATCAGCTCAAATTAGGATAATCTTGCGCAATGAGCACAAGGGCGATTATTCTAATAAAAAAAGCCAGTAAAGTCAAAGTCTTTAGTGTATACCGCTCGTGTTATTTAAAATATTCACTGCGTATTGTCCTCTATTTTTGCTTGTTATTAAGGTAGCTATAGAAGTATGTTTTTGTACTTAATAACGCATATATCATTGATAAGTAGGGATAAATGGTTAATAAATAACTGATAAAAACCCTGACTATCTATAACGGTTTGCTTTCAGTTTATGCTATTATCATTTCCTTGTCATATCAGTCAGCATTTTTACGCTTTTTTGTCAGTTTTATTAAGGATATTGGGATGAAGAAAACAGTATTAAGCACGTCGCTACGTACCATTATAGGGACAGTGTTTGCGGTTACGCTTGGCGTCAGCGTTAGTGCCTGTAGCAATGATAAAGAAGCAGCCACAAAGTCAGGTGAAGTGATGGCGGTCGATCGTGTCGATGCTGCCGCTGAGCTTGCTATTAAAAATGGTCCTAAAGCTGAAGATATGGCATTTGAAGCAACACCGCCTGTAGCAACTGCGGCTGCGGCAGCACCTGCTAGTGCAGACGCTGCAACTGCAGAGACAGCTACTGCGGCGGCTGTGCCTGTAGCGGCTGCTGGCAATGCGGGCGAGCAACTTTACAATACCCAGTGTATGGCTTGTCATGCCGCTGGCTTGTTAAATGCGCCAAAATATGGTGATGCCACCGCTTGGGCACCGCGTATTGCGAAGGGTAAAGACACCTTATATTTGCATGCGGCAAAAGGTTTTAATCAAATGCCTGCGCAGGAAGCCAATGGTGTCACTGAAGATCAAATCCATGCAGCAGTTGACTACATGGTCGCCGCTTCCAGTTAATCAGAATGAATAGTAGTGTGTTTACGAGAGTTTTTATTATTAAAACATTTGTTAGTAAACTAGCTACTATTAAGTTAATTATCGTTAAACTATCCATTCATAAAGTAATGGTATCAAGAAAAATACGGCTGTCTCTACGGCAGCTGTTAATCCCACAGTAAGTCAATAGCAGATAGCATTGATGACGTCATGTAAGCATGGAATAAAAAAAGCAGCACCAAAAAAATAGCTCACTTAACCCAACCGGCAAAGGAATGAACATGAGTATCACTCAATCACTTATGAATAAAAAATCGCTAAACGTAGCGGGCAAATTAACCTGGTCAGTATTAGGTCTAAGCGCCATGCTAGCTCTAAGTGCGTGTAGCGGCGACAAGAAAGCAGCAGAAGAACCTGTTGTAGAAGAAACACCAGTTGTTGAAGTCGTCGAGCCTGTAGCAGAAGAAGCACCAGTTGCTGAAGCGCCTGCTGTCGAAGCAGCACCTGCAGAAGAGGCTGCTCCTGCAGAAAAGGCAGAAGAAGCCGCTGAACCTGAAGAATTGGCAGCCAATGCTGGTGAAGAGCTTTATAATGCTCAGTGTTCAGTTTGTCATGCAGCTGGCTTGCTAAATGCACCTAAATTTGGTGATAAAGAAGCATGGGCACCGCGTATTGCTAAAGGTAAAGATATGCTACATATGCACTCAGCTAAAGGCTTTAACCAAATGCCAGCACAAGCCAGTGCTGAAGTTAGTGAAGCAAAAGTACACGCAGCGGTTGATTACATGATTGCAGCTGCTAGCTAATAGCAGTCAGTGTTGCAGTCGTTGAAGCAGCCGCTATTGAAATACAAGTCGTTGAAGTATCAGTAACTGAAATAGCAGTGACTGCAATGCAGCCTATTGAAATTTGTTAAAATAACCGTCATTGTGTTTTGCAATGGCGGTTTTTTTATAAAGATGATTTATGAAGGTGAGTGCATGAAAGTATTGGGTTTAGAAACCTCGTGTGATGAAACGGGCTTGGCGATTTTTGATAGTGAGCTGATAGACAGTGACAATAACGGTTTGCTCGGACAAGTGCTGTATTCACAAATAGAACTGCATGCGCTCTATGGTGGCGTGGTGCCTGAGCTTGCCAGTCGCGACCATATCCGTAAATTAGTGCCGTTATTTCATGAGTTATTAGAGCAATGTGGTATCAATAAAAATGATATTGATGCCATCGCCTATACCAAAGGTCCTGGCTTGATTGGCGCATTAATGACGGGCGCATTATTCGGGCGCAGCTTGGCTTATGGATTAGGAATTCCAGCAATCGGTATTCACCATATGGAAGGGCATTTGCTCGCGCCATTAATGGGCGCTAATCCACCCGCATTTCCTTTTGTCTCGTTATTGGTGTCCGGTGGTCATACGCAACTGATTGCGGCAAAAGGTGTGGGGCAGTATGAAATATTGGGCGAATCTATCGATGATGCCGCTGGCGAGTGCTTTGATAAGGCGGCAAAAATGCTGGGCTTAGAATATCCGGGTGGTCCTAATATTGCCAAATTAGCTGAATCGGGCAATCCAAACGCCTATGATTTACCACGCCCGATGTTGCATCGTGGTTTGGACTTTTCTTTTAGTGGTATGAAAACTGCCGTGCATAATTTGATTAAAGACACCGATGGTTCAGGAAATGGCGCTGATAGTAATGCGCAAGTCCGCGCTGATATTGCCGCCAGTTTTCAGCATGCGATGGTTGATACCTTAGTGAGAAAGTCTACCAAAGCATTAAAGCAAGTAGGTATGAATCGTTTGGTGATTGCGGGTGGGGTCAGTGCCAACCGTCATTTGCGTGAAACTCTTGAAACGGAATTGGCGAAAATAAATGCCACCGTTCATTATGCACCGCCTGCGTTATGTACTGATAATGGGGCGATGATTGCCTATGCCGGTTACGAGCGTTTGCAAGCGGGACAATCCGATGACTTGGCAGTGAGCTGTGTACCACGTTGGTCAATGACAGAATTGCCCGCGGTTTAATGAATATTTTTTATTCTTGCCCATTTATTCACACTGATTACTGAGCGTTATTAAAAAAGGATAAAACCATGCAATGGCTCGCGATTGGTTTAGGAGCGGCATTCGGTGCATGTTTGCGCGGTTGGCTGGCACGTTTTAATCCGCTGCATCACTGGATACCGCTGGGCACGCTTGGCGCTAATGTGTTGGGCGGTTTATTAATCGGGCTAGCGCTAGTGTGGTTTGAGCGCGTGGGACACGGTCTGTCGCCCAATATTCGCCTGTTTGTTATCACCGGATTTTTAGGCGGGCTGACTACTTTTAGTACCTTTAGCGCAGAAGTATTTACTTTTATCAGTGCCGGTAAATTATTGGCAGGATTGGGTTTGATTGGGCTGCATGTTGGTTTGACTTTATTGGCAACCGCGCTTGGGTTTTACTTTTTTAAGCTGATTCTATAGTTATTGATGGTCTGAAATTTAGCAATAGACGAGCCGTTACTACAACGGCTTCACAATCCCTTCTAATAAACTGGCAAAGCCCTGCATATAAGCCGTATCCTGACTGGACGTACGAATAGCGGCATACAGCTGACAATGCACACCGTCGCCGAGCGGACGCGATACGACCCAGCCTTTTTTCTCATAATCGCTTACCACCCAATCAGGTAAAGCAGCAACGCCACGCTCACTAGCAACCAACTGAATTAGCATGGCAGTCAATTCTGTCGTACGGATTTGCTTAAAAGTAACCTGCGCTGGAGTCATAAAGTTGGCGATAATATCAAGACGCTTGGCTTCAACCGGATAAGCGATAAGAGTTTCAGAAATTAAGTCTTCCGGTGTTATAAAAGCTCGTTCAGCCAAATCGTGCATCGGTGACAGTACCAAACGACTTTCATACTCAAATAAGGGCTGATAGCTGAGCCCGTCAATCGGTAAATTACTGGTGGTAATCAGTAAATCAATATCGCCTTCTAGCAATAAATGATGCGGTTCCGGCTCAAAACCTGTGGCAAAGTCCAGCTCCACATCTGACCATTCGCGACGATACTGATTCAGTATCGGCATCAACCAATCAAAACAGCTGTGACATTCTGATGCTAAGCGTAATCGTCCCGCTTGCCCGTGCGCCAAGCGTTTTAGATTGGCTTTAGTGCGGCTCACTTGCGGCATGATACTGTCCGCGAGCGCCAATACGGTCTTGCCAGCTGGGGTGAAAGTGAGTGGACGCGTACGACGATTGACCAAACGGATATCGTAGTAACTCTCTAGCTCTTTCAACTGATGTGATACTGCAGAAGCTGTGACGTGCAGCTCATCGGCAGCGGCAGCAAGTGAGCCCTGCGCCCGCAGCGCGGTTAAGGTATTAAGGTGACGAAGCTCTAGCATAAAATGACCTAACCACTCAATTTAAAAAAATAAAGGTGAATAAAATTCATTATAAGTAATATGAAGATGTTTTTCACTCAAAGCTTGGTAATAACTCAATAAAACACTAGCGTCGACGCAACAACAACTGCGAGATAATAACCAATATCAACGAGGCAGCAAGCAATAACGTACCAATCGCATTGACCTCAGGCTTTAGTCCCACCCGCACCATCGAGTAAATGCGCAGCGGCAAAATCTCATAGCTTGGACCCGTCATAAAGGTCGAAACCACCACATCATCAAGGGATAAAGTAAACGCCAACAGCCAACCTGCCAATACTGCAGGCAAGATGACCGGAATTAAAACCGTGCGTACCATCGTGGATTCACTCGCGCCCAAATCTCGCGCCGCTTCCATCAAGCGCTCATCCAAACTACTTAAGCGCGCAAAGACAGTAATTACCACAAATGGTAAGCAAAAGGTAATGTGCGCGAGTAATAACGACACAAAGCCCAATTGTAGCCCAATAAGTAAAAAGAGCGCGAGTAACGATATTGCCAACACAATCTCAGGCGACATCATCAAAACGAATAACAGCCCGTTTAATAAACCTTTACCGCGAAAATTGTAGCGATGTAATGCCAATGCTGTTAATGTGCCAATCAAGGTCGAAACCGTTGCTGCAACTAACCCTAAAACAATAGAATGCCAAAATGCATCGAGCATGGCTTGGTTATTAAATAATGATTCGTACCACTTTAAGCTAAATCCGCCCCAGTTATAGCCAATTTTAGACTTGTTAAAGGACATGACGACCAAGACGATAATAGGCAGATAGAGTAAGGTGTAAATTAGCCCAAGATAACTTTTAGCGGCGATGCTGCCAGCACTTGCTATTTTAAATGTTCGCTTTTTAGGCGCTTGTTCAGCCAATGATGCGCGGTCTATTGAACGATTGGACATTATGCCACCTCATTAAAATCGGTTTTGCCAATCCGGCGGCTACTGGCGCGATAGGCAAGTAACAATACTGCCATTGCCAGCGTTAACAGGACACTTGCTGCCGCGCCAAATGGCCAATCACGTGCATCTAAGAATTGGTTTTTGATGATATTACCGACCAAGAGATTACGTGAACCGCCTAAAATATCAGCAACGTAAAACATACCCATTGCCGGCAATAAGACTAACAGCACACCTGAGATAATCCCCGGTGTGGTCAATGGCAAGATTACATGCCAAAAAGTCTGTGTTTTTGTTGCGCCCAAATCTTGCGATGCTAAAAGCATATCATTGCGTAAATCAGTAAAGACGGCATATAACGGCAATACCATAAACGGGAATAACAAATACGTTAAGCCTGCAATGACTGCGCCTTGCGTGTATAAAATATCAATCGGCGCATCAATCATGCCGACTGCCAGTAGCGCTTTATTAATCAAGCCATTATTGGCAAATAGCAGTTTTAGCGCATACGTACGCACTAAAGAGTTCGTCCAAAATGGTAAAATGAGCATCATCATTAACAGCGGCTGCCAACGTGCTTTGGCTTTCGAGACAATCCATGCAAACGGATAGCCGAGCAGTAGACAGAGCACCGTAGTAATGCCTGCCATCCATAAGGAATGCACAAATACATCAAAATATAATGGGTCTATCATGCGCACGTAGCTGTCAATACTGACAGGTAAGCTGATAAATGCACTACTATCGCGGCTTAAAAAACTCACCGCTATAACTAAAATATTTGGCAATAAAGCAAAAATCAGTAGCCAACCCCATATGAGCCATAAGGTTGCCGTACGAAAAGGACTTTTATTGCTTGCATTAAAGCCCGCCATTAGAAGCTATCCTTATGCTGCGCTAGCGATTCTTCATTAGGCAATACCCATTCCCAACCATCAACCCAAGTGACTTTTACCGGCTCATTGATTTTATAATCAAAGCTGGGATCTTCTTCATCAAAAAACTCAGACGCTTTAATAATATGTCCGTTGTCCAGTTTGATAATAGAATCTAAGGTGCTGCCTTTATAATTACTCTCAATCACGCGCCCAATCAGACCCGTGCGCGTGCTGTCATTAACATCATAAATGCGCAAATCTTCAGGACGTAATAATAAATTAACGATATCACCGACTTGAACTGCTTTATCAAATTTTGGACGGCGTAAATTACGTAAGATTGCTGGCGTTCCTGATGCCTGAGTTTCTTGCGCTTCGCAGACGGCAACTTCAATGCGCCCGTTAGTCACCTTGCCATCACGGTCAGGCTGGTCGAGATAAATGCCTTTGACTTCTGCTTTAAACAGGTTGGTCTCACCGATAAATTTGGCGGTAAATAAATTTGCCGGATTTTCATAAATCTCAATCGGTGTACCAATTTGCTGAAACTTACCATCTTTCATCACCGCAATACGGTCTGACATCGACAGTGCTTCTTCTTGGTCGTGGGTGACAAAAACAAAAGTAATGCCAAGCTCGCGCTGTAAGCGTTTCAGCTCCGATTGCATTTGCAGGCGCAATTTATAATCAAGCGCTGATAAAGGTTCATCGAGTAATAACAATTTGGGGCGATTAATCACAGCGCGCGCGATAGCGACTCGTTGCTGCTGACCGCCCGATAAATCTTGTGGGCGACGATTGGCAAGATGCTCAAGCTGTACCATTGCCAACATCTCGCGCACGCGAGTTTGAATCTCATCTTTCGGAACTTTTTTAAGTTTAAGACCATACGCGACATTTTGCGCCACCGTCATATGCGGAAATAATGCATATTGCTGAAACACGGTATTCACAGGACGTTTATCAGCGGACAGTCCTGCCATTTGGACGCCATCTAAATATATCGCGCCTGCCGTGGGTTGCTCAAAGCCTGCGATTAAACGTAATAACGTGGTTTTACCGCAGCCTGATGGTCCCAGTAAGGTTAAAAATTCACCGTGCTTAATATTAAGATTGATATCGCTTAATACTATCGTGTCATCGTACGTTTTTTTAAGATGGGTTATTTGTAATAACACATCGTCTGGTACGGTATGGGTATTGGTTATTTTTGAAGTTTCGGAGGGCGTTTGTAGCGGGGCAGGCGAGTCAGTCATGGGATAAATTCCTAAAATACCAAAAACTCAGTAGCGTTGTTATATCGCTATTGAGGACAGGTATTTTATAAAAAGTGTATTTTAATAAAGGTAAGCTGCATTGTGAGAAAGGTAAGGACAATCTTAATGGCAAGCTTAATGCTATCCATTATAACAAATCAGCTGCGCAAATTAAGGCGCATTCATAAACCGTTACGTGGATGATACTTTTTGCATCCGTAATATATTGTAGTATCAGAAGCACATGATTGTTATGTGATTGCTAACATCAATCAGCCTAAAAATGCTGCATTAGCATCAAATTTTTTATCAAGTTTCCATGCTGAATGCTATACAATCATTTTATAATCGAAAAATATCTCCGCTTATATTTTGCCAATACCGGACTACTCAGTACTATTAATCAGCACTATCAATCAAAACTATAAAGAAGGATATCCCATGACCGAAGACACTCGCCCAAGAACAGGTCAAGAAGCACTGGCACTTTTGAAACAAGGCAATGAGCGCTACGTAGACAGCCTGACCAATCCTGACCCCATGACTAAAAGGCGTCCTGAACTGACCAGTGACCAATATCCACTAGCCATTATTTTGGGCTGCTCAGATGCGCGTGTTCCGGTAGAGATTGTTTTTGATCAAGGCTTGGGTGATTTATTTGTCATTCGCGTGGCGGGTAATATCGTTGCGCCATCACAAATTGGCTCAATCGAATTTGCGGCAGAAAAATTTGATACGCAATTGGTGGTGGTACTTGGACACTCACATTGCGGCGCGGTGACCGCTTGTGTAGAAACGCTTATGGACCCTGAAAAAAATTACTCACCAAATCTGCAATCTATCGTTGATCGCATTCGTCCAAGCGTTTATAACCTGCACGAACTGGCGACTTCTAATGGTAAAGAGGTTGATACCGATGCCTTAATCGATCGTGCTATTCGTGCCAACGTGCGTATGTCGGTCAGTCAGCTCAAGCACAGCTCACGGGCGCTAGAGGAATTAACCAATAGTGGTCAGCTACTCATTGTTGGTGCAGAATATGATATCGATACGGGCAAAGTACGCTTTTTAGAAACCTAATAGCGGTTTATCTTATATACCGTTAATCTTATTTTACTATCACTATTTTTATATCTTTTATATCTTTTATATCTGGAGTATTGTTATATGTCCGAATCTACCTCTGATGTAACCTCATATATCGTCCAACCTGAGAGCAGTATTCAGGTGGCAGGCGTGCAGTCTATTGCTGCTGCGACGAGTGGTTTTACCTTTAATCACACCATGCTGCGGGTAAAAGACCCAGAAAAGTCGTTGGCTTTTTATACCGGTGTATTGGGTATGACGTTGCTCGCAATAAAGAAATTCCCAAAGATGGAATTTGATTTGTATTTTCTCGCCAAGCTCACTGATGAGGAGCGTGAAAATTTGCCAGCGGGCGATGACTTAGCGATTTATACCTTTCGTCAGCGCGGTATTTTAGAGCTGACCCATAATTACGGCACTGAGACGCAAGACGGCTTTAGCTATCATGATGGTAATGAGCAGCCACAAGGCTTTGGGCATATTTGCTTTAGTGTGCCAGACCTAAACGCGGCGGTTACTTGGTTTGATGAGAATAATGTCACTTTTAAAAAACGTCCTGAAGACGGTAGTATGAAAAATATCGCCTTTATTAAAGATGTTGATGGCTACTGGATTGAGATTGTACAAGCTGGTTTGATGGGTTAGCGTTTAGCCTTAGTTAGAAATATAGTCAAAAAGATAGTTAGAAATATGGACGCTTAAAAATTAGAAACTTAAAAATTAGAAATAAAAAAACCGCCATTCCAATATAGAAATGGCGGTTTTTTTATTTCTCTAATACTTAACGGTTTCAGCTTTCTTAATATATGACTTAATAACAAACACAGCTTCAAGTACTGATATTAGTCATCTTTTTTAACTTGATAATCGTCATGGCAAGACTTACAGCTTTTGCCCACCGCACCAAATGCCGGTTTGACTTCTGCAAGTGTCGTTGAATTCTGAGCAACCATATTCAAGTCAGCTGCTGCTTTTTGGAAGTCTTCTGAGGCGCTAATAAAACCTGCATTATCACTCCATACTTCTGGTTTAGCTTCACCAACGGCTTTGGTATCTTCAAAGTGACTCCAAGGCGTTTTAGATTCTTTGTCTAAAAACGCGGCTTGCTCTCTGAAGACATCGATATCAAAAGTATCTGGTGCTTTGACCATATCACCCATCATTTTCGCCGCATCACCATAGTTTTTCATGATGTCTTGACGGGCTTTAACGTCAGGGTTAGTACATGCCGTTAGACCTATGATGGCGGTCAGCAGCGTGATACCGAAGATTGATTTTAGTGTTTGTTTGGTGTGAACCTGTGTCATATGAAGACTCCTTTATAATTGGCTATCAATGGGCGTATAAGAATACTATGCGCTCAAAAGTAAGTGGCTATTAGTTATCTTTTTTATGAATATAGGTCGTAAAACCAATGCTCATGACAAAATATATTATTGCATAATAAAAAAATAAATAAGTAAACAAATAGCTCGCTACGCTAAATTCATTTTTCTATAAAGAAAGGTCAGCATTAGCAGCTGACCTTTCTTTATTATCTTACAGATGTTTGTTTTTATTACTTAACATCGAGACTATCATTATGCCAATCGAGACTATAATGTCAACCAGTCTTGTGGTTTTAAATAGTAATCCGTTAATTCAAACTCGGCTGTACCTTCAGCAGGCTCAAAGCGATAATGCCAGCTGGCAAGGGGTGGCATACTTACCAAAATGGATTCGATGCGCCCGTTACTTTGTAAACCAAAAAGCGTGCCACGGTCATAAACTAAGTTATATTCCACATAGCGTCCACGGCGATACAGTTGAAATTCGCGCTGCTCGTCCGTATAGGGTTCGTTTTTACGCTGCTCAAAAATCGGAATGATACCGTCAAGATAGCCGTTGCCAACGGCTTGCATTAACTCAAAACAGGTATCAAAGTCCCAGCCACGACTTTCAGTATTCACGTCATCATAAAATAGACCGCCAATACCGCGTTGCTCATTACGATGGCGCAAATGAAAATATTCATCACACCATTGTTTAAAGTCGGGATAAACAGTGTCACCAAAAGGTGCACAAAGGTCGTGACACACTTGATGCCAGTGCTTGCAGTCAGCTAATACTGGATAAAAAGGCGTTAAATCAAAGCCGCCACCGAACCACCAAATAGGGTCTTTATTATCCGCTTCTGCAACGAACAAACGTACATTGGCATGGCTGGTCGGTACGTTAGGATTTTTGGGGTGTACCACCAGCGACACGCCCATGGCTTGTGCTCGGCGTCCAGCGATATCCGGATGGCGCGCGGTGGCAGAAGCAGGCAAGTCATCCACGTGAATATGACTGAACATCACGCCTGCTTTTTCGATAACGTCGCCATCGGCTAAAATACAAGAACGTCCGCCGCCACCTTCAGGGCGTTCCCAATCATCAGGAACAAAGGTTGCCGTGCCACCACCATCAGCTTCTTGCGCGGCTAAGGCTTGGCAAATACGCGCTTGCAAATCGACTAAAAACGCCCGTACGCGCGCGATATCTTGCTCGGTTGGGGTGGTTTCTGTCGTTGTTGACTGTTTTTTATTAGCAATGTTCATAAAAATATCTATTATCAGAATGGATGAGGTTTTATTATTATTTACAGCATTATTTACAGCTCTTTATCGAACAGATGTCCCATACGATCGCGCTTGGTAGCCAAATAGCTGGCATTGATATCATTGACGCCAACCAATAAAGGTACGCGCTCGGTGACACGAATACCATGCTTCGTTAAATAAGCCACTTTATCCGGATTATTGGTAATCAAACGCACCTCGGTGACGCCAACATGGGCAAGCATAACGCCACACATCTCGTAAGTACGGGCATCCGCCGGAAACCCTAACATTAGGTTGGCATCTAAGGTATCATGCCCTTGATCTTGCAAGGCATAAGCCCGAATTTTATTGGTCAATCCAATGCCGCGACCTTCTTGACGTAGGTATAAAATAGCACCGCAACCTGCTTCTTGTATGGCTTGCATTGCTGCATTAAGCTGAGGTCCACAGTCACATTTAAGCGAGCTAAACGCATCACCTGTTAAGCATTCGGAGTGAATACGTACCAGCGGAATTGATTTTTCTGGAGTTTTAGTTTCTGGACTATTAGCTTCTATGGGCGTTTCTGTATTATTAGTTTGCTCACCATTTGTTATGGTTTTTAGTACCGTATCAGCCGTTATATCCTGTGTTAGCTTTGGCTCAACGACAGGTAACCCAACGGTGAGCATTACATGCTCTTGACCGTCTTTATTTTCAAACATATGAATATCAAACTCGCCGTGACGAGTCGGTAATGTGGCACTGGTAATAAATTGATATGACATGAATGTCCTGCATAGACCGATTATCGTGGCGGTAGAGGGTATGTTATAGCGATAGCTATTTTATAGCATAATAGCTATGCTGTTATTCTTATCGTGTGAACCATTTATAGGGTACTGATAGTTTATAGGGTAATGATAGTCTCGGTGACCACAGTACATTGCCCATTTATAATGCTTGTTTATAAAACACATAAAGTGCACAGACTGCGACCGATGATTTTAGCGATAGTCAAAAAATAATGTTATTATGCCACACTATTTTAACAGATACAGTGACAAGTCTTTGTCGCTACATTACTGTGTCGTCACTATTGTGATATATAGTTACACGACAATAGTGCATAATATTAATAATTAACAGCGATGCAATAGGCATAGCGTTATATCTACATCACGAGTTAAGGGCTGCAAATTTGGTGGCTAAGCGAAGGTTGTAGCGTGTTATATGATGCCATATCAAGACGATATCGGCGCATTAGGATATGATGAGGCTTTCCCTTGTCAGCAGATTGGTAGGTATTGTACGGTTTATGCAGCAGTCAACTCATTCCTCACAGTCATCAGCGCCATCGGCGCCATCAGCCATCGATTCTGCTGTACTTCCAGCCGGCTTGCAACAGACATTCGTGCAGATACCACGCACACGTCCTACTACACCCTTACTAGATATTGTTAACACACCCGACGATCTCAAATCGCTTACGACTGAACAGCTAATTACCTTAGCCGACGAGCTGCGCTTATTTTTATTGTATTCAGCGGGTCAAAGTGGTGGTCATTTTGGTGCGAATTTAGGTGTGGTCGAGCTGACAATTGTGCTACATCATCTATTAGACACGCCACTTGACCAGATTGTTTGGGATGTGGGGCATCAAGCCTATGCGCATAAAGTACTGACGGGTCGTCGAGATAAGCTAAATACCATCCGCGCAAAAGACGGTCTCACCGCTTTTCCTGAACGTGCAGAATCCGTTTACGATACCTTTGGCGTTGGTCATTCATCGACTGCTATTTCCGCAGGTTTAGGGATGAGTTTGGCGCTGCGTTATCAAGGACGGGCGCAGACAGTTGCCTGTGTGATTGGTGATGGGGCGATGACTGGTGGCATGGCGTTTGAAGCCATGAACGATGCGGTGCAACAAGACGCTGACTTGCTAGTGATTTTAAATGATAATGATATGTCGATATCCTGCTCAATTGGTGGGTTTTCACGGCATTTAGCCATGCTGTGGGAGTCGGGTTATCAGGTTGATATCTCGGAATCAGGTGCACCCGTATTGCGCCAGCGTCCAATGATGCAAGATTTTGATCGACGTAAGCGCCACAGCGCGCAGCGTTATGTGCCACAGTTAGAAGATAATTTATTTAAAGCCGTTGGTTTTACTTATTTTGGTCCTTTTGATGGACATAATATTCCTGAGCTGTTGCGGGTATTGTCACTTGCCAAGCAAGTTCATGGTCCAGTTTTGGTACATATTTATACTACTAAAGGTAAGGGGTTCGCGCCAGCAGAAGCCGATCCTGTTGGATATCATGCTATTAGTAAGTTACCTGCCGATGACACGGCTACTGCTGACAGTACAGTGGCTAGTCATGAAGCTATTGATATCCAACTTGCTACCCAACCAAAAGCTGCCCCTTCTTTAAAATACTCGCAAGTGTTTGGGCAATTTTTATGCGACAAAGCGGCACAGGATGATAAGTTGCTTGCTATTACGCCGGCAATGGAAGAAGGCTCGGGCATGATTGAGTTTGCCCGCCAGTTCCCTGAGCGCTTTTTTGATGTAGCAATTGCCGAACAGCACGCGGTGACGCTTGCTGCTGGTATGGCAACGCAAGGGGTTAAACCGATTGTCGCTATTTATTCGACCTTTTTACAGCGTGGTTACGACCAGCTGATTCATGATGTGGCGCTACAAAATCTAGATGTGATGTTTGCTATTGACCGTGCAGGATTGGTTGGTGAAGATGGCGCGACCCATGCTGGGGTATTTGATTACGCGTTTTTACGCTGTATTCCGAATATGCTGATTGCCGCGCCAAAAGATGAAAACGAATGTTACCAATTGCTAAATACTTGCTATGAATACCAAGGCAGCACCGCAGTACGTTACCCTCGCGGTACGGGTACAGGTGCCATGATTCAACGACCGTTCCAGAATTATAAAATTGGGCAAGCCGTTGTAGAGTCAGTATTGGGTGTGGATACTGCGCCTATTAAACTCGCCATTTTAGCGTTTGGGACGATGGTTGCAACCGCTCAGCAAGCGGCTGAAATTGTTATCAAAGACGATATTTTAAAAACAGAATGTCAGATACACGTCGTGAATATGCGTTGGGTCAAGCCTTTAGATAGCAGCTTAATCGAGCGCTTATTGATGCAAGGTGTGACTCATATCGCAACTTTAGAAGAGCATATGATTATGGGCGGGGCGGGCAGTGCGGTAAATGAATATCTATTAAACGCGTCTGCCGCCTTTAAAACGAGCCGTCCAGCAATTTGCAATATTGGTATTCCAGATTATTATGTGGCGCATGGCTCGCAAGCAGAACAGCTGACAGATTGTGGATTGGACGTCGCTGGGGTAACGCGTCAGTTGCAACAACTACTGTCTTAGCCAACACCTCCGTTCACAAACAACCGTTTGAATCAGCTAATATATTGATAATAAATACCTTAATTTTTTAATAAATTTGAAAAATTAATAATAAATACCCATACATGGTAAAAAATTGATAAAATAGCATGGCGAAAATAAAGCGCACGTGTGCCACCTACTTGCCGTAGGTGTAAATTATTTGACAACTTGGGCAGTAGCAGACAGCAACCATTAGGTATGGCGTGCCGGATTGCCATGACGGCGGATTTCAAGATTATTGATTATGAGATATGAATTATCTTATAGCGCTATCGTATATCACATAGCACATTACTTTGTTACGCAGTATTTTTTAGTTACATTACGCAGTTAGTCGTATTCATTCATCAAGCAAATAGGTTATTTATGGAACCCATGGTCGTCATCGCAGCGCGTGCTGCCGAGAAAGTCGGTAAAGAAATTTTGTACGCGCATCAAAACCGTCATAAAATTGAGCTGGATATCGAGTCTAAAGGACTAGATGGTTTGGTAACTCGTATTGATCGTTTTAGT
Organism: Psychrobacter urativorans; assembly: GCF_001298525.1. Taxonomy (NCBI): domain Bacteria; kingdom Pseudomonadati; phylum Pseudomonadota; class Gammaproteobacteria; order Moraxellales; family Moraxellaceae; genus Psychrobacter; species Psychrobacter urativorans. The sequence goes on from NZ_CP012678.1 coordinate 1,778,395, forward strand.
GAAGAACTGACGATTGAGACGCTAAAAGCCAGCTACCCAACGCACTCGTATTTGGGTGAAGAGTTTGGTATGCAGGAAGGTCGCGGCGAAGATGCTGACTGGTGCTGGATTATTGACCCATTAGATGGCACTAAAAACTTCGTGCACGGCGTACCGCAGTTTTGTGTATCTATCGCGGTACAGCATAAAGGCGTGACTCAACATGGCGTTATCTATGACCCTGTCCGCGATGAGATGTTCTCTGCTAGCCGTGGTAAAGGCGCGCGTTTAAACCAACGCCGTATCAATGTCAGTGAGCGTAAAACGATCGATGGTGGCTTATTTACCACTGGACATCCGCTTGAGCGTAAACGCAATGGTGAAATCATCTCTTACGCTAAAGAGCACTATGAAAGCTTACAAAAAATCACTGAAGCGGGCGGTCAAATTCGTCGTTTAGGCTCAGCTGCCCTTGATTTATGTTATGTGGCTGCTGGTCGTTTTGATGGCTATTTTGAGATGTCAATCAAGCCTTGGGATATTGCAGCAGGCGAGCTTATTGTCACCGAAGCACGCGGCGTGGTCGTTGACCATACCGGCGCGCATAATTCTATGGAATCAGGTTCTATCTTTGCTTGTAACGTAAAACTGCTAAAACCTTTGATGCAAGTGGTTGTTCCAGCATGGGGCGATGCGCTTTAAGCACTGAGCTTGAAAAAGCATTAAATTTGCAACGTTGCTGTGGCTAATAATTTAATTTTATTAAAAAGCTATACAATAAAAAAGCTGATTTCATAATTGAAGTCAGCTTTTTTATTGAGTTTTTATCACTATATTTATTCATTACGACTTTTATTACTGATTATATGACTTATCACATAACAAACATTATTCACGCAAGCCTAAATATTTTTCTTCACTAATAGCTTCTAGTACGCTCAACTCTTCATCAACTAATGCCAGTATATCTTGCACATGAGGCAATAGCTTGCTACAAGCGGTAATACAAAATTCAACTTTATCTAAATAAGTCGTATAGGTAATATTCATCGCTTGCCCATCTACTATTATTGAGGCGGGATACAAGGCTTTTAGAGGCGCACCATTCCAGTACAAGGGTTTTTGGACACCGGGTACATTAGAGATAATGAGGTTAAAGGCTTGTTTTTTTGGAAATAAGCCGGTTAATACATTCAGCCCTTCCCATGCATAAGCGATGGCACTATAGTTGATCACTTGTGCCTGATTCATACGTCTAAAGCGGCGTTTGCCACAGTTCATACTGCAATGAATCAGATGTATCCTGCGTACTGGATCGTCTAAATGGGTGCCTAAATTAGCCAATAAAAATGAGATTTGATTGCCCGATGCCGTATCATCGTTACGCAGTGACATGGGTACAAAGGCAATCAGCGGCTTACTGGGTAACGCATTGATTGATTGTAGATAATGCCGAATAGCACCAGAACATACCGCAAGCAGCACGTCATTCATATTGACGCTCAGCGCGTCTGCAACCTTGCGAAAGCGTTGCATATCATAAGATTGTGCCGCTATTCGCCGTGATGCCGAAATACGCTGATTCAGAACGCTCATTGGCGCATCAAAAGAACCCACATAATCCTCATTGCCTCGATACTTGATATTGTCGAGCAGCTCAGTAAAAACGGGTTTAATAGTAGAAAGCTGTTCTTTAAGAATACGCCCAACAGAGCGTCCTTTAGGAATGAGCGCATCGACTTGATTGCGATGGCGCGCCATGAGTGACCATAAGGGCAAGGTCATCGGTTCAGTAGCAGACTGCGACAGCGACTTTTGAATCAGACGCATGGCAGCAATACCATCAACTAGCGAATGATGAATCTTAAAATAGAGCGCAAAGCGTTCGCGGCTATGTTCATTTTCTGGGCAAATACCTTCGATAATGTGACATTCCCATAACGGCATCTCACGATCTAGCAGCCTGCTGTGCTCCTTTGAGATATACATGAGCAGTTCACGAACGCGCGCGGGCTTAGGTAGCGCCACATGACGAAAGTGATGCTCGACCACAAAATCTTCGTCTTTTTTCCAAAATAATAAATGTTCAAGCACTTGGTTAAAGGGGAAACTTGGCGGTACTTTAGACGTTTGCATTTGCTGAACCAGTTGAAACACAAAATCGCTATTCGCACCTTGAGCATCTTCTGGTAATTCAAATAAAAATAGCCCGCCGACATGCATGGGCTGCTTACGCGACTCAAGAAGTAAGAATAACTGATCAACTGCCGTCAACAACCGCATAACGTGTCCTTTAAAAACGATTAGAAACAATCTTTAAAATCAATGAGCTGTGCGCGATGAACAGCAGTTAAATGAAATGGTATTTAGCCATTTTTTTATTCTATAGCTATCAAGTTATCACAAAAATTTATTGGAAAAAGTAACCCGTTTGCGGTGAGCTGGCGGTTGCCATTTTACGCATCGGCATCCGTCCGGCTAAAAATGCCTCGCGTCCTGCCCAAACCGCGTGTTTCATTGCCTGTGCCATCATGACTGGATTTTGCGCATTGGCAATCGCGGAGTTCATCAGCACACCATCACAGCCAAGCTCCATCGCAATTGCCGCATCAGAAGCCGTACCCACACCCGCATCGACCAATACCGGCACTTTGGCATTTTCAATAATCAGGCTCAGCGTATGGCGATTGAGCAAGCCCAAACCTGACCCAATCAAGCTACCTAATGGCATAATCGCTACGCAGCCCATACTTTCTAACTCTTGCGCGACGATAGGGTCGTCCGACGTATAAACCATCACTTCAAAACCATCATCAATCAATACTTTTGCTGCTTTTAGCGTTTCCATAACATTCGGATATAGGCTTTTTTCATCACCCAACACTTCAAGCTTCACTAGATTATGCCCGCCTAACAGCTCGCGAGCAAGTTTACAGGTGCGAATGGCGCTATCAGCATCAAAGCAACCGGCAGTATTAGGCAAAATGGTGTATTTATCAGGTGAAATGACATCAAGCAAATTGGGCTCGTCACAATTTTGACCGATATTGGTGCGACGAATAGCCACGGTGACAATTTCTGCCCCAGAGGCGGCAATGGCGGCTCCGGTTTCGTTCATATCTTTATATTTCCCCGTACCGACTAACAAACGCGAGGAAAACGTGCGACTACCAACAGTGAAAGTATCATTGACGAGAGGCGATTGATGATTAGTAAGGCTTAGGGTTGGCGTCAAAACTTGTGACATATCAGGAATCCTAATAACGGGCGGTGTATAAAAGATAGAAAGAGTCAGAAAAATAAAAAACACAGTAAAAATGGGCGCTGATAAGCCATAATTAATCAATAATTAAGCTATAACTAATTAATAGCTAAGCATTAATAAGGCACAATTTTCAAATCATAAAATGGCGCGATAGCCTTGCTTATCAGACAGCACAAAATGCATAACAAAATGTTAGTATAACAAACTCATGCGCGCTTACCTGCACTCATTATTCAGTTTCATTGGCTAAGCGTCAATGGTTTCTTATAGGTTTATTTAATAAGAAATTTGACCTTTTAACCTGCACTATTTATCTTTTAGGGTATCTTTATTATGATGCAACTGCCGTACAGTTTTGCCAAACGCCATCAGCTGTTGATTATTCTAGCGATGGATCCTGAGCTGCCACCGACAGTGCTACTGACTAAAGCCACGCCATTATCGGCGATTAATGAGGCAGCGCGGTTTTTGCAGCAGCAAGGTGTACGCAGTGTGCCAGTATATGAAAGGGTCAGCGCCGACGATTTTGAAAAACGTATGAACGCGGCGTATGCGGGCAATACGGGTGAGTCACAGCATATCGCAGCAGGTCTTGAAGATCACCCTGACCTTGATAGCTTAGCAGATAGCGTTCCTGAGACCGAAGATTTGATGGATCAGCAAGATGATGCGCCCATCATTCGCCTGATTAACGCGCTATTATCCGAAGCCATTCGCCTAAATGCCTCTGATATTCATATTGAAACCTTTGAGAAAAGGTTAGTGGTGCGCTTTCGTGTTGATGGTGAGCTAAAAGAAATTATTACCCCGAAACGTCAATTAGCCCCATTATTAGTATCACGTATTAAAGTCATGGCAAAGCTCGATATTGCTGAAAAACGTGTGCCGCAAGATGGGCGCATTAGCTTACGGTTGGCAGGGCGTGAAGTCGACGTGCGTGTATCGACGTTACCGTCAAGCTTTGGTGAAAGGGTAGTAATGCGTCTGCTCGACAAGCAAGCCGGACATCTTAATATGACGTATTTGGGGCTTGCTGATAACGACTATGATGAGCTGAAGCGCTTAATTCATCGACCACACGGCATTATCTTGGTCACAGGTCCGACAGGTTCTGGCAAAACTACCACCCTTTATGCCGCATTAACAGACTTAAACGACCAAACGCGCAATATTTTAACCGCTGAAGATCCGATTGAGTTTCAGCTGGATGGCATTGGGCAAACGCAAGTGAATAATAAAGTCGATATGACTTTCGCTAAAAGTCTGCGTGCGATGTTACGGCAAGATCCTGATGTGGTGATGGTTGGGGAAATTCGCGATATTGAAACGGCTGAGATTGCGGTGCAAGCGTCACTCACTGGACATTTGGTATTATCAACTTTGCACACTAATACCGCGATTGGAGCGGTTACGCGCTTGCAAGATATGGGTATTGAGCCTTTTTTATTATCGTCATCATTGATTGGCGTGGTGGCACAACGCCTCGTGCGCACGCTATGTACGCATTGTCTGACATGGCAACTTGCGGATACAGAGCAGGCTAAATTATTTACTGAAATTGGTATTAACGCTGAGACTGCGGTTAATCTTCCTAAAGCCGTTGGTTGTGATAAATGCAATCAGTCAGGATTTAAAGGGAGAACCGCGATATATGAAGTGGTGCCCATTGATGATGATATGCGGCGCATGATTCATAGCAATACCGCAGAATATGAGCTAGAAGCCTATGCGCGTAAGCAAACGCCTTCGATTCGCGCTGATGGTTTGCGTAAAGTGATTGCAGGGCGCACAACGTTAGAAGAAGTCTTGCGCGTCACCAAAGAGAGCGCCCTACTTGAGGACGCTTTGATAGTTTAATTCAAGACATTGATTCGATATTTTAATGGAATGTCTTATTTTGCTGCGATACATTCAATCTCAACGCTCGCGCCTGCTGCTAACTCTGCCACACCAAAGGCTGAGCGTACCGGATAAGGCTTAGCCAGCTCGGTTTGATAGACTTTATTAAAGTCAGAAAAGTCATCCATATCGGTGAGCATAGCGCTACATTTGATGATGTTGGACTTTTTATAACCATATTGTAATAACACCGCTTGGATATTATCTAATGCTTGCTTGGTTTCAGTTTTGATACCACCCTTGACTAATTTGCCATCTTTAAAGCCAATTTGCCCTGACATATATAAAGTATCGCCAACGCGTACCGCATCAGAAAAAGGATACTTGCCGCCATCACCATAAAAAATTGGGGCGGTTTTACTCACAGCGATAGGTGCTGCTGCCGGAGCCGCTGTGGCGCTCATGGTCATAGTTAGTGCACACGCGCTCGCCAGTAACACAGATGATAAAGTGCTCGTAAGCGTTTTAGTATGAGTAGACATTATAATTTCCTTATTATTCGAGTGTTTTATTATTGATGTGCGTTCAATTCATGCTGTCTGAGCATTCTCATCTTTATTTTCAGGGGCTTGTTCTTGGTTGACCTCTTTGCCTTGTCGGCGTGCTTCTAACTCAGATTTGGGTATCCACGCCCACGTCATCTCAACCACGATGGGATCACGCTCACGGTCTGATTCACGGTCATTAATCACGCAAGGAATGACCATTTCACCTTTAGGCGTATTTAAAATATCTAAGCGCTGCTCATCGGATAAGGTGGCGATAGCGGCAACTTGACCTTTGGTAAGCGGGCGATAAAAATTAACGGAGTAGGATTTAATCAGCAATATCCGATCGGAGGGTAAATTTAACCCCAATATAAAACCAGTGGCGGTTTCGGCAAGTAAAGTCACGGCAACCGCATGAATAGAGCCAATATGATTTTGCACCGCCTTGCTATTATTTAAGCTGACCACGACTTTATTGGGTTCAACGGTTTCGTAACAGATGCCCGTCGTGCCCACATACGGCACCACTTTACCAAACGCTTTGGATAAAACAGTTGAGCGTACCGCAGCTGGTAAATATTTAGTGACGGATAATAACTTGGTAAATTGATTTTTCACTGGCTTGACTTTAATGTTGGCAGTGTCCATTTGAGGGTTGAGCGTATCAGCAGTTTTGGCTGGTAAGGTAGCATTGGATGTAGTGGGTATTTTTTTTAATAATCCTGACATACGATATTCCTCAAAATGACGATGGTGACAATTTTAGAAGTAGCGACTTGAAAGCAAAAACCGTTAATGGGCGGCTATCTGCGTCTAGTCATGTTAGCATTAACCGCTCTAGTGCCACTATTATTAGCATAGACTTGTGCGCTCATAAAGTAGTAGTCACGTAACGAATCGCGCGGCGAGTGCTTATTAATGGGTTTTTATACCCTATTGTTATTACCCTTTTATGGCTTTAATTATCATTTAATAAACCATCAAATGGTTATCATGTGTTTTTAATACTGAGTTAAGTTATGCCAAATACGCCTGTCAATATCATCTATACCGGTGTCGCTGGCACGGGAAAAACCTACCAATTGCTGCAAATTGCTCAGTACTATACCGATCATTTAGCGGCTGTTGATGCTAAGCAACTACTGGCGCAACTGCTATACGAATTGAGCTGGCGAGAGGTTATCTGTTTAATTTTTTTAGAGTTAAAAACGCAGCAACAGGATTTAGTAAAAGTGCCTGAAATTTTAGCACATGAGTTTTTTGTGGCGAAAGCCATGAATAACGAGCGTGATAAAAATTTAAGCAATACCGCATGGTCAGTGCTACAAATGCATAGTCCAATGCATTCTCAAACGGTCGATTATAAAAAGCGTGCTAGCCAAGCCTATTTTGATAAAGATGAGAGCGGAGCATGGTTTTTATTGGCTGAGAGCATGAGTTTATTAGCAGAATTGTCTGAGCGATTGGCGGAGTTTCGGCAGGCACAGCGTGATAGTGTACCCGTCAATAAGCAGCGTTTTAGCATGGTTAGCTTTCATCAAGCGTATGGTTATGAAGAATTTGTTGAAGGCATTCGTCCAGTTATTGGTGCAAATACCCAAGCGCAAATTCGCTATGACATTCAAGACGGCGCATTTTTACAACTGTGCCAACGCGCCGCTAATGACTCAGAGCAGCGTTATGCGATGCTCATTGATGAGATTAACCGTGCCAACGTCTCACGAGTATTTGGTGAGCTGCTAAGTTTGATTGAGTCAGATAAACGCGCTGGTCTTGCCAATGAAATGCAGGTGCAGTTAGCCTATTCTGGGCGTGCCTTTAGCGTCCCTGCGAACGTTGATATCTATGCCACCATGAATACGCAAGACCATTCTTTAGCGCCCCTTGATATGGCATTGCGTCGTCGTTTTCGCTTCATAGATTGTCCACCACGACCTGAATTATTGCCCATTATTAATATCTTGGACAATAAAAATTCTGATAGTAGATTGACCAATAACAGCACCGATAAGCAGTCAACAAACGAAATTGATTTAGCAAAACTATTATCGGGTTTAAATCATCGTATTATCCAAACCTTAGGACAAGAGGCGCAACTGGGTCATGCTTTTTTATGCTCAGTACAGACCTTAGAACAATTGCAAATCGCTTTAACTGAGCAAATTATCCCACAGTTAGCGCAAGCTGCTGCTGGGCAAGTGCATATTTTGCAGTATTTATTTCATGATGAGCAGCAGACGTTTAGTGAGCAGTTTATTCAAGATATTCAAGCGGCACTTAATCCATCACGCCATCTTAGTGAGCAGGCAAGTACCGATAATTATAGTCAAATGTTTGCCAGTCAACAGATATTCTTAGGTCAAGAAATGAGTAACAATGGCTATGTTATCAATCCCGATTTAATTGCCAAGACTGGTGAATTTGCGCAAGCTGCCATATACCAGCGCTTGTATGAATAAAGAACATCAATGAAGAGTGTCAATGAGAGGCATCATGAGGACTAACTCAGTGATTACCGTATTTGAGCATCAGCGTTTAACGGTCACTGACTTTTTACAGGCTGCTGATTTTGCTTGGTTAGTCGCGCAGGAGTTTACCGTCTTTACGATTAAGCGACAGCGTGGACAGTGGCAGCTAAAAGTGGGGCATTATATTGGGATTATTATGCTACCTAGTGGCATGATGCTTGAGATATTACCCAAAACCGTTGCCAGTATGCAGGATACTCATAGCGCTCAACAGGACAATATATCGCTGACCCGCCACTGGGTACAACGGATGCTGACGGATTTAATCAGTGGCGGTAGCGACTCGCCTAGCAAGATGCCACATAACAAGAATTTCGGACAATTCAGTCAGCATCTGACGCCATTGCTGAATCAAACGCCACCCTTATCGCAGTGGTTAGCCACCCAGTTTTTGCAGCGCTTGTCTGCTTACCAACCGAGCAAACACTACCAAACGCAGGTTTATAATCAGTCGCGGTTACAAGGCAAGTTATTGATTAAAGAACAAATGCGCCGTAATGGCGCGCAGCCGCATAAATTCGTCAGTGAAGTCAGTATGCTGAGCCAAGATATGCTGAGCAATCGCCTGATTAAAAGTGCCTTACTATTGCTGACACCGCTATTCAACGCAAATTTATTTCCCAAGCCCTTATTATCCAAAACAGTAATCGCATGGCAACACGTAACCGCGCTGAATCCTCATGAATGGCGGCAATTGCAGCCATTGTACTTATCCGCGAAACATCAACTGCGCAGTCAGCCGTTGACGCAGCAGCAATTACAACAAGCACAGCAACTATTAGAGATGGCTTATTGGTTGCTGCAAGGGCAACAAGCGACGATCAATGCCAGTAGCAGCCTACACGATGACAAGCAGCCTACACAGAGTACGCCTCAGCTACGGCTATGCTTATTGATAAATATGAATCAAGCGTTTGAGCAGTGGGCTAGTCAAAGGATTGCTATTTTATTTAATCAGCGTGACGAGCATGCTCAGCCGCTCTATCAGACCTTGTACCAGCCGCGTGACGTTTGGCTGCGTGATGACAGCGGGCAGACCTGTTTGTCTATTCAGCCTGATGTCTTGATTTATCACATGGTGAATAAATATGATGAGAATAAGAAAAATATCCTGTTAAATAAAAAACATTCTCCTCACATCACTAGCAATGATAGTAATAGCAAAAATGACAATCACGTACTACAGTGCAGTCATGTTATCGATATTAAATGGAAGCATCTCGCGCAGACGCGCGATATCAGCGCCAGTGACGCCTATCAGCTCACCAGCTATGCGCAGGCGTATCACGCTGAACAAGTTTGGCTTATTTATCCCGTAACCGACCATAAAAGACAGCCTGTGTTACTTACGCAAGCGAAATACAGGGTAAATTGCCATGCTGGATTGTGGCTCATGCCTTTTAATGTGCTCACAGGAACGGTAAATCAGTTACTTTCTATCGAGTAATCACGGTTTTTATAAAAATAATCCTGCGATGAGCGTCATAAAATACAGTTGCATGCTGCTCACATTCATACAATCACCGTCAACATAAGCCCCAACGGTGAGTATTTGCCCTATCTAATCATGAAATAAGTATAAAAAATGGCAAAAAATCGTAAAAAAGGGCATAAATCGCTAAAAAAGTGCAAATTTATGAAATTAATTGAAAATAGGTGTTGACACAATCGTCGTTACCCCTTAATATGTGCACCTCGATAGCAACAAACATTAACGAGTTAGCAGCTTCACCGTTAACCACTTAATCAGCGAAGTTATCGAGATGATAGATAAGTATCGGAGTGTGGCGCAGTTTGGTAGCGCATCTGGTTTGGGACCAGAGGGTCGTAGGTTCGAATCCTATCACTCCGACCATCTATTTTAAGAGCCTTACAGGCTTTTTTTTATGTATAATGGTTTAGTTTCTGCAACTATGATTCTACTAAAATATATAAAAGTCATCTAAGAGCGCCTGTAGCTCAGTTGGATAGAGCATCTCCCTTCTAAGGAGGTGGCCGCAGGTTCGAATCCTGCCAGGCGCACCATTTAGCCTGCAAATTTTGTCTATTATTGACAATAGTTATGGCGGTTGTAGCTCAGTTGGTAGAGCCCCGGGTTGTGATCTCGGTTGTCGTGGGTTCGAGTCCCATCAGTCGCCCCATATTTTATCCTGTATTTCCTCTTATAATCTATCTTTACCATCCTCACATTAATTAAATAATTCTTTAATTAGAATACTCTTGCCAATTTTGGCAATTTTTTGCGTCTGCATTTTATACTATGGCTAATGATTAGACTCAGGCTTTGCCGCTGTGTGGTGTCATTTTGCCTCCAATTCACTCATATATCGTTAGTGCTTATATCTTACAAGCAATCATAACTTAAGTATGTTCTACTTTTTAGATCAAGATTTGTGTGTAGCGTATGTATATTCTCACTTGCAGTCCACGTTAAGCGATTTTTCTTGTGTAATGTCTATTAGGTAGTTTATTTTGCTACGTTTGGCTCATTGCCATATATTTAAGGATAGAGTCTATGGACGCGTTGAGCATGTTATTGGAGAACGTGCACTTAAGCGAGACAAAATATTATCGTCTGACAGGCTCGGGTAATTGGTCGTATTCAATCACAAGAAAAGATACTATTTTATTTTATCTGGTTATATCCGGTAGCTTTTGTATGGATGTGGGTGGGAGCTTGCGCCAAGCTCATGCTGGCGATATGATTATGATTCCTAATACGTATCAGCATGTGTCTTATGCCATGGAATATAACGGTGATAATGCTCAAGCGCTCGATGATAAGCTACTTCATTGTAAAGAACATGCCATTACTTTGAGTGATATTGAGAATAGTGAGGAGATTGGCGAGTCAAACTCTTGTGTCATATTGATTGAATGTCAATATGATAAAGAAATGGTTCGACCCTTATTGTCTGTGCTACCGTCTATTTTACCTGAGATACATGATTTACCAGAGAGTCGTTTTGAAGTCATTGATGTCGCTATTAAGCTGCTGGCATTAGAGTCTGAATATGAGCGTATTGGTAAGACGGCGGTTATCAATCATTGGGCAAGTATTATGATGATTGAGTGTTTACGTACGTATATTGAACGCTTGCCAGAGGCGACAGATAACTGGTTACAGGCGATGAAAGATCCATATTTAGCAAAAGCGCTGGCTGCGATGCACCAAGCACCAGACCAAAACTGGACGATTCATCAGTTGGCTGAGGTCGCTGGTATGTCGCGCTCTAGTTTTGCGCAGCGTTTTAAAGACAGTGTGGGTATGCCGCCACTCACTTATTTGATTGATTATCGTCTGCGCTTGGCAGCGCGTTATTTGCGCTTACAACAAAATAGTATCAGCCGTATCAGTGAGCTGGTGGGTTATGCGTCAGACTCTACGTTTAGCCAAGCGTTTAAACGCGTTTATGGTGTGTCACCAAAAGTCTATCGTCAGCAGTATCGAAAAAAAGTAATGGCGTAACTTCCCTTTGCATGAATTGTCTTTTGCTATTAGCAAAGCTGACAACGTTCGTGGGTTCAGGTACTATAGAGCCGTAAGTTGTCTGCATATCATTGTTGGTGATAGCACGCTATTTTCCCACCAGTATACGCGCTAAGATGACATTTATTTTCTACTGGTGATGGTATGTTATGACCCAACCGACCGTGAAGACCCATATTAAGCCCAGTGCCGACTCAGGTGCTAATCAAGGCTTGTCTGTATCTGCTACAGATGAGGGCAGTCTTGCATCCAAGCGAGCTAGTCAACCACAGCATTCTGATAATACGCCCGATAGCGAGTTGCCAGTGCTGGATAAGGCTGAGCTATTGGCGTTATTTACGTTGCCTGCCAGTCATCATGTTAATACGGATACAGACGATACTAATGTGGCAATGCAGCGCGTGGCAAACTATCGCATGCAGCATGAGCGTACCCGACAGTTATATATGGCGTCTGCGCAGACGCGCCCAACTTATTTGGTGCAAACGCTCAAGTCGCAGTTCGTAGAATATCAGCAGTATTTACTGGCGCAACAGTTGGATAAACGTGGCTTACTTGATACAGAAGCGCTAGAGCGTTTATGGCAACAGCTGCATGTGGTCGATGACATTATCGCTGATATTATGCATCACATGCCGGCACAACAACCTGCCGGCTGGCAGCTCAGCGTGCAAGATGGTCACAATCCATTATGCTTGCCCACCGTTGGCAAACTCAAACATTCCAAGCCTATACCAGACCAAGCCAGCCTTAACAGCTATGTTCTGGGGCATTTTGGGGTCAGTAGCTTCACTTATGATCGCGGCTATTATATTGGTCATGTGATGGGCTATTTATTCAGCTGTTATTTTTATGCGCATCTGTCTATCAGCTATAGCGTTACCGCGCTTGGTGAATATGTCGTTGCCGACTATGACTACGCGAGCCTTGAGACGCCGCATATGGTGCGCTTGTTACAAGGGCTTGACGGTTATTGTAAAAAACGTATTTATCAGTTGGCGGTTATTTGTGCCCGCCTCAGTGTCTATGCTTCGGATAAGCGTATTGAAAAAATGCTCATCACCGAGGTCAATGACTTTGATAAAAAATTGCAGCAGCAGCATTTAGATATTTTGTTGTTACAAGGTATGATGCCTGATACTCATGACTCAACACCGCTGTTTTAGCTGATGTTTTACGCTGTTTTAGCCAATATTTTAATAGTGCCAATTTTTTTCATATCATTATTTTATACCGTCATTTTATCTCTATAACATCGACCGATAATTTGCTATTTGGTCTGCTCTAGGATGCGCAACGCTATGCCTGCTTATCATTATAAAGCGCTTGATGAACAGGGCGTCGTCCAAAAAGGACTGTTAGAGGGCGACTCTGCGCGGCAAGTGCGGCAGCAGCTGCGTGACAAACGCTGGACACCGATGGAAGTTGGCGCGGTCAATGCTAACAATAGCCAAAATCGCAATAAAAACCGTTATAAAAAACCTTCTGCTTATGAGTTGGCATTATTGACCCGTCAGCTTTCTGTACTACTCGCAGCCGGTATTCCCCTTGAAGAAACCCTTGCTGCCGTCGCCAAACAATCCCCAAAAACACATATTAAATCGCTCATGCTTGCCGTGCGCTCGCATGTGTTAGAGGGCTTAAGTTTAGCGCGTGCTTTACAACAAGCCACCAGTTTTCCACCATTGTATATTGCTACTATTGCCGCTGGTGAAAAGTCAGGGCATTTAGATTTGATTCTTAATCAGCTTGCCGATTACACCGAAAACCGCTTTGCGCTGCAAAAGAAAATTCAAGGGGCGATGGTTTATCCTATCGTCTTAATGGTCATGGCAATTTCCGTCATTATGGGGCTAATGAGCTTTGTCGTGCCCAAGATTGTGAAAGTGTTTGAGCAATCGGAACAGGCGCTGCCACTGATTACGCAAGTGGTGCTTGCCTTATCAAATGCCATTACGCAGTGGTGGTGGCTAATACTATTGGTATTGGCAGGCGCGGCGTTTTTATCTTATCGCTTTGCGCAGACGCAGGCGGGCAAGCTTGCCATTGATAGTCTGGTGCTCAGATTACCGATACTCGCGCGTCTCTCGAAGGGACTGAATGCCGCCCGTTTTGCCAGTACTCTCGCCATCTTGGTGCGCTCAGGCGTACCGTTAATTGAGGCGTTACACATTGGTGCAGCGGTCACCACTAATTTACACATTAAGAAAACCATTATTCAGGCGGCGGATAGAGTGACTGAGGGTGCAAGTTTGTCCAGCCAGCTCGATAAATCGCGTTATTTTCCACCGATGATGGTACAAATGATAAAAAGTGGCGAGAACTCTGGTGAGCTTGAAAGTATGCTGAGCCGTGCGGCTGCCATGCAAGAAGCCGAAGCCACCAATTTTATCAGCACCTTGCTATCATTACTTGAGCCGTTAATGTTGGTATTGATGGGTGTGGTGGTAATGATTATTGTGATGGCGGTGATGTTGCCGATTGTGAATATGAATGATTTGGCGGGCTAGTTTCAGTTATTTATTCAAATGCTTTATTTTATTTTTTATTGTCTTGTTTGGTTCAATCGGTTTGAGCTTGTCACTTAAACCACTTACTATTTACTACTGCAAAACTTTTCCGTACCTCTTCCCTATTACATCTCTATATTCTTCATTTTTAGTCTATCAATTTAACTTAAGATTAATTTAACTTTCTTAAGTTTTGCTTACTGTTGTAGATTGTTAGCCTACTTCTCCTTTTGCTGTTGGTCATTTAAAAGTTAAGCTATAGTGATTGCCATAGTTTATGGTATTTAATTTATAGTGTTTAAGTAATGCTGCTGCTGAAAATGAGATTGAGTAAACATTGTCATTATTGCCCCCATAATAATATATGAGCAAAGGTAGATAAATATAAAACCATCGTCTATAGTGATTATCATTTAGTCATTAACCTTTACGTTAATGCTTTAACACCTAACCGTGATGACCGACGCTATGACTATGAACACCCAAACACCAATATATACGCTAAAAGATTATTCTGTCTCCGATACTCAGCCCAAAGTCACCAGTGCCGGTCGCCACAATCAGTCTGGTTTTACCCTTATTGAAATTATGGTGGTGATTGTTATTTTGGCGATTCTTGCTGGGTTAGTCGTGCCAAAAGTGGTGGGGCAAAGTGACAAAGCTCGCGTGAAAACTACGGAAACGGCGCTAGCAACCGTATCTAATGCGCTGGATATGTATAAGATTGATAATTCGCGTTATCCAACAACAGCCCAAGGGTTAGAGGCGCTAACCACACCGCCTGCGGATGCCAAGAATTATCCTGAGGGTGGCTATATTAAAGGTGGTTATCCAACGGATGGTTGGGAAAACGAGATGCAGTACGTTGCTCCCGGTAGCGAGGGTCGTCCTTATGATTTATTTTCGCTTGGGGCGGATGGTCAGCAAGGTGGCGAGGGTCAAGACGCTGATATTTATGCTCAGCTATAGCGTAATATCTATGCTCAACTATAGTGTGATGGCGATGCGTTCAATACCTGTGCGTTCAATAACTATGCGTTAAATACACAATACGAGATTTATGCTTAGTATCTGAGCCGTCACTCGGGGTCAATAAATATCAACCAATAAGGTGTTATTGGTTGATATTTTTTATGACGATATGGAATGAACGTCACTCCAAATAATGTTTTGCAATTCATGTTTTGCAATTATTACCAAGACTATAAAAAGTATCATTTAGTATTAACGTTAATCATTAAAGCCGCAATCAAAGGTAGTTACTCATGTCAATTAAGATACCAACATCGCAATCAGTCACTAATATAAAACCTCCTTTCAAAAAGTCTGTTGTCTTTGCGCTTACCTTAGCCAGTGCCTCCTTATTTACAGGATTGCTGACAACGTCAATGACCGCGCAAGCTGCCAGTTTGAATGATTTATTTGGTAATGCCCAAAGCAGCACGAAGTCGAAGTTTTTGCCAGTCGGTGAAGCTTTTCAAGTGACTAGCAGTAGTCAAGCGACGTCTATAGGCACAAAATTTTCGATTAATTTTGATATCACTCCCGGTCATTACGTCTATAAAGACCGAATTACCTTTAGTTTTCCTAAAGGTGTCCGCGCCACGCCCTTTACCTTTAGTCAGTCGCCCGTTTCCATTAATGATCCCACTTTTGGTAAAGTGCCCGTATTTACCCAAAGAAATGTGGTGGCAACCACGACGCTGACCTCGACGACGGGTAAGCCGATAAAAAATGCTGCTGTTGTTATTGGCTGGCAAGGTTGTGCCAAAGCGGGGCTGTGTTATCCACCCGAAAAAATTAAAACTACCGTTAATATTGCGGCACGTAAATAGCGAGTATCAAGACACTCTTAGATGAGCCTGTTGTATGAGCAAGTCTGTTTAAATATTGGTAATAAAAGGTAGCCCTTCATGTCTATAAAGACGCCGACAAAAAAATCATCGGTAAATACAAAAACCACTTCTAAGAAGTCTTATATTTTTGCGCTTGCGGTCGCCAGTACCTCGCTGGTTACTGGACTGACTGCCACGACAATGACGACTCAGGCAGCCGGTTTGGGTGATTTATTTAGCAGTGATAAAAGCGGCGCACAACAGAAGTTTTTACCCGTTGATAAAGCCTTTCAGGTCAGCAGTACGACAAAAGCGGTCGCTAATGGTACGCGTGTCTTGATTAATTTTAATATCACGCCTGAACATTATGTCTATAAAGATCGCATCAAGTTAGAGCTTCCTGCTGGCGTGAGCGCCACGCCCTTTACTTTTAGTCAGAAGCCAGTCTCGATTGATGATCCAACCTTTGGGCGCGTACCAGTATTTGACCAAACCAATGTAGTGGCGACGACCACTTTGACTAATACTAGCGGTAAAAGTGTCGAGAAGGGCGCAGTAGTTATTGGTTGGCAAGGCTGTGCCAAAGCAGGTTTGTGTTATCCACCAGAGAAGATTAAGACCACGGTTACTATAGCCGCAACATCGCAAAAATTAGCGCCCACATCTGTGATTGCTACCAGTAACAGCAATATCAGTAATTCTGCAAATACAGATGTCGTGCCAGTAGCTAGTACCTTGGCGCAAAAAAGCACCAATACTGCTGACAATGTCGTAAACACCATAACGGGTGCGGATACGCCTACTGAGAATGGGCGCAATGCTGCTGTATTAAATGAGCAACAGCCCCAAGAAGGTGAGGGTATTGATGGTGATTTAATAGAGAATACCTCGGTAGAGGATAGCACTGCTATTAATACGATTTCTGGTGCCGATAGCAATACGATATCTGGAGCAGACAGCAACACCATCAGTGGTGCTGATACTGCTAATAGCAGTGACGTTGTTGCTGCCAATGACTTAGAAGACAGTGACCCTTTCGGTTTAGCGAAGCATCCTTGGTTGGCATTGGGTTTATTATTCTTAGCAGGTCTAGGCTTAGCATTTACGCCTTGTGTGCTACCGATGTTGCCTATTGTCGCTAATATTGTCGCTCGTCAGCAAAATCCAACGGTGAAAAAAGGCGTTATTTTAACCACCAGTTATGCGGTAGGCGTCTCTATTGCTTACGGTATATTAGGGGCGTTGATTGCTGTATTCGGTGAATCCTTGGGTATTATCGGTTGGCTACAAAACCCCATTATTTTAATTGGTTTTGCCATCGTTTTTGTCTTGTTAGCCTTATATATGCTGGAAGTATTTAGCATCCGTTTACCCCGTGCTATTGTTAGTAAAATGCAAGGCTTAAGCCAAGCTGGTGATAGTAAGTTAGGCAGCGCGGGCGGTAGTTTAGCGGCTGGATTTTTATCAGCGCTGGTGGTGTCACCTTGTGTATCTGCGCCTTTATTTGGCGCATTACTTGCTGTTTCAACGATAGGCAATCCGCTGCTAGGATTTGCGGCATTATTTATGTTGGGCTTTGGTTTATCCGCACCGCTTATTTTAATTGGGGCAACTCAAGGCAGTATCATGCCAAAAGCGGGCGAGTGGATGAATTGGGTTAAGCAAGGCTTTGCGTTATTGCTATTTGCAGTGGCGTTATTACTCATTGAGCGCGTGTTCGTATCACCAGTCATGTTGTTAGTGTGGGCGCTATGGTTTATGGTCGTCGCCACATGGGCATGGAGCTGGTTGGGTAAAGGTCGAATGTTATCCCAAGCACTTGGTTTGGTGGCGGGCATTTGGGCAGCATGTCTGATTATTGGTGCTGCATTGGGTAATAATGATAGCTTGCATCCGCTAGAGTCATTGAGTGCGGCTCCGATGATGCTACAAGCAGCCGACGGACAAGCTAGCGGTAATAGCGGTGTTAATAATGTGTCAGATACCAAAATCACCACGCTCGCAGAACTTGATGCTATCACTGCGGCAAATCCGAAAGTCTTGGTCGATTTGACCGCAGATTGGTGTATTGAATGTCGTATTATGGATAAAAATTTATTTACCAATCGCCCTGCACAGATGCAAGATTGGCAATTGGTGAGACTCGATATTACGGATACCACCGCAGATTCAAAAGCCATCTTAGCGCGTTATCAATTATTTGGTCCACCAACGCTGCTATATTATCAAGATGGTGAATTGGTTAAGAAACAAGTGGGCGAGACGGGTCGCGCGGAGTTCGAGCAAACATTGACAGCGTTGAATCAATAACGCAAAATCACAACCTCTTAATCTTAAACATCATCAACGAGCCAGCACGACTATAAAACAGTTGCTGGCTCGTTTTTTTATCAAATGCATGTTCTACTGTCTTTAAAAAATGATGCTACTTCTATGAAAAATATTGTCACCTTAAATAGGCTTATCAATCAGACTCGGTATGTAGCAGTAAGCTTGCTTACTGCCACAATAATGCTGAGCGGTTGCCAACCAAGCGATTCGTTATCGTCAGCGACGGTTCAACGTAATGATAGTAATGGTGTGTTCAAAGAAAGCACTATCAATATTTGTCAAAATGACACCGTAATGCAAGCTTTTACCGCCAAACAATCAAAGCGTCAAGTTAAGGGCTGCGGCATAATTATCAAAGCCTTGCCTGATGATAATGAAGGCAGCCGTCATCAAAAAATACTGATTGAGCTTGCTGACGTCAATCCTAAGCAAACGTTATTATTGGTGCACAATATTGACTTAGCACCGCGCGTGGCTGATGTCGCAAAAGGTACGCCACTGAGCTTTTATGGCGAGTACGTTTATAATGAGAAAGGTGGCTTGGTACACTGGACGCATCATGATCCTGCAGCGCGACATCAAGGCGGTTGGATTGAGAGTGGTGGCGTCCGTTATGAATAACGCGGCATGATCGTATTAAAAAGATGTCTCATGCGTCATGAGTAAATAATCAATCAATCCTAGTAACATGCGCGTATTTTCATTACAATAAAGTAACATTCTAAAAGCAGTGATGCCAACCCAGCATTGCTGCTTTTAATACCTATATTCCTCTTATTTCTATATTAGCGCCCAGTTGACTGCTTACCTGTAATGGTGACGAAGTGGTGACGCTAATGATTATATCAGTCACTTCAGAGACTCTGCTGGTTGCAATACTAGTAAGATAAAGGACATTTATGTTTGTTCATACTTTCTCAACGCCTCAATCTCCCAAGCAGGGTGCCCAGACTTATCTGAGCGTGACCGTTGGTTTGATGATGAGCTGCCTTGCGGTGTCGGCGCAAGCGGCGAATAGCCAGTCTTCTATAACCGAGCTGCCCGTAGTGACTGCAACCACACCGAATACCAGCATTACCTCAACGCAAACCGTTCATAAACGCTTAAAATATCTCACTGCTCCCGTTGATAATGGCGTATCAGTCAGCGAAGAATTTATCGCGATGCAGACGAATCTGTTTTTTGAATGTACGCAAGTTCAGAGCGATGCAGCACGACTAGCATGTTTTGATAAGGTTGCAGAGCAAGGTAAAACGCCAAGTTATACTACGGCGAAACAGCCTCTAGATCTCGTCAAAACATTGCAAAGTACGATTTCAGGCAATCCGCAAGTTATCTTGGCTGAAAACGTAACACCTATTAATGGAAATACGGTTGTAGAGGCGGATACGGTCGTAGTCAGTAGTCAGCCGATATCGCCAGAATACTTGGATAACGGTAAAGTAAAAACTGACGCGCAAATTTTAGAAGACGTAGGCGTGACCCAAAATGATATCGAAAAATACACCCCGTTAAGCTTAGCTTATGACTTGGATAAGAATAGTGAACGAGGCACATGGTCAGCGCGTCCGCATCGTCCTATGTATGTATTACCTTTATTTTATAGTACCAACCCTAATCGTAATCCAAGTACCCCCAGTCAAGAAGAAGTCAATTTTACCTCTGATGAGATGCGTAATACTGAGCTAAAACTACAAGTATCTATTAAAACTAAAGTGGCTGAAGACTTATTTGGGACTAGCGCTGATATGTGGTTTGGCTATAGCCAACTGTCGCATTGGCAGGTTTATAATCAGAAGAATTCACGTCCATTCCGTGCGACTGACTATGAGCCGGAGGTTTTTATAACCCAGCCTGTGAAGGCTAATCTGCCCTTTGGTGGGCGTTTACGGATGCTCGGCGTAGGGGCATCGCATCATTCAAATGGTCAGTCTGACCCGTTATCGCGCTCATGGAATCGTGCCTATGTGATGGGCGGTGCTGAATGGGGTAAATTTGCGATAGTGCCAAGAATATGGTCGCGTATCAGTACCGAAAATGACGATAGTGATGATAACCCAGATATCGAAGACTTCATGGGTCACGGCGATGTCACTTTCTTATATGATTTACCAAATAAGCAAAGCCTCAGTGGCACCCTACGCTATAACCATAAAACTGAAAAAGGCGCGGTACAGTTGGATTACGTTTATCCGCTGACTAACAATGTCCATGGCTATCTGCAACTGTTCCGCGGTTATGGCGAGTCTATTATTGATTACAATCAAAAAAATACTGCAATCGGCGTTGGGATTATGCTGAATGACTGGAAAGGTCTGTAGTTATAAAACTTGTAAGCATAAAGCTTATAAGAATAAAGCCGATAATACACAGAGCTTTCATATCAGACACGCCAATGGTACTTACCGTAGTTATTTATATAGTGGTCATTTATGCGTCGTTTAGCACCGTACCAAAGTGGCTTATGGCTGGCAGAGTATCTGAATAGTCGCTGTCAGCTTTGCCGTGTGACCCGTAGTGACCCACCATTACCACGCTCATTTAACAATGATGCCAGTGGTTCGGTCAGTCGTCTGAGGTCATTGTCTAGCCGCTATTTTAATAAAGGGTTGTTATGTCAGCGTTGTCATGAGCATATCATGTGGCTGCCTGCTCCCTTTAATATTGATGTCGTCGCAGGCACGTCACTAGCGATTCAAGCGGCGAGCTATTATGAGTATCCTATTCGCCAAGCCATTCGCGCTTTTAAACACCATGAAGACATGACGAAGTTACCATTATTGGTGCATACCTTACGTCAATTGCCACGTCCTCATGGTTGCCATGCAGCCAACAGCGTCATTATTCCTATGCCAACGACGAACAGCAGGCTTATGAAGCGCGGTTTTGACCCTGTAACGGTCTTATGCGCTTATTTATCTAAACATTGGCAAATCCCACTATGGCATGGCGTGCAGCGTATTGACAGTACGGTCAGGCAACAAGGCTTGAGCCGCGCTGAACGCTTAACCAATCTGAATAATGCCTTTGTCCTCACCGCAAAACCACCTGTTAAACGTCTGCTATTATTCGATGATGTTGCCACGACAGGCGCGAGTTTGCAGGCGTTAGCGGGTACGCTACTTGCTCAGTCTATCACGCCTCTTAATGCCTATATTCCCATTACTCATCCCTATCATATTAGCGCCTACGCACTTGCGCATGGTAGTCATCGTCATCAATGATAACCCTACCATGCTCAGTATCCTCACCATATGATAAAAATCACACACTGACTTTTAGTGTTATTTTTATGTATAATGAACATTGCTAATTTGTATCTTTATACTGTGTAATCAATAATTTTAAAATAGATAACCTTTAATTTATGCCTAATCACGGTAAAGGGATCACACCCTAAACCGAGGTGTAATCCTATAGATATAGTGGAATGAATATTGCAATGTTAATAAAATAATTGATGAATAAAATATATTCATCATAAGTTACTTAGATGTCAGGTAGATGTCAGTTGTTTGATGACGAATGCTTTGTTAATAGAAGGATTCATCGTCATTATTTGAAAATCGGTAGTAGTCAGTCATAGGATATTGATGTGAACGCATCCATAAATAGCTCGTCATACTCACAACCTACAACCAGCGCAGGATTTACCCTGATTGAGCTGATGGTGACGGTGGCGATTATGGCTATTATTGTGAGTATTGCTGCACCAAATATCAGTACTCAGCTTGCCAATCAGCGGGTAAAGGGTACAACTGCTACGTTAGTCAACGCCCTAAAAGAAGCCAAAGTAGAAAGTGTGATTCGTCGGCAGATAGTAACCGTAAGTTTTAATAATAATGGCACAGGTACGGGCTCAATCGAGCTTAAAGCTAACTCAAACGCTGTCGCCACGTATCGATATGATGCCAAAATCACCATTAAGGCTACTGGCGATGTTAAGTTTAAGCCAAATAAAACCGCAGATGAGATGACCTATACTATTTGTGATAGTAATACGGCAGCCTCTCCCAGACAGGTTAGTGTTAGTAAGCTAGGTAATATTACAAGTCAACTTGCAGGATCATGCACATGATTAGGCTATCGTATCAGCGCGGTGTCGGATTGGTAGAAGTACTGGTTGCTGTTTTATTATTATCAGTGGCAGTACTGGGCTTTAGTGCTTTGCAGTTACAAGCTATTAAAGCAACTGATGAGAGCTTAGTACGTACGCAGGCGTTAAGCGTTGTACGTGGATTGGCTGAAAATATGCGCGCCAATCCTTTAAAAATGCAAGCCTACCAAGATGCTATCAAAACCCCTGATGAAAGTAAGGCAGCCACTTGTAAAGAATTAAGTGAAAAATGTAGCTCAGAACAGATTGCTATAAAAGATGCAAATATCGCGGTCAAAAAACTTCAAGATTATGGTATCACTATAAGTATGGTGACTTGCCCTGGAACGGCTAATTTTTCTGAGATTAAATGCCTCATTGCCGCTTGGGGCAATACAAAACCTGAGATGAGTGACGACGCTAATGCCTGTGCTACCAGTACAGGCGTCTATAAAAGTGGTGGCACGTGCGTCATCGTGGAGACGTACTGATGAGCCATATTACTCCCAGACTCATATCTCATGATATCCGCCATCAGCGAGGGTTTACCTTAATTGAGCTGATGATATCACTGGTATTAGGGTTGCTGATATCGGCAGCGGTCATACAAGTTTTTATAACCAGTCAGCGCGTCGATCGGATACAAACTGCAGGCTCTGAGATTCAGGACAAAGCAGTATTTGGATTACAGACTATTGAGCCACAAATACGTCTTGCGAATTTGGGTAATGACGGCGTGGCTATTAATGACACGACAGCGATGGGCGGTGTTATTTTAACCGTCGGTAAGGAAGATGCTACTAATGTCAATGCTGCGGTAAAAAATGGTGATACCTCTGGCAATTTTGTAACACGCACGGTCGCTACGAGCCCCGCTACGTTAAGCAATACAGATATACCGAGTGAACAGCTGACCATTCAATATGTGAATACTACAGGGAAAGAGCTGTTTGACTGCGAAGGTGTAAATATTGAACCGAATGCGCATGTCATTACTCGTTATTTTGTCACCACAGGTACAGGTACCGGAAATGGTACAAGAAGAAACCTCAATCTTAATTGTGACGCTGGTCGTATAAAAGATAAAACAGCAGAAAACTTCACGGACAACGGTCAAACTATTATTGAGAATATTGATCAATTTAACATCCGTTTGGGCGTACAACAGTCTGTCGTCACCGCATCAGGTAAAGTAAGCTATGAATATGCCGATATGACTGTGGCGCAATATATGGCGTTGACCGATCCCAAGCCACCAATCGTCAATATTAGAATTGCTGTTTTAGCGCGTAGTACTGCGAACAGTCCTGAAGCAAGCGCTGAAAAATTTATCATATTCGGTGAAGAGCAGACTCTAAAAACACAAGGTAATGCGCCAAAGTATCTGCGCCGTGTCTATGAGTCAAATATTTTATTACGCAATGCGCGCGTCATGCGTATCATTGATAATAGTGCACCATAAACCATTGTTAGATAATTATTATTGATTAAGTAGATGACTCCAGCCTCAGATTTGATGGCTAATGTATATTAATAAAGGTAATTAGCCATGGATATCAATAGACATTACTCAACTCCCTCTACATTATCCAATCAGCACGGTGCGGTCTTGATTGTCGTATTGCTGTTTTTAATTCTTATCATGCTTGTTGGCGTAATTGCGGTACGTAACAGCAGCATCGACCTGAAGCTTGCGACCAGTGATCAGATTAATACCGTACTATTACAGTCCTCGGATAGTGTCAATAATAAGATTGAGATGTCAGTTAATGATGACCCTCAGAGTCAAGAACATAAGCAGATCATGAGCTTTACGGGCATCTTTGGCTATTATATTTTGAACAGCAGTGCCGATAATGACATTATTGACTTCTGTTATCGTCCGCGTACGGGATTTTTTAATATTGATAAAGCCGTGATACGTCGTAGTGCGGGTATGCTATTGAGTAATAATGAGGGCTACTGTGATCCTACCGTAATTGGTGATTATACCAGTGCTCGCAACACTACCATGACCCAAGTCATGATCAAAAATGTCAGTAATGTAGCTGGTACACGTGCCTTTGGACATATGACGCTTGGCTCAGACACTGAAGCCAAAACGGCGAAAATGCATACCTTTGCTATTTATTCGACTTCAGTACTGCCTTCTTATGGCAATGCCAAAACCGATGAGATCAAAGACTGCTTTAAAAAAGACGCCTCAGATAGCGCCGATGGTGTGTCCAAATGTATGACGGATAATAATATCCCGAACAAAATGCTGGTCGAGCAGGTTGATGTCGCTAATATTCAAAGCGGCGAGTTTTGTAATTTCTTTGGCAGTGGCACTAAAGGTAATAGCACCAGTGCGCTATGCAAAGACAGCTAATATATATAAAAGATATTATTAATAAATTGCTCAAAATAGATATTTCGTTATACAACGTATGTTCTATTTTTTACTACTTTCACTTTATAGCTTTTGCAAGATTGTCATTATTCTATGCATACCACTGCGTCTATTGTAGCCGTGCTCAGGAGATAACATTATGAAACCCAGAGATCTCAATCGTTATCATACGCCAGCAGAGACTGCCTGCGAGCATGGTGTATCACAACCGGTACATTCCGCCTTACGTATTTCAAGCGTCAGTGCCGCTGTACTCGGTATGCTGTGTATGACAGTGGCACAGGCTGCAGTGAATGAACAAGGGGTCGTCAGTAAAATGGGCGACTTAAGTATTTATCAGCCAGCATCGGCAGCGCGTACCAACCTGATGATGATGATTGATACTTCAGGCTCGATGGGTATTAGCTCATTGGTATTGCCAAAGAATAACCCATACGGTAGTCCAGGGGACGTAGATGTGGCGCTGTGTGACCGGATAGGTGTTGGTGAATATCAAAATAATCGCTCCACCACCAACAATATTTTCGAATGGAAGTACAATCTGATTGATAATACTGTCGGTAGTCCAACTAAAGGTCAAACTGCTATTTATAAAAGCGTTGTTATAGGGAATCAGACTTTCCCATATTATGTCCGTGGCTGTACTAAAACAATTGGAACTGGCAGCAACGCAAAAACCGTCACTGAGCTTGACCGCCTATCGCGTCTGAAAGACGCCCTGTTGCCACTGCTTGCCAGTGACCAAATCAGTAATAAAGTCTATATGGGGCTTGGGCATTTTTCATCTAAGACTGAGATGAGTATTGGTACGGCAACTAACAAGTTAGTCGATGGTCACTCAGGTCGTATACTCGTACCCTCAGCACCTTTAACTATTGCCCAGCGTCAAAAAATCGCTACCGAATTGGCTAACATTCAGTCACTTGACACCACTACCAATCAAGACGGTACTCCAAATGCGAATTTAAAACTGTCCAGTAATAGCTATCCAAATATTACTAAATCATCGAGTGGTACACCAACAGCCCACGCCTATGCGGAGGCTGGTGCTTATATGATGGGTACAGGCACAGGTACTGACAGTACTTTAACCAACATCACCAATATTAAAATTATTTATGATGGCTATATGGTGAAGCAGAAGTCTGCCACGGAAGGCAATCAAATCTACTTTGTTTGTATTGAGCTGGGTCCTAATGATACTACCGCTATCGGCGCTACCGTGAAGCAGTGTGTCAATAACTGGCCAGGTCGTGATGGTAATACTGTTACGAAGGGAACTGTCACTGGTGGTATTTACTACCCTAACGCGTCAGGCGGTTGGGGAAAAATTACTGATCAAGCAGATTTTAATGCTAAATTTAAAGCGGCTACTGGTAAAACAGTAGCGATGACCAATCTATGGGATACCTATGATAGCTTGCCTGTTGGTTGGCGCTATGGTGGTTGGCTAAAAGTAGCGCAAGAGCCGCTTGATATTGAGCCTATCGTTGGAACCGTTTGGGGTTATGGTGAAGGCATTACAGGTCTTGTGTCCTATCGAACCAACCCATTCACTCTAAAGCCAGACCTCGCAGACAATAATGTGGGCGGTTTTAGATATTCAGCAGCAGACACTAAAAATGCCAGTACTAATACTTATATCAAGGGTAGTAGTAAAGAGAGCTGCGATAGTAATGGTATTTACTTCTTAACCGATGGTGCGCCTAACTCTACCAAAGATAGCATGGCGCAGACTATTATTAATAGCTCTTTAACCAGTAGCTATAGTATTGCCAGTAAGCCATCAGGTCTGGTTTCTCCAAAACTACAGTCCAACCTTTTCCCTGGGGAAACAGGCGGCTGGGAGTATATCGGCGAGTATGCTAAGCGTTTATATGACGGCACAAAAAACCCGTCAGGTGCCAGTATCCGAACCGCAGTAGCAGGCTTTGGCTCATCGTTCTCTGGTATTCCCAAAAAATCTGATGGTACTTATGACTGCGATAAAGCAACCAACTTAGACGCCCAAAATGCCTGTAAATGGGGCGGGAAAGACTATGGTAATGGCGGCTTTTTTTATGCAGAAACGTCACTCGATATCGCTAATAGTGTGCAAAAATTCATCACCGACTTGAATCAAACCATCAATACCATTCCAGCAGGTACTATTAGCGTACCCGATGATCCCTATCAGACCAGTGCAACTTTACCCTATGCCTATCTACCACTACTGGAGCCAAAAGTAGGCGATACTTATCGAGTATGGCCAGGTAACCTTAAAAAATATGAAACCAAGAATGGTACTTTATATGGTAAAAATGGCAGTCGACTGTATAACAATCAAAGTGGTGCGTTAAAAGACAGCACGGCTGATTTATGGCAGCCGACTCCATATCTTGATTCAGGAAACTCAGCTGTCACTGCAGGTGGGTTTTATGCGCAGCTCACTGCTCCCAACTCGCAGTCACCAGCCAGTACCCGTAACGTATTTGTTGAGAACTATATTGGTTCTAATGCTGACCCAATCCCTGAGGGTGTGGTAAAAATTGCTGTGGCTAGTTCAGGTGAACCTATCGGTTTTCCTACTGTTAACGACGCTGTTTATTATAATAATCAAGGAGGCTTTGGGCTACTTCAATCCAAGCGCTTATTGCTTAACTTTTTAGGCTATAACATTCCTTATAACACTAGTGACAATACAGAGATATTTAAATTTAGAATGCAGGATTACTTACCGCTATCTCCTATCCGTCAAGTCGGTGGTGTGGTGCATTCAAAGCCTGCACTAGTCTCTTATAGTGCTGAAGTTGATGCAGCAGGTAATGTAACCGTAGATAATCGGGATGACTATCTATTGTTCGGTACGATGGATGGTGCGCTACACATGGTCGATTCGAAATCAGGCAAAGAGCAGTGGGCATTGGTATTACAAGAGATGTTCCGTAAGCAACCAGACGCACTGGTCAAAGATGCGATGGGTGATCTTGCCTTTGGTGTCGATGCGCCGTGGCTAGTAAGTGCCAAGTACCGTTATGGTAGTGAGACGGCAACCGGTGGCGAAAAAACACGTAAGGTATCATTATATAAACCCGATACCAATAATGCGAATGATGTGACTAACACCAGTAATTTCTTACCACTTGTCGCCTATGGTGGCTTCCGTATGGGCGCTGATGGTCTGTATGGATTAGATTTAGCAGATAAAAACTTACCGAAAATCCTCTTTAGTATTACCCCTGACACGGTTAATAGTAAACCTGTATTGCACCAAAACGTAAACGGTGTTCAGACCACAACCGTCAATAGCGACTATAGTAACGTTGGGCAACTTTGGAATACCGTCACCACCGCACGTATGAACATATCGGCAAGTGATAGTAAATATAGAGACGTCATCATCTTTGGTGGTGGCTACGATATGCAGTACGAAGACCCAACATTTAGTACAACGACTGCTACTCAAGGCAGTTCAATGTATATCAGTGATGCAAAAACGGGCGCTAAACTTTGGTCATGGGATAACCCTTATAAACATAGTATCGTCGCTGGGGTGACTGTCCTTGATCGCAACAATGACGGTCTGTTCGATCACCTATACTTCGCTGATATGGGCGGTAACGTCTTTCGCGCTGATTTTATTAATGAAAAAGCTAAAGCCTTTAGCAACGTGCGAGTGGTACGCATTCTCGATGCTTCCAAGCGTGATGCCAGCAACACGGTGACCAACCCTATTGCCTATCGTTTTTATAACCGTCCGATTGTGAGTTTTTATCAAGATAAGAGCAACTCATTGTTTGCACTGATTAATATCGCCTCAGGGGATCGTAGCTCGCCGTTATCCAAGCACCGCACGGATATCAAGCAAGCCAATAGACTGTACGGCATCATCGATAGTGACGTGACCCGCGAGGATATATTGACCGCTGAGCCGTCTACGTTGAAGATTAAAGAGCTGAATAGTAGTACAGATTTGGTTGAACTTGGTGGGGACAAACTGACGGCAAATACTGAGGTGGCTAAGCTGGCATTGACTCAACCGATGAAAGATAAGAGTAAACACGGCTGGTATTATCCATTGACCCGATTTAATGGGTTTGAAAAAGTCCCGCATATCAAGGCTATGGGCGACTACCGCGTGATTAACAATTATCTCTACGTGTCGGTATATGATCCAAATATGGCATACAGCAAAAAGAATATCTGTGAGGCGCAAGTACTAGGCGGCTCAGAGCATCAGCTCTACTGTCTGCCTTATGGCGTGTGTATGGATAAGGACAATACCTCAAAAACGGGCACTGGCGGCTTTATCTCCGCAGGTGAGGGTATTCAAGAATTAAGCCTTGGCGCGGTCAACTCAGCCAATCTCAATACCACCGTATTACTAGGTACACGCACGCTTAGTGAACGCGCAGTCAAGCGCTTAAACTATGGCGCGGATAGTAACAAAGGTACTGCACCCAATCCATTTTTAACCGGTAATGAGATTACCGATTCGAACAGCTATGGCGGCGCTAATACGACTAATGGCGATGGCGCAATGGCAGACTTGCTATTCCGTGACCGTTTTGTGTTAAAACCGACCCAATGGTATGAGGGTAACTGATGAACAGCCTAGCCAGTACGCTCGCCACGATGCTGAAATCTAATATGCTGAAATCTGATGGACAACATCAGCATAAAGGGCAAGATAAAGCCAAGCTGCACCGCAAGCAAAAAGGCTTTACCTTAATGGAGATGATGGTTGTCGTCTCTATTATTGGCATACTGGCTGCCATCGCCATTCCTAGCTATCGCCGCTACGCCATTGTCAATGCGGAACGCGAAACCCAAGCCAAGATGCTCCAGCTCCAGATTCAGCTCGATCGTTGGCGCAGCTCCGCGCTTACTTATCAAGGTTTTGTCCCACAGAAACTAGTGACCGTTAATAAGATCACTACGACCAGCTACGAGTATGATGCGAGTAATAATACCATCTATGTGCCAACTGGCAGTACCGCCACTAATTATCGTTATAAAATAACCCTTGTCGATGGTGAAGATACGACCAAGACCTTAATCACTTCAGGGCTCGATAGCGCCATTGGACGCACATGGAAGATGCTGGCAGAACCTAGCACTACGGGTATTGCTAAAGGTGGCGATGTTATCATGCTGACCAGTACTGGCATGCGCTGCAAAAATACCAGTGTGGCTCTCACAGCCAGCAACTGCGGCACAGGACAACAGGAATGGTAATGACCAATAGTACGATTCATAAAGCCCAATCATTCCCACGGCACAAGCTAACGCCACAACGGGGCTTCACCCTCGTTGAGCTGATGATTGTGGTCGCCATCATCGGTATTCTCGCTGCGATTGCCTATCCTAACTATCAGCGTTACGTCATCAAATCCAAGCGCACCGACATGATGAGCGAGATGCATAATATCGCTACGCAAATCGAAAGTCGCAAACTGGCACAAGGCAGCTATAGTGACGCCTTGACGACAGGATTAGGCGGTAATTATCCTCAGCAAGGTGTTGCGCTCTACGCCATTACCTTTACCCCCAGTCCGCTAACCGCCATTTGGACCATCACCGCCACACCAAAGACAGGCACTCAAATCGCGACTGATGGTACACTTACTTTAAACCATCAAGGTATCAAATGCCGCGGCTCGGTCTGTAGTACGGGCGATGATTGGAATAAATAACCCTTTATAAACTGCAATAAAATAAACAAATTTTGTCGATTTATATATAGAGCTGACAAAAATTGTCAGCTAAAATTACCATATAGGCCTAAATATTATCTAAAGTGACCATTTTAGGTAACTTAACAGTAACATTAGCGCACTGACAAGAATGGTCGCTAATAGTAAATGCCAAAAGCCACATAAATCCGCTTATCTGCTTTTCTTTATCTATACCTCCCCTGCATACCGATATAAATATATCGTTCTCTATAAGCGTAATAAGCGTATCGTCACGCTTGCATCGTTACTCCTCATTATAACCATGGCTATCGTCGTCAATACTGTCAGTAATACCAAAAAAATTAAATGAAGATAAAAAGTTGGCACACTACCTGCAACATTAATAATAAGACAGTCAGCAAGTGCACAATACGCTTAACTGACCTTACGATATGAATACCCCATACTTATAACTGGCAGACAGTGACCCACTCCGGATTGGATGGTTATTACCCTGTCGGCATATTACCCAAAAGGATCTACTATGAATACTATGCAAAAAGGTTTTACCTTAATCGAACTCATGATCGTTGTTGCCATTATCGGTATCTTGGCTGCGATTGCTATTCCTCAGTATCAGAACTATATCGCTAAGTCGCAAGTATCCCGTGTAATGGGTGAAACTGGTGCACTGAAAACTGCCTATGAAGACTGCTTAAATACAGGTAAAACTGCTATTGATGCTTGTGACATGGGTTGGACAGGCTCTGATATTATGAGCATGACAACGTCACCAGTAACGTCTGTTGCAGGTACAGCAGTAACAGATGGTAAGAATAAAGCTACTCTTGCTACCAATGGTACGATTGTTGGTACGTTTGCGGGTAATGCATCTGCTACTCTAAAAGATGCAACTGCCAAAACAGTTACTTGGACTCGTACTAATGAAGGAAGCTGGACTTGTACAACTACTGCTCCAAGCAAATATGCTCCAGCTGGTTGTCCAACTACAGTAGCTAAAACTACTGGCGGTTAATATAAAATCAGTAAATAGTAAAAGTAATAAAAAAGAGACATAGCGACTATGTCTCTTTTTTTTGATTTTATATTCAGTAAAAAGTGTCTCTTATGATTAGTTCTGTGCATACTTCTCCAAGACAGGCATCTGCTGTTCTAGCACTTAGCTTTCTTATCGGCTATTTAGTCATTAAACTTTATCTGATAGATTACTTTGATATTGAGTATCTAGTGAGAGGTTGGTTATTTATTTGTATTACGCCACTCATAGTCTTGGCTTATATCCAAAATCCTTATAAAAGAGGTAAGCAAGACCTAAGTCCTATCAATAATATTCGTGTTAAAAGTAAAACAATAGTCTTTTTATTGCAGTTTATTATTATTTATATATATGCCTTCGCAGTAACACAATCAGGGCTTGCGGATTATGCACCATTCGTTAATGACTTGTTTTTTACCTTTCCATTAATTATGGCTTTATCTGTAATTTATATTTTTTTTTCAGATAGAAGATTGCTTGAGCCAGAAGATGAATATGCAAAGATTGGCGCAATGCTCAATAGAAGAACTCCGCTAGATAAAGCTATTTTACAAAAATTTTTATTAAAAACAGCGGTAAAAATTGTGTTTGTGCCGTTTATGTACAGTGGGTTTTTGGGTAATTTAAGCATTTTGCTCAATACGGCATGGCATTTTAATAGCGGTGCGGTCAGTCTGTTACTATTTAATTTTGGCGTCAGTATCGATATGTTGATTGGTATCTTTGGTTATCTATTCAGCTCAGCGATTATTAATAACCAAATCATCGATACCGATAGTAATTTTTTGGGTTGGTTATTCGCCCTTTTATGTTATCCACCTTTAGTTTGGATTATGCGCCAAGTTAATGACCAGCAAGACAGCTTAGTCTGGAATCAACTCATTCCGCAAGATAATATCCTGTACTGGATTTTATTTATCATTATAAATATGACATGGGTTGTCTATTGGCTGGCGACCTTTGAATTTGGTATGACGTTCTCAAACTTGAGCTATCGTCGCTTGATTGATAAAGGTGTCTATCGTTATAGTAAGCATCCGGCATATATCGCAAAAAATATCTATTGGTGGTTATATACCCTACCTTTTATGGGTGTGGCTTTTATCAGCGTGGAGTGGTGGAAAAATATTTTAGGGCTAACCTTTGTCAGCCTTATATATTATGGTCGTGCCAAAAGTGAAGAGCGCCACTTAATGAAGTTCCCTGAATACCGTCAATATTGCAGCGACATAGAGAAAAAAGGAATCTTCCGATGGTTAAAAAGCTATCCTACTTACTGATTTTTTTGGTTATGCTACTGATTTATGTAATGGAATTTTCAATATTACAAAGTATTCAAAAACCGTTTGTCTTGAATAGTTTGCAATGCGAAGGGATAAAAAGTAAGTGGTTAAAAGAAGTTGCTCGATACAGTATTGAAGACTTGGGTTATGCAAATCTGCAATTGTCTTATATCGACCCTGAAGGCAAGCAATCGGGCTGTACCGCTGGTTGGGAAGGTTTGCCCTACTTAACTCAAAAAATTGATGATAATACTATATTTGCTTATGCCAGTGTCACTAAGCTGTTTACTGCTGAATTGATATTAGATTTGGTACGAAGAAAGCAAATTAACTTGGATGATAAGTTAGTCAGTTTTTTACCTGAGCTAAAGAGTAAGGCTCTAAAAGATGCAAGAGTTGCCGATATAACGATATCTGATCTTCTCTCGCATAGAGCAGGTTTTGATAGGAACCTCACTCCTGACACTATGTCAAACTCATCACCTTGGTGTCCTTATAAAATTGAAACTTTACAGCACACTGTTCTGGATTTTGAGCCTAATAGCAAAAATATATACTCAAATTTAGGCTATTGCTTGCTAGCTCAAGTCATCGAGAATGTCCATTCAAAAACTTATTTTGAAGTCAGTCAAGGTTACTTCAAATTTAAAAATAGTCACCTTTACTATATACAAGAGCAGAAGAATGATAAATCAAAAGTACCTGACATAAATAAAAACAAAGATTTAAATAATTTTGATTTTTATGCTTTATTACCTGTAGGTGGCTTAGCAGGTAATAGTGATTACTTAGCTAAATATATATATAATATGGATAGAAGTACATATCCTAATATAACTAGCCGGCTTGATATTGTAAATTGTGATATAAAACAAGTTCGAGGATGTCATGGATTTTCGGGTTATGAATATTCAATTAATGATAAACTAACTCTATATTGGAGAGAGGGTAGGGTTCCAAAGACTCTCGCTTTAGTCTCTATGGATAGTGATGGTGGTGTTCTGTCTATTTTGTCTAATTCTGAAAATGAAGTTATATGGTTGAATAGTAATCAGCAACTATTACAAATGATTTATAATTCCTATTTAAAGCAATCAAAGTAGTAAAAACTTTGAATCTAAAGTACAAGCTTTAATAAAAGCTAAGAGTTGGATTTTTATATCTAAAGTAATAATGGCATACGCTATGCAATAAAGGTAGTAACCTTATTTACTGTGACATCACCGCCATGACTACACTCAATAGCCCAAAAATATCCCAAAACCGTCACCACCTGACTCAATCTGGCTTTACCTTGATTGAGCTGATGATTGTAGTGGCGATTATCGGGATACTAGCAGCGATTGCGATACCACAATACCAAATTTATGTTGGCAAAACCCAAGCCATGCGCGTGATTAATGAGCTTGGGCAGTTGCGACTATCAGTAGAGGAATGCTTGCAAACCGGACGTGATGATATCGGACTGGGTACGAATGAGTGTGACCCACGCGCTACCGCGTCCAATCTCATTATCGGTGGCTCACAAGTGGGCGTGGTGTTGCCCAATAATGTCGGTGTGGCACAGCTGAGTAATCCGCTAACCCTCACGTCTACGATTACTGCCACAATATCTACCCAAGTCACCCCAACGATAGCGGGTAGAAAGGTGGCATGGTTACGGAGTAGTGAGGGCTCTTGGAGCTGTCGCAGTAATATTACTGCGGTTTATTTACCTGATTCATGCGCTTATGATGCTAGCTTATAGGCTAGTGATTGAGCAAAAATTTTACCAATAAAAAACCACCCAAGCGCATATCGGCATTGGGTGGTTTTTTTTTATTTTAAAACGTTACGCTGTTTTAAATACTTACTTTTCTAAATACTGCAATTTGTTCTCAACACCATCCCACTTTTCAGCGTCTGGCATACTGTCTTTCATCTCAGTGATGTTCGGCCATGTTTGCGCCAATTCTTCATTGAGCTTGATATAGACTTCTTGACCTTTTGGCACTTCGTCTTCTGAGAAGATAGCATTGGCGGGACATTCAGGCTCGCATAGTGCGCAGTCGATGCACTCATCAGGGTCGATGACGAGGAAGTTAGGTCCTTCATAAAAACAGTCCACAGGGCAGACTTCGACACAGTCGGTGTGTTTGCAAAGGATACAATTATCTGTAACGACAAAGGTCATGGCGGCGGCTACCTGTGGTTGATTCGGCGTATAAATGCATACTACGACTGAAAAAAGGGTGAAATAAATAAACGCGAGCTAAAAAGCGTTTAAATAAAAATAAGGCATATTTTAGCGCCTTTATGCCCATTTAACAAACCCATTTAGTGATTAATAAGTTGTTTAAGCTGATACAGCAACTCTAACGCTTGTTTTGGCGTTAGGCTGTCAGGGTCAATGGCAGTGAGCTGATGATAGACGCTAAATAATTGTTTTTGTTGTTGATTATCATCTGAATGACGGTGTTGGGTGTTGCTGTCAGCCGCAGTGATAGTCGTATTATTATCATTATGGGGCAGTCGTTTATCCTTTCCTGACTTAGCTAAGTCAGTTTTGTCATCAACTATGCTATTTTTAACAGCGCCTTTATCGGCATTTAGCGTCTCGTGTAGGTAACGCTTGGCATCATCTAGCACGTCTTTGGGAATACCTGCCATCTTGGCGACATGTAATCCAAAGCTAGAACTTGCTGCGCCGTCGCGGATTTGATGCAGCAGCAGTAATTGCCCGTCAATATCACTGGCGGCAACGTGGACGTTACGAATGCCGTTCGCTTTTTTATTATTAAAACGTTTGCTATCAGTGTTATCCGTCTGTGCCAATTGGGTCAATTCAAAATAATGGGTGGCAAATAAGGTCAAGCAGCCAATCTCTAATAGGCGATTGACACAGGCATGAGCAATCGCTAATCCGTCGGTGGTTGCCGTACCGCGTCCGACTTCATCCATTAGTACTAAGGATTTATCGGTTGCTTGGTTTAAGATATTGGCGGTTTCTATCATTTCTACCATAAAGGTGGATTTGCCACTGGCAAGGTCGTCCGCTGAGCCAATGCGGGTAAAGATACGGTCGATATCACCGATAACGGCGCGCGTGGCGGGCACGTAGCTGCCGACATGGGCAAGCAAGACGATGAGCGCGGTTTGGCGCATATAGGTAGATTTGCCGCCCATATTAGGACCAGTAATCATCATTAATCGTTCAGAGTGTCCTTTCCCTTTACCATTCACACCATCAAAGCTGCAACCCAGTTGACAGTCATTGGCGACAAATGTGCTTGGCTGTTCAGCGTGAGGGTAGTTTTTTGCATTGAGTGCGGCTTCGACCACCACATGACGACCGGCGATGATGTCGATACTGGTGCGATGTTGTGGTTCTGATTTTTGCGTATTGCTAATATCGCCACTCATCATCGGACGTTGCCAATGATGAATGCGTGCCAATTGTGCCCAATTACTGAGGACGTCTAGTTGGGCGATTGCCGCGCTTAATTGTTGCAATGCGCTTAAATGGCTGCTTAGGGTAGTGAGAATGTCTTGATACAGCTGCTTTTCACGTGCCAATGCTAAAGTTTGCGCGCTGAGATATTCTGTCTCGAGTGTCTTTAGCGCATCGGTGATAAAGCGTTCGCTACTTTTAAGGGTTTGCCGACGGATAAAATGGCTGGGCGCGTTTTTGGCTTGCGTTTTTGGTAGCTCAAAATAAAAACCGCTTACTTTATTAAAGCCGACTTTGAGACTGGGCAATTGGTGCGCGTGGCGCGTTTGTGCTGCCATGTCATCAAGGGTGGCTTGAATGTTGTCATGTAAATGGCTCAGGCGGTCAAACTCGCTATCATAGCCTATGGCAATCATGCCGCCATCACGAATATGTGCCGGAGGCTCGATGATAATGGCACGTTCAATTAAGTCAGCAACGGCTTGCACTGCTGGCAGCTGCGCGGGTAATTGCTGCATCAGCAGAGGTAATAAGCCTGCGTGTTCAGCCTGAATGCCAAAATCAGTTAATAATGTCGTCAGTTGATGACTGCTCGTAATACCATCAGCAAGTTTGCGCAAGTCGCGTGGCTTGGCACTCATCAGACCTATACGACTGCTGATACGCTCGATATCGCAAATAGTATTTAACGTCGTGCGTAGATTGTTAACCAGTTGAGGGTTGGCATCTAATAGACGCGTTATGGCATCCAAGCGTTGATTGATACGGCTATGCTTGCGCAGTGGACGCTTCATTTGCTGCATTAATAGGCGTTTGCCCATCGGGGTTTTGCAATGATTGAGCACGGTTATCAGTGCCGTGCCGTTGGCGCTAACGGGCGTGAATAGTTCCAGATTTTGCTGACTATTGGCATCAACAATAAGGTAGTCGTCATTATGCTCGACAATCAGCTGATTCACTTGTGGCACATGGCGTTGCTGGGTTTGTCTGGCGTAGTGAATCAGGGCGGCGCAACTGGTTTGGCTCAGGATAGCATCGGCAATGCCGAGTCCATCTAGGCGTTGCACTTCAAATTGTTGGCACAATGTGGCGCTGGCATGGTCACGGTGAAAGTCCGTTGCTGCCACTTCGATAATGGGGCAATCAAGATGCGTCCTTAGCCACAGCAGCCAGTCTTCTGTGATGGCTTCGCTGATAATACATTCACTGGGCGCAAATCGTGCCAACACAGTGAGCATTTGTGCGCGTAGTTCTACTGATGCTTGTTCAGGCTGATGAGTACTGTCAGCAGCGCCTTTATGCTCGATACTAAAATTTTGCGTGGTTAATGTGCCTGCTGCTAAATCTAATTGGCTAATTGCTGCTTGCAACGGTTGATGACTATTACCTTTAGGAATTGCAATATCAATCGCCACCACCGTGGGCGTATGATTGGGCGCAATCAGGGCATCGTCAGTAATCGTGCCTGCGGTCAGGGTTTTGACCACTTCACGACGCATAATGGTCGGCTGTTTGGCTTTGCCTTTTTGAGCGTCTTTATCTGTTTTTATCGTATTGTCTTTTTTACTTTTCTCACCCATGACTGGTGTTGTGGCAGATGCATCATCAATTTGCTCACAGACCACGACCGTTTGCCCTGCCGCAATCAACCGTGCCATATAACTATCAGCGGCATGAAACGGTACACCTGCCATGGCAATCGTGTTGCCTGCTTTATCCGTCCCACGGCGCGTTAAGGTAATATCTAACAACTGGGCGGCACGTTTGGCATCGTCAAAAAATAGCTCATAAAAATCCCCCATCCGATACAGCAATAGCGCATTGGGATAGTTGGCTTTCATGGTCAAGTATTGCACCATCATTGGCGTATGGTCGGCTAAATCGTAGACCGCATCGCCTATTGTCAACGTTTTACTGGTAGCCGATTCTAATGCATCGGTGTTGAATGCAAGGGTATTTTGAACGGAGGGTTTAACAGGCATGCACAGTCTCTTATCAGTCTTTTAAAAAGGTCATACGCTTCAAGCAGTCATGGGCTCAGAACCATAAATGTTCTGTTATCAATACTTCAAAATAGCCCGATAACCATAAAAAATAGCGGTAGAATGAGGGCTATTTTAGCATAATTGACCCCCTTTAAACGTGCGCAAATAACTGCTCACTGCCCTTGTATCCATTAGCTGCATAACCATATATAATATCGACACACTTAATTGGGCGATACTTGATTAGGTAGTACTGAGTCGCTAGAAAGGGGTCGGGTGGTAAAGGGGCGACAGGCTCGTTTGTGCTGTAGCAACTTTGCTAAAATGACTGCGCTAAAGTGACTTTGCTGATTATCGAATATTTCCATAGGTTAAAAAATTATGTTATCAAAGATTGTAGGCAGTGTGGTTGGCACCAAAAATGAGCGTGAACTGAAGCGGATGCGTAAAGTCGTCGCTAAAATTAACGCGCAAGAGGCGGTCGTACAAGCCTTATCTGATGAGCAGCTACAACAAAAAACCCAAGAATTTAAAGACCGTTATCAAAACGGCGAAAGCTTGGATGCGTTATTACCAGAAGCCTTTGCCATTTGCCGCGAGGCGTCCTTGCGCGTCAACGGCATGCGTCACTATGACGTGCAGCTGATTGGTGGTATCACCTTGCACGAAGGCAAAATCGCAGAGATGAAAACCGGTGAGGGTAAAACCTTGATGGGCACCTTGGCGATGTATCTCAATGCCATCAGCGGTAAAGGCGTGCATTTGGTCACGGTCAACGACTATTTGGCAGCGCGTGATGCCGAGTTAAACCGTCCATTGTTTGCCTTTTTAGGCTTAACCGTTGGCGTGATTTACTCGCAGCAACCCGCGCAAGAAAAAGTCGATGCTTATCAAGCGGACATCACTTACGGTACTAATAACGAATACGGCTTTGATTATCTGCGCGATAATATGGTCTTTAGCTTGGGCGAGAAAAAACAGCGTCCACTAAACTTTTGTATCATTGATGAAATTGACTCTATCTTGATTGATGAGGCACGTACGCCGCTGATTATCTCTGGACAAGCGGAAGATTCGTCGCGGATGTATGCATTGATTAATACCATTATTCCATTGCTTATTCGTTCAAAAGATGAAGAAGCCAATAAAAATAATGAAGAAGAAGACTTTTGGATTGATGAAAAAAATCGTCAGATTGAGATTAGCGAAAAAGGCTATGAGAAAATCGAGCGCTTTTTAATTGAAGTGGGCGAACTGGGCGAAAATGAAAGCCTGTATAGCCCTAGTCGTTTGCCATTGCTCGCACACGTACAAGCCGCCATTCGTGCTCATCATGTCTTTGTGAAAAACGTCCATTACATCGTTGATGACGGCGAAGTGGTTATCGTTGATGAAAATACCGGTCGGACTATGCCCGGTCGCCGTTGGTCAGAAGGTCTGCATCAAGCCGTCGAAGCCAAAGAAGGCGTTGAAATTCAAGCGGAAAACCAAACCCTTGCGACCACCACTTTCCAGAACTTTTTCCGTCTATATGACAAGTTGTCTGGGATGACGGGTACAGCGGATACCGAAGCCGCCGAATTTAAATCGACCTATGATTTGGATGTCATCGTGATTCCAACCCATGAGCCGATTGCACGGATAGACTTAGAAGACCAGATCTTCTTAACCAAACTGGGTAAATATCAAGGCATTATCCGCGAGATTAAAGAGATTCAGGCAAAAGGTGCGCCCGTATTGGTCGGTACGGCAACTATTGAAGCCAGTGAAGAATTGTCTTATTTGCTTGATCAAGAAGGCGTCAAACACAACGTCCTAAACGCCAAGCAACATGAGCGCGAAGCCGAAATTATTGCGCAGGCAGGTAGCCCAAAAGCGGTGACCATTGCTACCAATATGGCAGGTCGTGGTACAGATATTATCTTGGGTGGTAACTGGCAGTCGTTTATTGAAGACATTGAGGCGGTCAGTCCTGAAGAAATGGCACGTCTAAAAGCCGAATGGCAAATCAAACATGACCAAGTGGTTGCGGCAGGCGGTTTGCATATCGTTGGTTCTGAGCGTCATGAGTCACGCCGTATTGATAACCAGTTGCGTGGTCGTGCCGGTCGCCAAGGTGACCCCGGTATGTCGCGCTTTTTCTTATCGTTAGAAGATGACTTAATGCGTATCTTTGCCGGTGATCGCGTCGTTAATATGATGCGCGCCATGGGTTTGAAAGAAGATGAAGCCATTGAGCATAAAATGGTCTCAAGATCGATTGAAAATGCCCAAGGTAAAGTTGAAAGCCGCGATTTTGATGCGCGTAAAAACTTGCTGAAATATGATGACGTGGCGAATGATCAACGTAAAGTTATCTACGGTCAGCGCGACGACTTACTGGCGGATATGGACTTAAAAGAGGCCATTGAAGCGATGCATTATGATGTCTATAACGCCATGATCAACCAGTTTATTCCACCAGGTTCGGTCGATGATCAATGGAATGTTGATGGTCTTGAGGATGAACTAGAAAACGAATTTAAGCTCTATATGCCGATTAATGATTGGCTAGATGAAGACCGCCGTCTCGATGAAGAAGGGCTGCGTGCGAAGATTATTAATACCGCGCTTGAGCATTATCGCGGTCGCCGTGAGCAAATGGACGTGCAAAGTGCTGCCCAGCTTGAGCGTCATTTCATGCTACAAAGTCTTGATAAGCACTGGAAAGATCATTTAACGCAAATGGATCAGCTGCGCAAAGGTATCCATCTGCGCGGTTATGCGCAAAAGAATCCTGAGCAAGAGTATAAGCGCGAGTCGTTTGAGCTGTTCCAAATGATGCTGGGCGCGATAAAGTCAGAAACGGTACAAGATTTATCACGCGTACATATCCCAACCAAAGCAGAGCTTGAAGCATTAGAGGCGCAACAACGCGCAGATGCAGCACAGATGCAGATGCATTTTGAGCATGACGAGGTGGCGAATTTAGCAGGTGATTCGCAACCAGAGCCAGATGCACGTGCGAATGATCAGATGCGTGTCAATCTAGGTGGCGCTGCGGCTGCTGGTATAGAGGGCGCCGCTGATAGTGCTGAACCTAACCCTTATGCAGGGATGAATATCAGCCGCAATGCACCGTGCCCATGTGGTTCTGCGCTTAAATACAAGCAATGTCATGGCAAAATATAAAGGCTAGCACATTTTTTATAATGTCTGCTTTATAGTATTCATTAGAAAAACCCATCGCGATTGCCGCCATGGGTTTTTTTATCGTCAGTCATTATTCAGCTTGACACTATTTAAACACTGAAATGACACATAATAAGCGTTAAAATGTACGCTATAGTGAGTGCTTACAAATTCAGCATAGGCGTGAATAGTTGGACAAGCTATAGTATTGACCATATTAAATTAGGAGAGTGTTATGAGTTTAGGGCATTTACGACCTTCTGTATTCATTATGACGTTACTAGCTGGCGCTATCAGCATCAGTGCGTGTCAACAGAAACAAGATCCTGAGCCAAATCTAGAAGACGGTATTAATGCGGAAGAATCGGTTCCAATGTCAGCTGAACCAGCCGATCCTAATATCACCGTCTTAGCAACCGATGACGCCGCATTGAACGAAGCTGCCGATGACACAGGTGCGAATGCTGACTCAGGTTTTACAGAAATGACTTATTTATGCTCACCTGAGTTAAAAGTAGACGCGACCTATGAAGGTAACGAAGTCGTGATTGGCACTGATCAAGGTACTTTAACCTTAACCCAAACCAATGACGGTACTAATCCTGAAGTCTATGAAGTAGCAACCGCGATTGATGGTGGTGAAGGCTTTACGCAGTGGCGTGCGGCTAATGAAGAGCGTGCGACTGGCATATTACGCATGGCTGGTGCCGACGAAAGCAAGGTAAGTACCTATGACTGTAAGAAAACAAAATAAGTATGATTATCAATCCATGATATAAAGCCAAAATATAAAAACAGCATTGTATCAGCCAAATAAAAAAAGCAACGTTTCCGTTGCTTTTTTTGATGATAATAACTGATGATTATGAATAAGCATTTAATAAAAAATTTTAGAAAGGGTAAGATTAATATCTATTTATTAACAGCATTATTTTTTATGATGGCGTGTACCTTCATGCTCTAAAAAACCTTCTTCTTGTACATTTAGCTCTTCGTGTTTGAGCTCAACCTGAATACTATCAGTATGAATATGCGTGGTTTTGTTGACTGCCACTTCTTGAATCGCATAGGTATCTTTGGTAATGGTCGCCACTTGGCGCGAAATAATAATTTCAATCGGCTCATCACCAATCTCAACCTGCTTACCATTAATCGTAACGACCGCGTTACTGTCTAATGACGGCTCAACATGGCGTAATATATCCTTTTCATCATAATTTCCTACCAGTAGGTATTGACTCTCATCGTCATAATACTCAGTGCGGACAGTGATATACTCTTCAATCAATTCAATAGGGACGTTAATGGTCTTGGTACGTGCATGCTTAGTGACCGTTACTTTACCAACATCTAAGCGTTCTTTATTTATAACTGGACGCTCTTCTAATAGTTCTAAATGCCCGCCATGACCGGTTTTATTGACTGCGGTTGCGGCACTACTATTATTCGAGAGACTATCGGGCGCGGGCAATTTATTTTCAGAACTATGGTTTGCGATTCTAGGATTATCAATTCTAGAATTAGTAACTCTAGCCACATTCGCATTTGCGATATCAGTAGAGAGTAAATCAGGGCTTATGCCTTGCTCGATATTCGTATTATCGTTATTTATATTATTGTTAGTCATGGTTTAAGTCCTTTTTAAATGAGCACTATTATTAAATCATTATTATGAAACCACTGTCATAAAACCACTGTTATACGAGCAAAATTTGTAGCGATGTCAGTGTTAAAGATTGGTATTAAAAACCGTAAATATATTAAGAGTAAGAGAGTATAAAAAAGATTACTTTATTATTAAATATAGTGGCTTAACATAAAAAAAGACCAGAGACAGGCTCTGATCTTAATTTACTGAGTACAAACGCTCAGTGACTAACTATTATTACCTTTATATCTTTTATCAACGATACTGCTTATTAACAACATCTGTTATTAACAATATCTCTTATTAACAACGCTAGTGATATAAGAGGAATAATTGGTGAGCTTATTACAAACCACGAGCGCGGCGTACATCTTCAGCAGTGATATCATCACGGGTGATAATATTGCCTTCACGGTCAACGACGTTACCATCGCGGTCGATATCTAGCTCTTCACGTTGGATAGTTTCAACGATGGTTTCAGTATGGCTTTCGGTAGTTTTACCAACAGTCACTTCTTCTGCAACATAAGTTTCCTTGCTCACACGAGCACGTTCTGCTTGTAGTTCAACTTCAATGGTTTCATTGCCATTAACATCACCGATACGGCGATCTGTTGGACGGTCAACGTTAGTGCGTTCGATATGTGCATGCTCTTCTTCAAGATTCACGTCAACATTACGCTGTTCAGTCACCACATGCTTACCAACTTTTACTAAACCGGCAATGATACGGTCTTTATTAACAGTCAGACGCTCTTCTAGTAGCTCAAGCGTGTTTGGCGCGTTATAAGCATGGTCTTGAATTTCCATGCGTTCTGCAACGGGAACAGTGTCTGCAATAAAGGCTTTACGGTCATTTTCATACTGCTCTTTATAGCTGTACTGATAATCGTGGTCGTACGTCTCCATTGCTTCAACTTGCGCTTTGGTTAAGCTGTCAAAGAATACGT
The DNA here is from genome assembly GCF_001298525.1 of Psychrobacter urativorans. NCBI lineage: Bacteria > Pseudomonadati > Pseudomonadota > Gammaproteobacteria > Moraxellales > Moraxellaceae > Psychrobacter > Psychrobacter urativorans. The sequence goes on from NZ_CP012678.1 coordinate 1,822,389, forward strand.
CATCACCAACAATACGAGCAAGACCTGCTGGTACCAACACTTCTTTTGAGCTGAACCAACCACCTGCATCAACGATTAAATAACGAATGCGACCAGTGGTATCTTCTACCAATGCGCCATCAATTTTACCAATTTTGTCTTCATCGACGCCATAAGCAGTTTTACCTGTTGGGTCATAATAGTCATCACCAATAAGATCACGATGTGTCGCTTGAATATCTTGTAAACGGACGAGTTGACTCATTGTTATATTCCTTTTATGTGAGTAAATTATTTATCTGAGTAAATTATTATTGAAATAAATGTTAATGGTTAGAACTAAGATTCAAAATAATAGCGTTAAAAGTTAACGCTGATTTTAAATCTATCGTTGAATAATAAATGGCAGGTTGGTTTTTCTAATTTCTTTTGCTACCAAAAATGATTAATTATATTTAAGCTATCAAGACAATTAATCACTGCTCCATCAACTTGTCATTATCGTAACACTGAGATTTTCATGGAGATATATGAGCAAGGTAGCAAAGTGTGCATCTGACGTAATTACGTGTAATGGGCTGTAAACGCCATAACAACGCACGTGTATAAGTTAACGCTTATTTACAACACTCGACATTATTTGCTGATTTAAATGCTGTAATAATAATTTTCAGGATAAAAAAACCGCACTGAGTAAGCTCAATGCGGTGATTATTAAAGATAAGAATAAAGATAGAATGCTATGAGCATAACGTTATGGTTATGAAATAGGCTTATGAAATCAATGCCTAAGGTAGCTCAATCGCAATCGCTACTGCTTCGCCGCCACCGATACATAAAGTGGCAACGCCTTTTTTACCGCCAGTGCGTTGTAAAGAATTAATCAGGGTGACGACAATGCGCGTGCCGGAACAGCCAACGGGATGACCGAGCGCACAAGCACCACCTTCTATATTAACTCTATCATGGGCAATATTAAGCTCGTCCATCGCCGCTATTGTGACTAGAGCAAAGGCTTCGTTGATTTCCCATAAATCGACATCGGCAACTGACCAACCTGCATTCGCCAGCACTTTTTCGATAGCGCCAATCGGTGCAATGGTAAATTCGCTTGGATGCCTTGAGTTTGATGCGGTGGCAATGATGCGTGCTTGGTAATCTAAACCCTCTGCTTGTGCCTGAGATTCTGTCATTAACACGACTGCTGCCGCGCCATCTGAGATGGAGCTGGCATTGGCTGCGGTAATCGTACCGTCTTTGGCAAAGGCAGGACGCAAGGTTGGAATACGTTCAGCATTGGCAAGACTTGGTTCTTCGTCGATATCAACGGTGGTGTCGCCTTTGCGCGTGCTAAAGGTAACCGAGGTAATTTCATTTTTGAAATGGTCGTCGTTAATAGCGGTTAGGGCACGGTTGAGCGATTCAATCGCAAAGGCATCCATCTGCTCGCGGCTATAGCCTTTTTTATCCGCCATCTCTTGCGCAAATTGACCCATAAGCTTACCTGTTTCGGCATCTTCTAAACCGTCTAGGAACATATGGTCTTTGACTTCCTTATGTCCCATGCGGTAGCCCGCTCGCGCATTTGGCATAATATAAGGCGCATTGGTCATAGACTCCATACCACCTGCAACTGCCACCTTAAAGCTGCCAGCTTTGATACCGTCACACGCTTGCATGATGGCTTTTAGACCAGAACCACACAGCTTATTAATCGTTACCGCGCCAGTCGTATCTAGCAGACCCGCTGCGCGCATGGCTTGGCGAGCAGGACCTTGACCAAGTCCAGCTGTGAGGACGCAGCCCATAATCACTTCATCAATACTATCAACGCTAATACCTGCGCGGATAACAGCAGCTTTAATTGCTGCCGCGCCTAAATCAGTTGCGCTTACATCCTTTAATGTACCCTGAAAACCACCCATTGGCGTACGCGCACTATTAACAATTACAATCGCATCATTTGACATCATTATTTTTCCTATGCTTTATATTTTGATTAAAACCTAGATATTTTGATTAAAACTTAGTTTAGTATCGCCTAAGCTTGCTCTGTTATACCAAGTTTTTACGAAAAATAGGGATGGTAATGCGTACCTATTGGTCAATATTAAGCCAATGAGACTGCGAATGTTAAGCGCGCTGATAGCTCTATAACATTTATGCCAATTCGTCCAAGCGAATACGGACGACTTTATCAGTAACAGAATCAAGCTTTTCAATTTTCGCAATGGCTAGATTCATCTGACTTTCAATCACAGGCAAGGTTAAAATAATGATGGGTACTTGTCCGACTTTATGTGCCGGTTTTTGCAAAATCGCATCGATGTTAATCCCTGCATCACTTAAGATACGGGTGATATCAGCGAGTACGCCCGGATTGTCATAAGCATGGACGCGGAGATAATAGCCAGTAATCATCTGTTCTGCACGCAAGATTGGCGTGTCAGAAAGTAACTCAGGCAGGAAGGATAAATGCGGAACATGGTGTCCTTGCTGACCAGTTAGGCTTGGATCATTGCTACCTAATACCCGCACTAGATCCATGACATCTGCCATGACCGCTGAGGCAGTCGCGCCTGCACCTGCACCATCGCCATAATAAAGCGTCTGTCCAAGTGGGTGTGAATTCACCAACACTGCATTTTTGACGCCATTCACATTCGCCAGTAACGTATTTTGTGGAATTAAGGTCGGATGCACGCGCAATTCGATGCCTTCTTTACCTTTATCGTTAGTACGGCGCACGGCAAAGCCCACATGCTTGATGCGGTAGCCCAGCTCTTCGGCATAATTGACATCTTGTAAGGTAATGCCAGTGATACCTTCGCAATAAACTTTGTCAAACTGTAGCGGAATACCAAAGGCAATAGAGGCAAGGAGCGCGAGCTTATGCGCGGCATCAATGCCTTCCACATCAAAGGTAGGATCGGCTTCCGCGTAACCCAATGCTTGCGCCTCTGCCAATACATCGACAAACGGACGACCGGTATCACGCATCTCAGACATGATAAAGTTGCCCGTACCATTGATGATACCGGCTAGCCAATCGACTTTATTAGCAGCCAGCGCTTCGCGCATGACTTTAATAATGGGAATACCACCAGCTACGGCTGCTTCATAAGCCACATGTACGTTATTGGCTTCGGCTAAGGCAAAGATTTCATTGCCATGTTCAGCAAGCAGTGCTTTATTGGCGGTGACCACATGCTTACCATGTTTAATGGCGTGCATGATGACGTCTTTAGCCAGCGTTGTGCCGCCAATCACTTCGATGACGATATCAACATTATCACTGGCAGCGATTGCCATTAAATCATCATTTTGGATGATGCTGGCATCGATATCATCACGCTGACGACGTGTACCGACTTCAGTAATAATAATGTCACGACCGCTGCGACGTTTGAGCTCGCCTAAATTGTCATTGATGAGGTTGATTACGCCAGTACCGACCGTACCGAGACCAAGTATCGCTAGTTTGATGGATTTACTCACAGTATCCTCAAGAGGTTAAATAGATGAATGGGAAAGGGAAAGAGAATATAGGTTATAGATTACTATTGTTTTAATTGATAATAGCGTATTAACGGATAGCCGTTTAATGTATATCGCGGTTGAACGGATTTTACTTACGAGTTTATATATTGTTTTATTAATACCGCTCGCAATATTATAAAACGATTCAGCGTTAACATATCATACCGTCAACTATTAGCGACGTCTACATGATGAATAGGGTCGCCAATAGTGGTTATGCTTATTTTTAAAGGTATTGACTGCCAAGACTATTACTCTATGGGCTATTGAATGCCTACCGCTTGTGCCAATTGCGCGGCAGGTAAGTAACCGCCTACTTGTTCGCCAGATTCGGTAAAGATGGCAGGGGTTCCGCGCACGCCAAGTGCCATGCCAAGCGCCATTTGTGCTTGCACCGGATTGCTACAGCTAGAGCCTGTCACATCCGCACCTATTTTAGCTTGGTTCATCGCGGCATTACGATCTTTGCTACACCAAATGCCTTCCATTTTAGGAATAGATTCTTCACTGCGCGGCCATGCTAAATAACGCACTTCGATACCACGAGCGTTGATATCTGCCATCTCTTCATGCAGCTTACGACAGTAGCCGCAGTCAGCATCAGTAAAGGCATAAACCACAGACTTAGTTGCCCCTTTTGCTGGATAAATAATCATATCCTTTTTGTCGACCTTTTTCAGCGCTTCTTGCGCCGTTTTTGCGACTAATGCGCCACTGATATCAACAGGTTCACCATCACCAACAGCGATGATTTGCCCTTGAATAATATGTTTGCCCGACTTATCGGTAAAAAATGCAGGTAGTCCTTCCGCAGTTACCCAATAAATACCGCTCATATCCGTGGGTACGGCTGAAATAATTTTTTCTTCAATGCCCGATGCTTTTAAGTTGGCTTGTAGTGCTTTGACCACTGCACCATCACTATTGCCGACTGTCTTAGTAGTTTTAGCTTGGGCGCTATTGACGATACCGGTACTGCTAGTGGCATCAGCGGCATTATTCGAGCAACCCACTGCGACGATGACTAGTGACGCACTTAGTAAGGCATGAGACAGTTTGTTCTTAGATAGCTTTGTTATCGCGAGGTTGAGCTTAGAAAAAGGAGAAAACGACATAAAACATTTCCTATAGGCAGATATGCCTAATGATGGTTTTGTATAAAGATAAAGAAACGGCTTAAGATAATGGTTAGAGCAGGTAGTGAAATATAGGGCGCGTGTAAGCGTTAATAATAAGGACTTTCAACAAAGTTTTTATACTTCTTCATACTTAATAGCGAACAATAAAAATAAATAACGTACTCTATCTTAACATAATTTTATAAAACACTATCAAAAGCTATGTGGCTGCAAGTTGCCATATCATGTCTCTTAACGAGCGGTAAAATATGAGAAATAAGATACATTTATGCTCTGTAAAATTACAGAGTGACTAGGTAGGCTACTGCTAAATAACGCTATTTATTATAATTTATATTATCTCTATTTATTTAAGCGATTTTCGCTAAGGAATGTACATGGCAGGTGCCAGTTTATTAGCCTTACTTGATGACATCAGTTTGATATTAGATGATGTCTCACTCATGACTAAAGTTGCCGCCAAAAAAACGGCTGGCGTTTTAGGTGACGACTTAGCGCTGAATGCTGAGCAAGTAACTGGCGTTAAAGCAGACCGTGAGCTGGCAGTGGTTTGGGCAGTCGCCAAAGGTTCATTCGTCAATAAGCTTATTTTAGTACCGGCAGCGTTGTTGATTAGCGCCATTTATCCGCCATTAGTTACGTTTTTATTGATGTGTGGTGGTCTTTATTTAGCTTATGAGGGTGCAGAGAAAATTATTCATAAATTTTGGCCGCACTTACTGCCGCACGATGAAGAACAAAAAAAACGGCTGCGTGCCAATGCTGATGACACCATTGATTTGGTCGCTTTTGAGAAAGAAAAAATTAAAGGGGCAGTGCGCACTGATTTTGTGCTCTCAGCAGAGATTATTGTGATTGCTCTTGGCTCTGCTGCCGGTGCCACGCTGTTAGAGAAAAGCTTAGTGCTCTCTATTATTGCAGTGACTATTACTATAGGTGTTTATGGCTTAGTTGCCGGTATCGTCAAAATGGATGATTTAGGCTTGCATCTGATGAAAAAATCTAGCAATGTGCAGCAAAAAACAGGTGCTTTTCTACTGTCATTTGCCCCCAAATTAATGAAGTTTTTATCTATCGCTGGCACTATAGCGATGTTTTTAGTGGGTGGCGGTATCTTGGTGCATGGGATAGATTTTTTACATCATGAAGTCGAAGATTTAGCACATTTGACCGGCATATTTGAGAGTGCCACTACGATGCTGTTAAATGCGTTGGTGGGTTTAATTGTTGGTGTTATCGTCGTTGCTATTGTGACTATGATTGGCAAAATGCGCGATAATAAATCGTCTTCTGCTCATTAATTTACCCTTTACTAAGTAGATATATCAAACATAAAAAAGCCCCAAAGTTGCGAACAACGTTGGGGCTTTTGCTATTTAACCATATTAATACTTACTAGCCATATCAATACTTAGCTGTCGCTATCTGAATCGTCATTTTCTATTTTTTCAGCTTGCGTTGGTTTTTTATGCTCAGTTTTTGGTTTACGACTGCGCGCTTTTGGCACCTTTGCCGTTGTCAAATTGAACATACCCATTTGCGGTAATAGCTGCTCAGCCACATTTTCAATCATATTTTTATAACTGGCAATGGTGGTTTTTGATTTGCTGGCTTGGCTATCATCCTTTACAGAGTCTGCGGTAACGGCTTCCTCTACTGTTACTGGCTGAGTCTGAGTCACAACTTCTTCATGATGAATCTGTAGTTCTTGATCAACTTGCAGGAGTTGCGCGCTTTCGATGCTGATATCGTCTGCCTGTATTTGCCCTGTTAAGGCGTTGGCATCAATATCATGGACGTCAACGTTATGCTCATCGACTTGACTGTCAGCATGCATGGCTTCAGGTTGCGTTGCTTCAGTAACGTTAGCGTCACTGACTTCCTGAGTCATGTTATCTTCTGATTTAGTCTCAGATTCAGCATTTTGGCTTGCTGAAACAGCAGGTTCATTAGTAACCGTCAACACCGCTTGCGCCTGATAGTCAGGATGCTGTCCACGTGGGTCATTGCTGGCTCGTTGGCTAATAGCGCGTGGTTCGACCGCGGTTTTACCTTGTGCGGCAGCAAACTGGCTGACTGCTTGGGTCATTGCCTCAAAGCGCGTGAGATAATCTACCGCTAGGGGCTGATAGCCATAGTTGCTAAAGTCAAACAGGCACTCATCAGAAGGGTTGCCTTCAACTTTACTGGCGTCAACCTCACTAACATCGGTATTCATATCAGCCGCTTGCTGCGTGTGGATGGTAATGGCATCAATAAAGCTGCGAATGATACCGTCATTTGCCAAACGTATTTTTGCGTCAGGTAGAGTTGTCTGAATAAATTCACCAACTGTACCGCGGATGGCTGCTGCCTTGGCAACGAGTTGTTGAGAGACAGCTTCAGGGGCTGGCACTGGTAATGTCGCTTGCGGGTGTGACTGTTGACGACGGACAACACGCGGGTCATTACTCGCTTGACCAAACTTATTGGCTGTCACATAGCGTTTAGCAAACAATGCTTCATGGGTAAGCTCAAGCACTGCATTACTGTTTTTAGCGTTATTGTCTTCGACGCTACTGTCTTTATCGCTACTCGTTTTATCACCATCAATAGCAGGAGCTTCAGAAGTCACCGCCACTGTATTAACAGTGTCAGTTTTCTGCTTCTCAACTACCTCTGTCGATGCGCGCGCGATGCTGGTGTCAGCAATGACCGGTGCTTGAATAGTCTCTTGGCTCTCAGACGACTGCTGTTCCACTATAGCGGGTTTGCTGTCTGTAGTTTGATTTGCACTGACACTATCTTTTTGACTGTCGCTAACTTCACTGGCTTCAGGAGCGTTAGATGATACTTCATCCTTTGCAGTGCTGACCGTGGCGATAACCTCTGGCACAGCATGGTTTGTAGACTCGTTAGTCGACTTTACTACTGACTTTTCTTCACGGTGTTGTGCGGTGTTATCCGTTGCACTAGGATTGATTGTATCCATTGCTACTGATACGTCACGCTTAGCAACTTGTGCATCGGCTGCCTGACTCGCTATTTTTTCAGATTTGCTATCATCCAAAGACAAATGAACCACTTCTGGTGCTTTGTGCTTAGGCGGAGCCACGTTAACATGTATGCTGACCTCATTAGGGTTCTGATGACGAGTACTCTCTTGCGTTTTGTTAGCATTATTTGCTTGACTGGCAGATTGAGAGGATTGTTGCTTTGTATTACGCTCAGCGGTTAACGTTTCACCACGCTCAAGTTTACCACGTGAGTTGCGTTGGCTGTGCGGCTTACGTTTGCTACGAGTTTGCTCATCAGATGCTACGCTATCTTGAGTGTCAACTTGAGCAGGGTCGTTACGTTCGCTGCTATTACGTTCATTGTTTTGGCGGTTGTTACGATTGCGAGTGTTATCATTATTACGTCTGTTATCTTGCTCACGCTTGTCTTGCTCACGCTTATCTTGATTATCAGCCTGCTTGTCGTCTGTAGCGTTGACGCTGTCAGCATTAGCATGGCTGCTATCGACGTTACTGTTATCAGTAGTAGCGGTCTCATCACGTTGATTTCTTTGATGCGGTTTCGCTGGACGTGATTTGCGTGGCTTACGTCTTCTTCTATCCTCTGCATTGTCGTCAGCAGCATTAGTATCGATAGTATTGCTAGCGCTACTGCTGTCAGTATTCTGGCGTGTTGTCTGACGATTGGCGTTGGCATCTGACGGTTGGCTACTATCAGATTGGCTGGTTTGCGATATAGATGCCGTCTGAGCACCACTCAAAGCCTGATGATTGACTTGTCCAAATGATCCTAAGCTTTGTGCACCCGTATTTACTAAAGCTTCAATGGCTTCGGCAGCATCACGACTGCTAACACTGGCTGATAGCTGTGCTTGTGGGGCTTGGGCAAAAAGATTAGATAACCATGCCACTGCTTGCGGTTGAGCTGCCACAGGCGCAGTAGATTGCGCGTCTACAGGAACGGGTTGAGCCTGTTGTGTATTAGCTTGCGCAGGGTTATTTTGGTTGGCATTGTTTTGAGAAGCATTACTTTGAACAGACGTGTTTTGCGCGGCTCGAGTTGAGGTTGTCGGCTCGTTATTATGTCGACTAGGGCTGTTTTGCTGATTGCTACTGTTTTGTTTCGCGTTTTGCTGATTACCACTTTGTGGGTTAGTAGTAGGCGTATTCACTGCTGCTTTACGTGGTTGACGCGTTGGTTGTTGCTCAGGACGCTCTTTTTCAGCCGTTTGCCAATCAACTTCATACCCTAAACCACTGTGCTCTTGCTGCTGTGTATCCGTGATACGTTCATAGCTGGTTGGCGCAAAACCATCACGATTAAAGTGTAGTTTAAAGTTAGGCGACTCTAAATGGGCATGCGGTAAAATGGTGATACGCGTGCCACTGTCTTGTTCAAGATAAACGATGCTATCGCGTTTCTCATTTAATAAGAAGGCGGCAATATCAGTCGGTACTTCGGCTTGTACTTCGCCTTGGCGCTCTTTGAGGGCAATCTGTTCAATCTCGCGCATAATAGATAAGGAAAGCGAGCGCAAATCACGAATCATACCGTTGCCATGACAGCGCGGGCAGATATAGCCAGTCGATTCTTCTAAAGATGGACGTAGGCGTTGACGGCTCATTTCCATCAAACCAAATTTAGAGATATCGCCAAACTGGACACGCGCACGGTCATATTTGGTAGCATCAATCAGACGTTTTTCAACTTCTTTTTGATGCTTATTGTCATTCATATCAATGAAGTCAATGACAATCAAGCCGCCCATATCACGTAAACGTAATTGGCGTGCAATCTCGTCAGCGGCTTCTAAATTGGTGTGATAAGCGGTTTCAGCAACATCCGAGCCTTTGGTCGATTTAGCTGAGTTAATATCGATAGAGACCAACGCTTCGGTTTGGTCAATGACGATTGAGCCGCCAGAAGGCAAACGCACTTCACGCTGATAGGCGGTTTCGATTTGTTTTTCGATATTAAAGCGTGCAAACATTGGCTCATAGTCGGTATATTTACGCAGTTTGTCCGCTTGTGTCGGCATGACCGCATCAATAAAACCAGCCGCTTCAACATAAGCGTTTTCGTTATCGATCCAAATCTCAGCGATATCGTCGCGCAGATAATCACGCACGGCACGCGTCACCACGCCTGCTTCTTGATGCACTAAGCGCGGTGATGGATATTTTTGATTTTGTTCTTGAATGGCTTGCCAGATATTAAGCAAATGGTTCAAATCGTGCTGCAAGTCTTCTTGAGTTTTGCCAATACCCGCAGTACGAATGATGACGCTCATACCTTTTGCTAGGTCAAGATTGCCCAGCATACGTTTCATATCTTCACGTAATTTGCCAGATATTTGACGTGAAATCCCGCCGCCACGTGGATTGTTTGGCATGAGTACCAAATAACGACCGGCGAGTGACACATAAGTTGATAACGCTGCACCTTTATTACCGCGCTCTTCTTTTTCAACTTGGACGATGATTTCATCGCCTTCTTTGATCAGTTTTTTAATATTTTCGTCGCGTGGATTGCCGCTTAGGTATTCAGCAGAGATTTCACGAATCGGTAAAAAGCCCTGACGTTGTGAGCCATATTCGACGAATACCGCTTCAAGCGATGGCTCGACACGCGTGACGTGACCTTTATAAATGTTAGATTTTTTTTGCTCGCGGGTACGATTTTCTAAATCGAAGTCGTAAAGGTGATTACCTTTACAAAGGGCGACACGAATTTCTTCGTTTTGAGTGGCGTTGATTAAAATGCGTTTCATATTGCTATCCTATGAGTACGCATAACAACGATATGACGGTCTTTATGAAGTAGCTATAGGGCAGTGGCAAGCGTTGCTAATATTAAAATTAGCGGAAGATATTAGAAATTTTTTATTAAAAGTAAATAGATGCATAAAGCAAAATTGCTAATTTATAGCTGCTCATCTTTATGATTGCTCATCATGATATTGACCCAAAATGCTCAACCTAGATTCGTTGTTAATAATAAAGATAAGTGAAGTAGGTTGTAAGACTATCATCATTTATTTTAGGTGGTTTATAACCAAAATTATTATCAGGTACGACATCTAAGTATTAATAAGCTCTTTTATATAACGCTGTTTTGCTATCGGTCTGATATCTGTCAGCTGAGTTGCTATTAATCCTGTTGCTATTAACTCTATAGGGTGTAAGTCTATATTGAGAAGCTTGTTATGCTTTTAAAATTAATGCACAGTAGCAATATCAAAAAATGGCGCGATTATTAACATAAATAACCATTAAATTTAGCTAAAACGTGATGCTTATTTTATATCTCTATTTTTTTGTCTTTTAAAAATGACTATTATCATCGTTAGCTATGATCAGGATATGACTGCACTATTATTCAGCGGGGCGTACTTGGCAAACAGAGTAGGGCACTGGTTCATCAATGCCGTAGCATATAAGTCTGTCAATGATTAGGGTCTGTTTGACCGCCAATAAATAAGCCGTAGTAAATCTCTAACCTTAAGCTATTCTCACTTGCTCAACGGCACGTACCCATAAAATTTAAGAATCAAATCGTGGTTATGCGTTAAATGAGTAAATTGTAAAATGAATAAATTATATATAGTTATCACGTAATAACCGAGCCAGTTCGCTCTTATGATTAATGCGATGATATGTGTTATCAATACCTTTAATATGGCGCCATGCTAGAGGTTATCAAGCACGTTACCCTAAAATTCAGATGATGCGCGCAACATTTCACGGTCTATAGTGTGTACATCTTTACTAGTAAGTAGTGAAGAGAGCACTCAGCTATAAAAGACAATAACGATAATTGCCGTAACCTATGCGCAATTGGCGCTCAACATGCTAAACTATAGCAAATCTTTGTGTAAATACCTACCTAAAAATGACGAATTCAAAAATGACTGACGACGCAAACGCCCCTGAAGCCCCTGCTATTTTCAACAGTAAAACCCGTCCGCAAAGCGCTGACGATGAGATTAGCAACTTCGGCAAGGTCAATTATCTGGAAGTAACGCGCCATCAACATGATCAGCGCTTGGATAATTTTTTACTTAACCGCCTAAAAGGGTTGCCAAAACCGCATATCTATAAAATGATTCGCTCGGACGAGATTCGCGTGAATAATAAGCGTTGTAAAGCGCATGATAGAGTCCAACGTGAAGACGTGGTGCGTATTGCGCCTGTGGTACTGGCGACGCGTGACAAGCCAATTATCAGTAAAGAATTTGCCAAAAGCTTATTGGCACGTGTGGTCTATGAAGATGAGGGTTTAATCGTCCTTAATAAGCCATCAGGTATCGCGGTACATGGCGGTAGTGGGCTTGATTTTGGTGTGATTGAAGCGATGCGTGAAGTGACGGATAAAAAATATCTGGAGCTTATCCACCGTATTGATAAAGACACATCAGGGCTGCTGATGATTTCTAAGAAGCGCTCAACACTGAAAGCGCTACAACAGCACTTAATTGATAGAACCATTCAAAAGCACTACTTATGTCTTGCTAAAGGACAGCCTGCACTGAATGAGCAGTCTATTGATGCGCCATTATTACGTTATACGCTGGCAAGCGGTGAGCGCCGTGTCAAGGTTGACAAGCAAGATGAGCAAGCAAAAGAAAGTCAGACTAATATTATCGTACACAGCCGTTTTACCATAGCGGATCAGCCAGTCAGTCTTATTGAAGCCAAGCCGCTGACAGGACGTACGCATCAAATCCGCGTACATTTAGCGCATATTGGTCATGCTATCTTGGGTGATGATAAGTATAACGTACATGATAAATCTGGCGTTCATCGCCTGTGCTTACATGCATGGCGCTTAGATATTCCGGGTTACGAGCCGATTATTGCGCCACTGCCTGAAGATATGGCGGCATTATTACCAGAAGGCACAGAACTGCCAAAAGTATAGGTGACTTGCTCCAAACCCCTTTATTATTCATCGTTTCATTAATCATTGGTTGTCTATACCTATTATACGCTAAGGTAAAACCATGAGTCAGCCGAACGATAATTACTCGGTAACCCCATCTGATACTACTGTTGATAGCACTGCATTGTCAGCGAAAGCTGGCTCGATGACTGATGGGTTAGCGACACATAGCTTGGCAAATAAAACCCTGATTATTTTGATTGGGATGGCACCTTGATGGATTCGATAGGTTTAATCGTCGAATCCATGCATATTGCTGGAGAAGCGCATGGTTTTCAGACCACTGACGCAGCGGTAAAAGAGATTATTGGTTTAAGTTTACTCACAGGGATTGATATTTTATATCCGCAAGCCACTGCTGAGCAAAAGCTGGCAATTGAAAAAAGCTATAGTGAGTATTACATTCCTAATAGTCACCGTACGCCGTTCTTCTATCCTATAGAAGATATGCTGCAAACCTTGCAACAGCAGGGCAAACAGCTGGCAGTTGCCACGGGTAAAAAACGTCGCGGTCTAGATAGAGTGTTGGCTGCTTCAAATAGCGAGCATTATTTTGTGGTTACGCGCTGTGCTGATGAGTCCGGCTCAAAGCCACATCCGCAAATGCTGAGTGATATTTTGGCGCATACCCAACAGCCCATTACCAATGCCGTTTTTATTGGCGACAGTATTTATGACATTCAAATGGCAAATACGTTGGGCATGACCAGTATTGCAGTCAATTATGGCACTGCTGCGCATACCGAGCTTGCAGATGAGCAGCCGAGTTATCAGGTGGAGACACCGGAAGAATTGGTAAGATTGCTGTGTAGTTAGTGTTCATAAGCATAAGCATAAACATGAGTATGAGCAAATAGCGATTAATATTGTATAAAAAAGGCTTTATCGGTGATTCGATAAAGCCTTTTTTATAGCACAAGTTAGCTGTTTATAAGCGCGCTAGTTATAAACTGAAGTTATTCAGCGTTTTTTGGTTCATTGCTGCTTTGTTCGTCGCTACTTTGCTCAACGTTTTCAGTCTGACTATCCGATTCACCATCAATGACATGATGTTTTTTAATATCATATTGTTCATCAAGAACCGGTTCACCATTTTTTTCATCATCTAACTTGTAGCGATACCAGTTGCCCATCACCCCTGCCAACTCATCAAGCCCTTCTTTTCTAAGCGCTGAAAATAACTGAATGGTACAGTTTAAGCCCAATTTTTTGAGCGCTTGGCGAGTATTGAGCAGCGCGTTTTTGGACGCACCATATTTTAGCTTGTCCGCTTTAGTTAGCAAAATATGGACAGGTAGATTACCCGCATGTGCCCAGTGCAGCATTTGCTCATCAAAGAACTTTAGTGGATGGCGAATATCAGTCATCAGTACCAAACCGGCTAGGCTTGAGCGCGATACCAGATATTCTTCCAACTCCACTTGCCACTCTTTTTTCATTTCAAGCGGTACAGCAGCATAGCCATAACCGGGCAAATCGACTAGCCGTCTATCGGTATCGCCAATACTAAAAAAGTTAATCATCTGCGTGCGCCCTGGCGTTTTAGATGACCGCGCCAGTTGTCGCTGATTGGTTAACGCATTAATAGCTGAAGATTTACCAGCGTTAGAGCGTCCTGCAAACGCCACTTCGAACCCTATATCCGCTGGACAAAGGCGAAAAGTTGGCGCTGATGTCATAAACTCAGTTTGCTGAATACGTTGACGGGCTTTGGTATTAAACGCCGCATGCTCAGCGGCGACATCTTTAAACGGGGTACTCATAAAGGGCTCATTAACATTCGAAAAATTAAGAATAAAATTAAAGGTGATGATTTAAAGCGGATTATAACGCTAACCAACGACACGATTGTAAATAGCTTAGGTGTAAATATCTAAGGAATCATACGAAATTAAGAGTTTTGAACCCAAAAAATACGCTTCTATCTTCTCAGAGATTACCCATAACTATCAGCAAGGATATTGAAATCGCTATCGTTAGCATCATATTAAAGACAGCATAACATTAAAGCGCTCGCTCGCTTAGCAAAAATTAGCGACAGCACGAGATTAGGTTACCAAAGCCAAACTAGACATCTCTATATTATTTGAACATATATTGTTACAATATCATTGAATTATGACAGACATGCATGCTATTTATGGGTAGTTATCGTAGATAGAACCAATCAGCAAGATGAGGTGTATTATGCGCTCAATAACCGTACGCTTAGCCAAAACCAGCCATACTTTGGGCGGCATTATGGCAACACTAATACTGAGCACTGCGATAATGAGCCCTGCCGTTGCTGCTGATATTCCAGCTATTTATAATGACTCATGTGCCGCCTGTCATGACAGTGGTGCGCTTAATGCCCCCAAAAAAGGGGATAAAGCGGCATGGAGCGCTCTCAAACAGAAAAAAGGCATGCCCGCTTTGGTAAATGCTGTTAAAAGCGGCATGATTCAAATGCCCGCTGGTGGCTTATGTGAACAATGTCAAGATGATGATTATCGCCAACTGATTGACTATATGAGCAAATAAGTATAATGAGCAACTAAGTATGAATAAATCAGCCTTGAACACAGAAAAACTGACCAAATAATCACTGACCAAATAAGTACTATAAATAATCTGGCTGAATCAATGCATAAAGTCAGCAGCTCAAATATAGCTATTACTACTCCTTATGTCCGTTTTTTTATTATCATAGACGTTATGATATGGTACTTATAGAAAATATATCAGATGCTACGATTAAGTAGGCAAATTGTATAAAGTCTTGCTATAATAATCGCAAATAAACCCTGATGTTAGTAAGTACTTTCAGGCGGATTGTAATGAAGAGCTCGAATATATGGGTTATCTCGCTCAATAATAGATTGGCTCATAACAGATATTGGTTATTTTATTAGGATAACCACTCTAAGTTACAATCACTCTAAATAATGCTTACGTCGAGTTAGTAGGATCTGTATACATGAAAAAGTTAATCGCTGCCGCCAGCTTATGTGTTGCAAGTTTCAGCGTACAAGCTGTTATTACTGTTCCTGAATATGACGCTAATGCAGGTAAACAAATCGCTGAAACGGTCTGCGCCGCCTGTCACGGTGTTGATGGTGTAAGCATTGTGCCTGCCCAACCAAACTTGGGTGGTCAAAACGTCAAATACTTATATAAACAATTGGTTAACTTTAAAGCCGGCTACCGTAAAAACGGTATTATGCAGTCGCAAGTCGCGAATTTATCGCAACAAGATTTAGCCAACGTTGCAGGCTATTATGCCAGCCAAAAACCTTGGGGTGTAGGTTACGGTAACCCTGCAACTGCACAAGAAGCGAGCAAAATTTTCTTGGGTGGGGACAAAAAGCGTGGTGTTATTGGCTGTGCAGGCTGTCATGGTCCAGAAGGTGCCGGTAACACATGGGCAGCTTTCCCGCGCTTAGGTGGTCAGCATTCTGCGTATATCGCAACCCAGCTTAAATTGTTCCGAGCAGCGGGTCGACAAGACGATATCGCTAGCGACGACCAAAAACGCGCCAATGATGCGGCTAAAGAAGGCGAAATGGGCATGATGCAGACGGTAGCGTCTAAACTGTCGGATCGCGATATTCGTATCTTGTCAGAATACGTGAGTGCTATTCACTAAGCTATCGTTTTAATAAGTCGCTACTTCATAAGTCAAGATTTCATAAGTTGCTATTTAATAAACTACTATGCTGAGCTTATGATTGACGCTACTTAATGCTGATTTTTTATAAAAAAACCCCGATTTCGGGGTTTTTTTATAGGTATATGCCTCTTATAGTATAAGCAGCAGCTTGTTGTTTTCTATTTCTATTTCTATTTCTATTTCTATTTTTGTTATTATTAATATTATTCACGTTAGATCGTTTGGATTAAGAATATGATGATCCGCTATGCTTCTTATTTTATGGCCGCTTTATTGCCATTGTTACTATTCCGGTGGTTCGCACCGACGTCCATTGGCGAGATTGATTTTTGGTTACTGTGGTTATTTGCCATGGTGTTGGTATCGCTTCCAGTTATCTATGCCGAGATAGCACTAGCCTATCGCAGTACGGATGCGCCTGTTGCCGGTATGCAAAAGCTCACGCGTGAGGCTGATGCCAGTCCGCTATGGCGTAGTTTTGGCTGGTTGGCGGCTCTAGTCGCGCTAGTGATTGCTGCTTTGGTAATCTCAGGAGCCAGTAGCGGGTTATTAACCGCTTTAACGGCGCTCGATAGTGCGCCTACTATACCGAGCTTCGCGGTGGCAGCCGGACTCATGGTGATTACGGTGTTACTCAGTTTGCTGGGTGTCGCTCCTTTACCGATTGGCTTGGGTCTGATGGTAATAGGTCTGGTAATGGGCGTTGCTGGCGGGTTACCACATATTGATTTTGCGATGACGGCTATTAGCTTGAGCGAATGGGCGCGTGCTGTGGCATTGGCATTGGTGAGCGTGGGTGCGGGTACGGGGCTGTACTGGTTCGGTCAGTATTTAGTCACTAAGCAAACGATAACCGCTGTCGATGACAGTCAGGATAATACACAGAACTTACGCTCGACTAGCATTACTAATAATTCTGGTAGCTATCGCGCGACTAAACTGGTATTACCGATTTGGATATTACAGCTGGTGGTTGGAATGGTGGCTTTGTTGATTAGTGGCTTAGCGTTGCCACCTATCGGGCAGCTGCTATATTGGGTGGGGGTATTATTCGTTGCCAGCTACTTGCTACACTACAGTACTCAGCAATTGGCGCATAAATTCGGTCTCATGCTGAGCTTGGTATTAACGTTAATCATTGGTCTAGTATTGGTAATCGCGATACCGACCACATGGTTGGTTGGCATATTGGTGGTTATCAGTAGCATTGCGGTATTATTATTATCGATATTTGCAGGTTGGCAGATGAAAATCAGTCATTTGCGCAAGTCGTTAAATTTTGGTCATGAAGCATATTATAATTTATGGCGCATAGTGATTAGACTGGTTGTGCCGTTGGCATTGATACTCGCGTTAATAGGTTGGGTGATACAGTGGTTAAGCTAATAACAGTTTATCTGGCATACGCTGAAAGTGCAGAGCGCCAACATTATCTAACCTTGCAAGTCGCGGCGGGTACGAATTTATATGAAGCGTTAGCACAAGCTGGCTGGTTGACTCAGTTTCCTGAGTTAGCCAACTGGTGTGAGCAAGTTGCGCATATTAATACGCCTACCGCTAAGCTGTGGCATGTCGGTATCTATGCGCAAAAGCAGCCGCTTAGCTATCAGCTACAGCCACTTGATCGTATCGAAGTCTATCGTAGCTTAAGCGCTGATCCAATGTCTCAGCGCAAAAGTAAAAGTAAGCAAAAAATAAAATATAATCAATAGCGCAGCAAAATAACAATGAATTATTTATGCAGTAATGGCGCTATTTAGATTAAAGGCGTCATTATGAAGCCGGTAGCGACTCAATACCTTCAATGCGTGTGACGATGCCATTAGCATTAAAATAAATAATCAAATGCTGACTGGCATTTTTAACATCGGCAATGCCTTTACGGCGTCCTTCTGTACCGGCTTTATAGTCGTAGATATAATCCCAACGATTGGGCTCTAACGTATCTTTGATGGCAGGGCTACCCAATATATAAAGCACCTGATTTTGGTTCATACCGACTTTTAGCTTTTGGGCATCGGTCTGAGTAATCGGGGTGCCTTGTGGTAAATCAATCTTATAGACACTCAGCATAGAGCAGCCCGACATGGCAACAGATACACCAAGAGTTACTGTCAATGTAAGCTTGCGTAAGGCACTGCGAGTAGGCATAAGAGGACGGAAGGTTAAAGGCTTTATCATGTTAAGATGACTCATAAGAAATGGGTTAGGCGCGGCTAAGTGCAGCTGATGCAAGTCTTACCGGCAATCACCGATAAATGATACGTCATTTACTTGCAATTGCCTACCACTTACGACATTATTTACCGAACCCTATCTAATACGCGCTACCATATATGGTGTAAATTCATAGACTTACATTAGTATCATTAAATAGTGATAAGCTATTGTGCCGCGTATAATAGGTTGACCTATAATTATTATTATCTCAAACGGTCAGTCGCTGTTACCCTATAACAGTTATTTATACCCTGTTTTTTAATTTTATTTGCTAAGACTTTAATAGTCAGAAGGAATATTATGGCTTCTTTTACCAATCAGGATTTACGTAAAGCAGGACTAAAAGTAACCTTGCCGCGTATCAAAATTTTAGAACTGCTTGAAAGTGCAGAGTTGCATCATATGAGTGCTGAAGAGGTGTATAAAGCGCTGATTGAGCAAGGTGAAGATGTGGGCTTGGCAACCGTGTATCGAGTACTGACTCAGTTTGAGCAAGCGGGTATTGTTGAGCGTCATAATTTTGAAAATAATCTATCAGTGTTTGAGATTGCACAAGATAAGCATCATGATCATTTAGTATGTGATGTTTGCGGTTCTATTATTGAGTTTCATAACGACACTATTGAAAAAGAGCAGCTGAAAGTGGCTAAAGAACATGGCTTTAAGCTTTCAGGACATTCGCTAGTGCTCTATGGTATTTGTAATAATCAAGACTGTAAAGACAGCGCGAAGTAAGATTTTGGAATACAGTTTTATCAGCATTTCTTAATAGCTTTATATAGCTTTAACACATTTAAGCAATAAAAAAACAGCGTTCATCATGAGCGCTGTTTTTTTTAAGGTATCAATTATTAGAACGCGCTTAGTTAATGTCTAATGACAAGCGATCGGCGCCTTCATCAAGATTTTGATTGATATTTTTGCTATTCAATTTAATTTTGAGGCGCAAGTCATTTGGTGAGTCGGCATGACTGATAGCATCTTGGTAGGTAATTTCACCATTTTCATATAAATCGAACAGCGCCTGATCAAAGGTTTGCATACCGCTATCACGTGAGCGCGTCATGACATCTTTGATTTCATGCACCTCACCTTTACGGATATAGTCACTGATGAGCTGCGAGTTTAATAAAATCTCGATAGCAGCCCGACGACTTTTACCGTCAGGGGTTGGGATAAGCTGTTGTGCGATAACCGCTTGTAAGTTCAGCGATAAATCCATAAACAGCTGATTATGACGATCGCTCTCAAAAAAGTGAATGATGCGGTCAATGGCTTGGTTGGCATTATTGGCGTGCAAAGTGGCAAACACCAAATGTCCGGTTTCAGCATATTGAATGGCATAACTCATAACCTCGCGGTTACGAATCTCACCAATTAAGATGACATCAGGTGCTTGGCGCAAGGTGTTTTTTAGACCAGCCTCAAAGGTTAAAGTATCAATGCCAACCTCGCGTTGGGTGATGATACAGCCATGATGTTGATGCACGAATTCAATAGGGTCTTCGATGGTGATGATATGACCATGCGAGTTCTGATTGCGATAGCCAACCATTGCCGCAAGGGTCGTCGATTTACCTGTACCTGTAGCACCCACTAATAAAATAATGCCACGCTTGCGCATCGCCAGCTCTTTTAAAGAGGGCGGTAGGCGTAACTCTTCAACCGTCGGAATCTTATTTTCGATTTTCCGTAAAATCATCCCTGCCATATCACGCTGCATAAAGGCGCTGACCCGAAAGCGCGCTTGTTGGGCATTATCGGTGATGGCAAATTGGCACTCGTTCGTTTCTTCAAACTCGTGTTGCTGACTTTTTGTCATCACACTTTTGACCAACGCCATGGTATTTTCAGGCGTTAATGGCATTTTACCAACCGGACGAATAGTGCCATTTATTTTCATAGACGGTGCTACATCAGCGGTAATAAATAAGTCAGAACCATTATTTTTGATCATCAGTTGCAGCAGTTTATCAAAATCCATAGCGTACCTAATAGGACATACAGTCTGTGATTAAAAGGATAGATCAACGTTTTTTAAATGTACTAAATATACTAAATGTACCAAGCGTTGTTTGTTAAAGGTATCAAGCGGTTCATAACAATAATCAATTGGTATTAAATAAAGGCTTCAGGTTGCTTAGCATAAGGTCGTGCTACGTCTTTACTGATAGTGCCTTTTGCGACTAGATTTTTGAGTGTTTGATCAAGGGTAATCATGCCGTCGCCTGCACCTGTCTGGATAGAAGAGTACATTTGCGCAATTTTGTTTTCGCGAATTAAGTTACGAATAGCAGGTGTTCCTAGCATGATTTCATGTGCCGCGACACGACCACCCGTTTGTCTTTTTAATAGCGTTTGTGAGATAACGGCTTGTAGAGATTCTGACACCATCGCGCGAATCATGTCTTTTTCAGCCGCAGGGAACACGTCAATAACGCGGTCAATAGTCTTGGCAGCAGAGCTGGTGTGCAATGTACCAAACACTAAGTGCCCTGTTTCAGCAGCCGTTAGTGCCAGACGAATCGTTTCAAGGTCACGTAGCTCACCGACTAAGATAACGTCGGGATCCTCACGTAATGCTGAGCGCAATGCGGCATCAAAACCTAAGGTATCGCGGTGCACCTCACGCTGATTGATTAGGCTTTTTTTAGATTCATGCACAAATTCAATAGGATCTTCAATCGTTAAAATATGCTCTTTACGAGTCTCGTTAATATAATCAATCATCGCCGCGAGCGTCGTTGATTTTCCTGAGCCCGTAGGACCCGTGACCAACACGACGCCACGCTTGAAATCTGAGACGCGCTTGAATACGTCGCCCATGCCTAAATCTTCCATGGTCAAAACCTTGGATGGAATGGTACGAAATACTGCGCCTGCACCCCGATTTTGATTAAAAGCATTGACTCGAAAGCGCGCAAGTCCTGGAATCTCGAACGAAAAGTCGGTCTCAAGAAATTCTTCAAAGTCAGCACGTTGCTTATCATTCATAATATCGTAAATCAGCTGATGCACCACCTGATGCGTCATCACTGGCATATTGATGCGCGTCATCTCACCATCGACCCGAATCATTGCTGGCATTCCAGCCGATATATGTAAATCTGATGCCTTGTGCTTAACCGTAAAACGCAGCAAATCTTCAATACTTAAGTGGCTTTTTCCGGTCATGGTAGGGTGTTCCTATCAGTCAATATTCAATCAATAAGAGGAAGAAAAAATTATAAAAGTGAATTATTAGAGCATTTAACTATTAGAATTTAATATTATTTCATTACAATTAATAGTAATACGAGTAGCATACGTTAAATAATGTAACAATATAATAACAATACTCTGCCTATTTAACCATCAAGCAATCAAATTAAATGTAAAAATAGTCTGTAGTGTTATTTGGCTTGCTAATAACACTATAAATTAAACGGTTTAAATTGTATTTTTTAATAGATATCAAGTAAGTAATTCATTGGATTTCTACGCAATTACTTTATAAAAATCACTACTATAAATGTCAATTCTAATCATCACAAAATAATGAGAATAATATGGATACAGAGCATTTAATCGCTAATTGGCAACAGGTAAGTGAACAAGTCGCGCAGGCTTGCGCGCAAGCAGGGCATAACGATACGGATAATAAGGTCATATTGCTGGCAGTATCAAAAACCAAACCGGCGGCAATGGTGGCAACGTTAGCCCAACAAGGACAACGTGATTTTGGTGAGAATTATCTGCAAGAAGCGATTGAAAAAATCACGGCGCTAAAAAATGAGCCTGCGTGTGCAGATATTGTTTGGCACTATATCGGTAGTATTCAGCGTAATAAAACCCGCGATATTGCGGAGCATTTTGACTGGGTGCAAACCCTTGAGCGCGATATTATTGCCAAGCGCTTAAACGAGCAGCGCCCAGAAAATATGCCGCCGCTTAATGTGCTTATTCAAGTGAATATCGATGATGAGGACAGCAAATCAGGCTGCCGCCCAGAGGAATTATCAGCGCTCATTGGCACGATTAAAAGCTATGAGCGTCTGCAACTGCGTGGTCTGATGATTATCCCTGCAAAAGAGGGTTCGGAAGCTTTTACGCGCACGCAGCAACTATTTGCAGCTATCAAACAACAACATCCAGAACTGGTAGCATGGGACACGCTCAGCATGGGCATGAGTAACGATATGGCAGACGCTATCGCTAATGGCTCGACCATGGTGCGTGTGGGTACGGCAATATTTGGCGCGCGCGGTTAAGTGTTATTGTAAGTAATTAAATCTCGTTTTCAAGTTTGGTGACTAACAGCTGATTGATTTTAAGATGATCGGTGGCGAGAATTTCAAAATGATAACCGGCATATTTAATACTGTCGGTTTTCTTTGGAATTTTACGCAGCATAAACATCATAAAGCCGCTGAGGGTTTCATAGTTTTCGCTGTGCGGTAGATTCACCATTCCCAAAGCGCGAATCACATCTTCAATGGGTGTCATACCATCAATCAGCCAAGAGTTATCGGTGCGTTGAACGATAGGCTGCTCCTCTAAGGTCACCAGCTCGCCCATCACGATACTCATCACATCTTTTAGGGTAATGACCCCAACGACCAGCCCGTATTCATTCACGATTACCGCAAAATCTGCGCCAGTGGATTTAAAGGTTTCAAGCACTTCAAACAGCGATAACGTATCAGGGATAAATAGCGCGGGCTTGAGTAACGCCTTGTCCGTTAAATACACTTCTTGCTGTTTAAGGACGGAGGCTAAAAAACTACGCGACTCTACAAAACCGATAATATGCTCTAAATCATCATCATTACACACCAAAAATTTATTGTGTGGCTGCTTAATCATTATCTCAACCACCTGTTCAGTGGTGGCTTGGCTATCGAAATAGACGATGTGCTCGCGTGGGTTCATGACTGACGTTACGGTACGCTCTTGCATCTCAAAGATGTTTTCAATCAGATGATGCTCTTGTTTTTTGAGCACGCCCGCTTCTGCACCCGCATCCATCATGGCGTAGATATCTTCTGAGGTCATGTCATCTTGGCGTACCGTTGAGACCCCTATCAATTTAAAAAGGGCATTTGCCGCGCCATCAAAGACCCAAATAATGGGCTTAAATATAAAGATCAAAAAAATCATCGGTCGTACCATCTTGACTGCGATGGGTTCAGCGTTAGACATCGCCAAGCGTTTGGGCATCAAATCAGCGAACAGGACAAATACGCTGGTCACTAAAACAAATGAGAGGATGGAGCCAACCGTTTGATTACCAAATAAGCGCTCTAAATAAGGGCTGACAGCCGACTCACCGATGACACCCGCCAAAATAGCCACCGCGTTGAGTGCCACTTGTACCACAGTGATAAAGCTGCCCGGTTGCTCTTGCATATTGAGCACGTCAAGCGCACGCACGTCGCCCTCTTTTGCCATGACTTGGAGCTTGATTTTGCGTGAGGAAGCCAATGCCAGCTCGGAGCTAGACACAATGGCACTCAGCGCGATTAAGATAAAAATAAATAGACCAGCGGTTAGCAAGCTCATGAAATACTCGGATAAAAATAGGTCAAAACGACCTTTAGCATTAGAAAAATAAACTGTAAAAATAGAAATTCACAATAGAAAAAAGTAAAAATAATAGGCTCAACACAAAATTCTGATAATAAAAAAGCTGGGCAAGCACCCAGCTAATATTATTTTATGATAAGTAACCTGATGAAAATAGGTCAGGTATTTAAAAATACTTAGTTTGCGTCATTAGCCTTTGATTGACCATTTATTAACCAATGGATAACGGCGCTCACGACCAAAGGCTTTTTTGCTAATCTTGGTGCCGATTGGCGCTTGACGGCGTTTATATTCGCTGTTATCGACCATAGAGATGACTTTGGCGACCATCTCAGCATCGAAGCCTTTATCGACAATATCTTTATAGCCCAAATCTTCATCCACATATAACGTCAGGATACCATCGAGAATGTCATAGTTTGGCAAGCTGTCTTGATCCGTTTGGTCAGGGCGCAGCTCAGCAGATGGCGGACGAGTAATAACACGCTCAGGAATAACGGGTGTGTCCTCAAGACGATTGCGATAATTCGCCAAGTCATACACTTGCGACTTATAGACGTCTTTTAGCACGTCAAAACCACCCGCCATGTCGCCATATAAGGTTGAGTAGCCAACCGCTAATTCTGACTTGTTGCCTGTGGTGATGACTAAGTGCCCAAACTTATTAGACAACGCCATTAAGATAACGCCACGGGCGCGCGCTTGGATATTTTCTTCGGTGGTGTCCGCAGGTGACTTGTTAAATAAAGGCGCAAGCGTATGACGGATACCTTCAACCGCATCAAAAATAGGGCAAACGGTATAAGAGACGTTCAAGCGACGGGCTTGCGCTTGAGCGTCTTCTAAGCTGATTTTTGAGGTATATTCGTACGGCATCATCACCGCATAGACTTTATCCGCGCCCAGTGCATCGACGGCAATACAAAGCGTCAATGCCGAATCAATACCGCCAGATAGACCCACAATTACACCAGTGAATCCTGAATAATTGACATAGTCACGTAAGCCCACGACCAAGGCTTGGTACATCTCTGACTCACGACTTAAGGTCAATGGCGCTTTGGCTTGCGCGTTGAATTTAAAGGTATTTACGTCTAAGTTGACCAGCATCAGCTGATTCATAAAGCGTGAGGCTTCATGAGCGACAGAGCCATCGGCTTGCACTGCCATTGAGCCGCCGTCAAAGACTAAATCGTCTTGACCACCGACCGCATTGACATAGATAATCGGTAGCTTATGATCGCGGCTGCGTTTTGCCAACATCGTCTTGCGCGCGTCTTGTTTTTCCAATTCAAACGGTGACGCATTTAAGCTGATAATAAGGTCAGCGCCTTGCTGTTTTAGCTCCGCAATCAGGTTCTTTTCCCATAAGTCTTCACAGATAAGTAGACCAATGGTAATGCCTTTATAATCAAATAAAACTTGGTTACGACCTTTATCAAAGTAGCGACGCTCATCAAAGACACCATAATTCGGCAAATACTGTTTATGATAAAAGCCTTTTTGATGACCATTATGCAAAATAGCTGCCGAGTTAAACGTGCCGTGATGGTCAACGTGCGGATAACCGACAATCATGACAATGTCGTTAATCTCGCTTAACGTTGATAGGGCACTTTTGATGCGACCAGATAAACTTGGGCGTAACAGTAAGTCTTGCGGAGGATAGCCTAGTAATGCCAACTCTGGGAAGATGATAACGTCAGCGCCTTGCTCACGTGCTTGTAAGGCGAGCGCGCGCATTTGTTCGACGTTAGCCGTAATGTCGCCTACTAAAAAATGAGATTGAGCCAACGCAAAAGTGACCGTCTTTGGCGAGGCAGTAGACGCACCCGCACCGTTGGTCACTGTTGTATTAGAGGTATCATTGTCTTTTGACATTGTTATTGTTCCTATCAATATATTATTTAAAATCTGGTGGATAACGCTGAATTATCGTTCAAACACGCCTAGATATAAGCATGAGAAATCGAAAACAGGTGTCCAATTAGGTTGGGTGACCAATTAAATGATTCAGTTATTAATATAAAATATATCGGTGATGGATATATTTAAAAAATGTGTAGGCGAAAATATTCCGCTGCAACACACCGTCTAGAATCTAGATTAAGTTACAGATTAAAATTAGGACTAAAAATATGCCTAATGACCGTCAAAAATGCAAAATAATACCGTTAGTATACCATCAATTATTAAGCCAACGAGAATGCCGCACGGTTTTACTGACCTTAATGGTCACGTTGATGGTGATGTTAACGAGGAGCTGATAAGCGTCTGCTCGCCATGAGAGTTTTCGATGGGATGAATCATCGTTAAGTGCAACATCAACAAAATTGTAAGTAAAAATTACAACATAGCATTATGTATTTGTGGCGTCTTATTGCATAATCACGCCTAACGCTTCACTGTATCTTCATCAACTGGTATTACTAGAGATCGATGGTCAATATCATCTGTCAATGGACTGCTGGTTCTTTATAAATTTCGTGGCAAAATCACTCCCATTTTTGCTATTGGTCATTGGTCGACGGGTTATGATAGAAAACTGGACAAAAGAATTTGTTATTCAGCGCTTGCTGGCGATTTCCTTATTGATCGTGCTGTTCATCTTATGTTTTCAAGTGATACAGTTTTTTATTGTGCCGGCATTGTGGGCGGCGATTTTAGCCTATGTGACTTTCCCCATTTATAAGTTTCTTCATGAAAAGATAAGGCTTAGCTCAGGATTTAGTGCCGCCCTTATGACGGTGAGCATCTCCTTAATTATGGGTATACCTCTTATTATGGGCTTGTTTGTCCTGCAACAAGAAGCGCTGAGTATCATTACTAACTTGGTCTATCGTGTGAAAGTGGGCTATGTTGATGTACCGGATTCACTCAAAGATTTGCCAATTATTGGTCAGCAAATTAAAGATATTTTGTGGAAAATAAATAAAGATCCTGAGGGCACGCTTGATGCCTTTCGGATGTGGATTCAGTCGCATTTGTATTATGGTAAGATTGCGCTAGATGTGGTGTTTAGTACCCTTGCTAAATTAGGGATGGCGCTGATGACGCTGTTTTTCTTTTATCGTGACGGCACCAGCCTAATCCGCCAAATCCGCCAAGCGCTGCGTAATATCATCGGTAATCGTATCGATGGTTATATTGATTCTGTCGGCACAACCACGCGTGCGGTGGTATATGGCATTGGGCTAACCGCATTGGCGCAGGCGTTACTGGCAGGCGTTGGTTATTATTTCTCGGGCGCACCGAGTCCTATTTTGTTGACGCTTGTGACTTTTGTTATAGCACTCATTCCCTTCGGAACGCCCTTTGCGTGGGGCGCGGTATCGGTGTGGTTGTTGAGTCAAGGACATACGACAGAGGGGATTGGCTTGGCGGTGTGGGGCGTACTGGTGATTAGTTGGGTGGATAATTTGATTCGACCTATAGTTATTAGTGGCGCGACCAAGATACCTTTTATTATTATTTTTATTGGGGTTTTGGGTGGTCTTACGGCATTTGGTTTTGTCGGATTATTCATTGGTCCTGTGGTGTTGGCGATTGGGCTTGCGGTCTGGCGTGAATGGATATCACAACATAAAAATGAGCTTTTTGCCCCAAAAGAAGTGGTATTAACCGAAAGCCAAGTACCGCTTTCGGTTGAGCAGGTAGAGATTGATATTACAGCAGACGATAAATAGTTAAGCTTAAAATAATGATACTCAATGATAAGTGTGTCGTTAAATAAAATGACTTGCACAACCTTTAATATCGCCTATTATATTTATGACACCTGATTAATAATAAACTTCTAATAATAGAGCCGAAAAGCCATGCCTAATACCAACGCTGATACCTTTAACGCTAATCAACTGGCTGATACTAATTTTACTAAGAGTACGGATGCACCAAATACGCGCGCGCTGACCATTATTGCGGATATCAATATTGCCAGTCTGAATGATTTTTTTAATGTAGAGACGCTTGGTGCTGAGCATGCACAAACGGTTAATATTATTACCGTAGCAGGGCGAGAGATTACGGCGCAATTGCTTGCTGATGTGCAGCCAGACGTGTTATTAATACGTTCGGTGACGCCCGTTAATGCCGCATTACTGGCGGACAATCACAGTGTGAAGTTTGTGGGTTCAGCGACCATTGGCACCGATCATGTCGATCAAGCTTATTTGGCGGAGCGCAATATAATTTTTGCCAATGCCGCAGGTTGTAGTAAGCATTCGGTGGCGCAATATGTAGTGACTTCTATTTTAACGTTACGTCCGCAATACTGGCAGCAGCCTTTAGTACTGGGTATTATTGGACTGGGTAATATCGGCAGTACACTGGCACAATATGCGGCGGATTTGGGCTGGCAAGTGTTGGGTTATGATCCGTTATTGCCAGAATCAAAATTTAATAATGCCAGTTTTGATGAAGTGATTGCCCAAAGTCATGCCATTAGTTTGCATGTACCATTAACGCATACAGAAGGTATGAATAGCAGCCCTTATCCAACCCATCATTTGATTGATGGCGCAGCGTTGGCGGCAATGCCAGCAGATACAATATTAATTAATAGTGCGCGCGGGCCGGTGATTGACGCAGCAGCACTTGAGGCTAATATTGATAAAACCGCTCGGCAAGTGGTGCTTGATGTCTTTGAACACGAACCACAAATTACTGAGCAGTTATTATCAAAGTTGACCATTGCCACGCCCCACATCGCAGGATATACCTTAGAAGGTAAGCTGCGTGGTACGCAGATGATTTATGATGCGCTATGTGAGCAATTTAATGTGACGCCAACGCTATCGATGCACCAACTGCTACCGGTTAATATGTATCAATGGTCGGAGCTGAAGCATAATGCAGACAGACTGGTTAAGTTTTATGACATTATGCGCGATGACCAGTTATTGCGCAAAAAAGTTAGCGATGGGCAGGTGAGTGGCGCAGATTTTGATCAGTTGAGACGAGATTATCATTTGCGCCGTGAGTGGCAAGCTTAAAATTAAACGCCGGTATGTAAGTGTTAGTATTTAACGATCAGTTTTTATAATTTATAAGCCAAGTAACTAATTATAATAAACAGTCACTAATAATGAGCAAAAACCGCTAATGAGCAAAAACCGCAACTCGCTTTCTTCTAGCTGCAACTATGCACCAACTATGACGCTAACCATGGCGCGTCAGCGTGCAAAAATGCTGCATGATATCCGGCAGTTTTTTGCTGAGCGGCAGGTATTAGAAGTGCAAACGCCATTGCTATCACAAGCGGGTAACACCGATACCTTTTTACAATCGGTATCGGCTAATGTGACTTATCAAGACCAACCCTGCACCTATTATCTGCATACCTCGCCTGAATTTGCCATGAAACGCAT
Organism: Psychrobacter urativorans; assembly: GCF_001298525.1. NCBI lineage: Bacteria > Pseudomonadati > Pseudomonadota > Gammaproteobacteria > Moraxellales > Moraxellaceae > Psychrobacter > Psychrobacter urativorans. The sequence continues at coordinate 1,851,791 of NZ_CP012678.1, forward strand.
ACTGGCGAGCTGGCAAGTTGCTATTTATCAGATTTGTCCGGTGTTTCGTAATAATGAAATCGGCACGCGCCATAATATTGAATTCACGATGTTGGAGTGGTATCAGCCGCATTATAATTTGGCAGATTTGGCTAATGAGTTGGGTGCGCTGCTTGAGGTGTTATACGGCTATCCGGTGATATTAAATCATTATCGTTATGTCGATGCCTTTATGGATTTTGTCGGTATTCATCCACTGACTGCAAGTATTGACGCGCTACAGGCAGTGGCTGAAGATAAAGGTTTAACGGGTTTTGATTTTTCGTCTGATGATACAAACAGTGATAAAGCCAATGATCAAGAAGACAGTCGGCAAAGTTGGCTGGATTTGCTGTTTAGCCATGTCGTTGAGCCAAATTTAGGTCATGACTTGCCGACATTGATTACCGATTATCCACCGGCGACGGCGGCATTAGCAAAAACCGCCCTTGATAAGGACGGTAATTTGGTGGCGAAACGCTTTGAGCTGTATATTAATGGCATTGAGATTGCCAATGCTTATGATGAACTCGCAGATGGAGGTGCATTACGGCAGCGCTTTGAGCAAGATAACGTATTACGTCGCCAACATAGCTTACCTGTAATGCCTATTGATGAGCATCTACTAGCCGCTTGTGATAATCTGCCGCCTTGTAGTGGTATTGCTGTTGGTATCGACCGTTTGTTAATGGTTTTAACGAGCGCAAAAAATCTACAAGAGGTTATCTCTTTTCCTAGCGATTTGGCTTAATTTTTTCTAAAAACAAAGAAAGATGATGACGACAGTTAGCCGCGCACCAATTTATTAAGCCCATCAGCAAATGCTTTTTTATCGCGGTCGCCATAAGGTTTTTGCCCACTCATTTGCTGCAATTCTAATACGCCAGTACCGCGCATGGTATCCATAAAATCGCGCATATTCAGCTTTTGCTTGATGTTATTTTTATCATAAATCAAACCACGCGTAGTCAGGACTTTGCCACCTTTATCTAGAATGTCGTTAGCCAATGGAATATCGCTAGTGATTGCTAAGTCGCCAGCTTTAATATTATCAACGATATAATCATCCGCTTTATCAAACCCTGACGGCACCACGGTCATAACCAATAGCAGTGATTTGCGCAGCTTAATGGGCTGATTGGCGACGAATATCGCCACCGTTTGCGTGCGTTCAGCCGTTTTGATGATTAAGTCTTTGGCAATCAGAGGTACGGCATCAGCATCAACCCAAATTTGCATTACTTTTTTGCCTTTTGGTCGTTACTTGTTTTGGTATCATTTAATTCGATGGTATTTTGTTTGGTGCTATCAGTTTTAGTATCTAGGTTATCGTCAAGGACGGATTCTTGAATTTCAGCAGCATTTGTACTATTTAGCTCAGCACTATTTTCAGTGATGACGCTGTTTGTTTTATCTAGACCCACTTTATTCGGTAGGACAGCGACCAGTTTGGCGAGTGCGGGCTCTAAATCGGCAACGTCATTAGTCATCAAAGTAATATGTGCGATTTTGCGGTCGTCACGTTCTTCTTTATGATAGCTGTGATAATGCATGCCATCGATAGCCAGTACCGCGCTGATATCAGGATATTGCCCCAATACATTAATCATAATGGAAGGGTGGATATTGTCGGTATCGCCCAATGGTAGTCCAACGACCGCGCGGATATGGTTTTCAAATTGGCTGGTAATCGCGCCTTCAATGCTCCAATGCCCTGAGTTATGGACGCGCGGGGCAATCTCATTGGCAAGCACATAGTCTTGTCCGCGCTCATCTTTGGTGACGAATAACTCTAATGCCATGACTCCGACATAATTTAAACGGTTCATCACTGTAGTTATCGCATTGGTGGCTTGCTGAAATAAATGACTGGTACCGACGGCTGGCGCTTGGGTTTTGGCAAGGATACCGTGATGATGATGGTTTTCTACCAAGTCATAGCAGCGCACTTGACCATCTTGCGCACGTGCGGCAATGATAGAGACTTCACGGCTAAAATGAATAAACCCTTCGGCAATCAGTGGTGCAGGCGTGGCGGTCAGGCTACCTTTACCACTCACCGCATCTTTCAGTTCTTGCCATGCTGCCTTAATATCACTGTCTTGCTTGATGACAAATTGACCTTTGCCATCATAACCGCCGCGACTGGTTTTAAGGACAATTGGCAATCCTAATTTGTCGCATGCCTGCTGTAATTCAGCTTGCGAGCTCACTGCCATAAATGGCACGGTTGCAATGTCTAAATCATTAAACATCTGCTTTTCTTTTAAGCGGTCTTGAGCGATTTCAAGGGCGATGGGCGGTGGAAACATCCCTTGTTTGCTGCCATTTGCGGATAAAGCTGCTAATTGCTCAACCGTTGCGGTTGGCGTATTTTCAAACTCTAACGTAAACACATCGGCGGCAGCAATAAAATCCTCTAACTGTGCGCTACTAAATACGCGACCATAAAGACTGGCAGGACAACTGGCATTGTCTTCTAGAAATACACAGTGATAGCCTAATGGCATTGCCGCTTCAGCAAGCATCATGCCGAGCTGACCACCGCCTAAAATACCGATAGTGCGAATGGTTTGGTTAATAGGATAAGCGTTGGCTGTGGTCATGATAGGCTCTTTGGGTTGGCAATGAATAGAATGTTTATTCAGTAAAATAAGAAATAAAAAGGCAGTTTAGAATGCTAAATTAAAATAGGAAAAGGTGCACTGTCGGCACCTTATACTGAGTAAAAAATTTATAACATTATCTATAAAAGCTATTTATGAAAAGCGATTTATAAATACTGCATGATAAAAAACAGCTATTAAAATAGGCAATTTAATTAGCTGTTAATAATACCGGGCGTTGGGCTCGCTAGAATCGTCGCCGTTTGCTCGTGGCGGAGATTGTGCAGCTTAGTGGCAATCAAATTATCATGCAGCGCTAATATCTGAATGGCAAGCAGTGCGGCATTATAAGCACCCGCTGAACCAATAGCCAGTGTTCCGACCGCAACGCCTTTTGGCATTTGCACGATAGACAGTAAGCTGTCCCAACCGCTCAGCATAGAGGATTTTACGGGTACACCTAATACCGGCAATGGCGTTTGACTGGCACACATTCCGGGCAGATGGGCTGCACCGCCTGCACCGGCGATAATAACGTGTAAGCCATTGTCCTTTGCGCCTTTCGCATAATCAAATAATCTGTCAGGCGTACGGTGTGCCGACACCACTTCGCATTCAAAAGCAATATCGAAATCTGCTAACAGTTGCGCAGCAGCAGACATGGTTGTCCAATCAGACTGCGAACCCATGATGATGCCAACTAAGGGTTGACCCGCAGGGGAGGTAATAGGACCGTGTGGTTCAGTAGCGTGGACAGGTGCGTTGCTCATAATGCGATACCCTCAAAAAGACCATCATACAAAAGTTTTGCCCCAGCCGTAAAGCCAAGTTTCACAGTTATTGAGAAAGTCAGTATAATCATTCAATATATAGCTATCTTTATTGGCAGTATTCGTTAACCGAGTATCGCCATTTTAGTCGTGGCGATATTGCACAAAGTTATCGGCATGCAGCGGTAATGGCTGCGCTGTATCAAGCTGATAACAAGTTAAATACCCACTATCGACAGCCGCAGAGTAATCCGTACAAATCACTTGAATACTAAGTGGCTCAGGATTGCCCGTTAGCCAATAATGCCCAACAAACACGGGTTTATGCGTTTTAATCGCAAAATTAATATTCTCCGCCATCGCATCGACTGGGATTTGTGCCAATCCGGATGCCGGAGCGCGAGCAATTTCATGAATTGTGCGAGTATTGAGCTCATCAAGCCACCAACGTACCCGAACTTGTGAGCGTTCTGCGCCATCTTTATCGACCATGATTAAGCCTTCAGGCAGGGCAGTTTCTACCCCTTTTAGCACGCGCTCTAACGCGTCATAAGGTGCAGAATGCTTTTGCGAGGTTAGAATCAGTGCTTCAGGCGTTAGGCAGTTATCAACCGTCAATAAAGGCTGTAGCACCGCCATGCTATCGACATCCCAACAGGCATGGACAAAGCAGCCAAATTCGGTTTCTAACCATAATGGAAGCTCATAAAACCGATTGAGCCAATAATGATGCAACTCAGAGCCGAAAGGTATTTCCGCTAAAAACGCTTCATGCTGACGTATATGTACCTCATTGTGTGAGCGCAGGTAATGTTTAGAGTCGCTGTCCTTGTCCTTGTCCTTGTCATTGTAATTAGGATGAGGATCAAGCGTCGCGAAAGCCAGCGCATTGTATTCATGATTGCCCATCACCGCATCGGCAACATCCGCATCTAACATCGCAAATACCGTCTGAAGCGTTGCCAACTGCTGAGCGCCACGGTCGATTAAATCGCCAATAAACAGCGCCCGATGTCCCTCTGGCGGCATATAGCACTCACCATTATGCACATAGCCCAATTGCTCAAGCAGACCCGTCAGCTTATCTGCATAACCATGCACATCACCAATAATATCTATAATCATAAATTGTCATCAAAAATCATAAGTTGTCATTATATTAGAAAATCTTAGAAAAACTGGCTGCGTTAAAAACTGTTTGCTCTAAAAACTTGGGGATAGTAATGCAGTAAAAAAGTGGGGCACAATTTGTGGTTGCAGTACAATAGTCGCAATCACCCCAAACGCGCCGCCCCACAGATGCGCCATATGATTGATATTTGAGCCGCCACGCTTATCCGCGTAAATACTATATGCCACATAAGCGACCGCAAATAAGATAGCCGGAATCGGAACAATAGCAAACAGATAAAGGGTTTCCCACGGTCTTATTAATATAAATGCAAATAATACTGCGGAGACACCGCCTGATGCGCCAAGGCTCAAATAACTGGCATTATTTTTATTCTTAATATAGCTTGGAATCATCGCCACAATAATAGCCAAGACATAAAAAATCACAAAGCCATAACCGCCCAAAAATTGCTGATATAAGCCTTCAATAGCACGACCAAAAAAGTACAACGTAAACATATTAAACAGCAAATGCATACTATCGGCATGAATAAAGCCATGGGTCACAAAGCGATCCCACTGACCATTCGCTATCGCTGGCGGATAAAAAATCAATCGATTAAACAGCGCTTTATTTTGCCACGCTAATAAGCTGACAATAACCGTGATGATAATAATAAGCGTCGTATGGTCAAACAAATTATAATCCTTAGGCCAAGCCTGATGAATAAAAACATCAACAGCCCAATGGCAATCGCTGAATAGCAGTCAGTAAATCATCGTTAAAACAATATATCGTTAAAACAGTATAAAGCACGAGTATAGCAATAATAGTCATAAACACTGGCGTAAATAGGACGCAAGCGTTCAGCATTTCACTATCATCTTAGATAGTTTAAAGTTAAATCACAATTATGCACGAACAGAATTTACATACCCATACAAAATAAGCCCGATGAATGGCTAACTTAATGCCGTAACCTTCTATATCCTGAGCATTCTGTCTCATGAACATTGTTTATGATGCAGTTATGCAGTACTTTATTCTTTTATGATTGCTATTTATATGACTATTTTTATATAGATAGGTAATTTTTAACATTTTTGGTTGTCGTACTTTTAGCTATAGTAATTTTAGCTGTCGTAATTTTGGCTATCGCACGTTTGGAAACTTATCCCTTTAACTCTCACACTGGTAAAGACCGTATTTATGAACATTATTAATCAACTAGAACAAACCGTCACGCCCGCAGTATTAGGCGCAAGCGGTAGCGTGGCACATATCAGTTTACTTGAGCAATTTTATGCCATTTTAGTTACCCGTTTAGCCGTATCAGAAATATACACGCAGCTACAGCGCAACGATCAAAGCTATATAGAGCCCTCTGTTGCACGCAGCATATTGTTTGAGCAGCTTTGGGTACAGCCCAGTCAACGCCATTTATTGGTACAAGAGCTGGCAACGACACACCATGTCGATGAAACGACGACAGAGCAATTGCTCATCAATGCGGCGTATTTGGCGTATCAAGAACTTAAAAATTTAGCAAATGGACAGTTTTTACCGGCATTTTTACAAATGCAGCAAGCCTCTGTGCGCCAATATTTACCAGTGTGGGCAGCAGCAGTGGTCTCGCCTGTGGTCGCGGTAGTCGCGGAAGAAACTGCCGTACAACGCACAGTGCTAGCAGCCGATGCACTACTTTATGATAATTATCAAACGCCAAAAGCTGCTGTCACCACCAATCAAGTGCTTGCTGCTGATAGTGTGCCCGTGATTGTTGAAGGCAGCGATGGGCAAGCCGCGATGGTTAGTAGCATTGATAGCATTGATAGCACCGATGCCATTCATGCCAATCCTGCAGATTATCGCGCGCCTGACAGTCATTCAAACAGCAGCCTTGCAGAAATACGGCAGCGTAATCAGCGTAATGATTTAATCGTACGCGCATTATTATTTGCCGCAGCATTAGGGGCGATTGCTTTAGTGTGGGTGTTGGTCAGCAAAAATGATGAAGTAGAACCGATAGTGCCAGTCGCCACCGCCCCTGTAGAGCCGGCGCCAGAAGTTGAAGAACCAGCGCCAGTATTGACGCCAGCGCAATTGGCGGTTAGCGTCGATTACAGTGGTAATTTATATTCGTGCTCAGCAACGGTTGGCGATATCGGCTTGCAAGATGTCCTTAAACAAGCGCTTTATACTAGCTTTGGTGACCAGTCCAATGCCTGTCAGATTACTGTGCAAGAAGGGGTCGCTACCACGCTGACCAATGTCAGTATAGACACCTTACCGAATGTGTTAATGTTGATGCGAACCGCGCCATTTTTGCGTTTGCAATTACAAAATGACAGCATGACGTTAGAAGCGCCAGACGAGACGTTATTACAGCGTTTGCTCGTTGATATGCACACTTTATTACCAGCGATGACCGTTACTACCGCCACAACGATCACCAACACGCAGCCGCCTGCAAACACTTATGATGAAACCTACAATAATAACAACTATAACAATGGTGCTTACAATAATGGGGCAGTGCCAAACAACGGTAGCGCACCCGCACCTATCACCACTGATAACAATATGATGACCAATCAGCCGAACCCATCATCTTTTACTGGCAATAACAGCAGTAATGATTCTGTTGCGCCGCCGTACCCCTCACAAAACAATCCAGCACCGCAATCGTCATCGCCAATGACGCCCGATACATCAGATTTAGAGAAGCCTATCTTTGCAGAACAGCCTATTATTAGAAAACCTGCGAATTAGGCAATAGTATCTCTAGTTAAGATTACCAATAAAAAATACTTCATATAAATATGCATGGATATGGAGTATTTTTGTTATCGATTGGTAGTCAATTCTAATTATGGTTACGCGTTGCAACTGAAACCTTACCTCTCGTATCATTTACACAACAGCGACTAGATTGTGACCTTTCCCTACACAACTCTATAATGTAAGCGTTACGCTGTTTGTTTTTAGCTAGTTTTTAGCTGGTCACTCATTTTTTTAAAATAAAGTGAAAAAAATAAGCAACTTTATATAAAACATTGTAAAAATGACAATGAAAATGAAACGATTATAATCGGAGGCAGTACATTATGGATATTATCAGTCATTTAACCCGAACGGTCAGTCCAGCAGTGCTTGGAGATGACAGTACGCCCGCTAAGAAAAATTTACTTGAACAATTTTATGCTATTTTTGCCTCACGTTTAGCAGATAAAGAAGCTTACGGGCACTTTGCTAATGAGAATATTGCACGCGACGACCAAGGTTTTTATGAGCGTGTGTGGACGGATGGTGGTGAACGCGACATCATCTCACGTGAGCTTGCCGCTGCCCATGATGTTGATGCTACAGCAGCGCGTGGTCTTATCGCGATGGCTGCGCCTTTAGCCTATCACGAGATTAAAAGCTTAGCGGGTGCTACCCCCGTACCGCAATTCTTGCATGACAATCGTGCTAATTATCAGTCTCATATTCCTGTATGGGCAAGTGCCGTTTTGCCTGCCGCTATGGTTGCGACTACGGCTGCGGCTGCTCCCGCTGGCACGCGGATTTCTGATACCGTTAGTATGGCACCGTTGCAACATACCGAAGAGCCAAAAGGCAACTTTATGAAAGCGTTGCTGCCTATTATTGGTCTGATTATTTTAGGGGCATTGGCTTGGGCGCTATTGAGAGGCTGTAAGGAAAATACCAATCCTGAGCCGGTTGGCACACCCATGGTAACAGAGCAGCAAGCTGGTACAGGCGATAATAAAACGGTCGCCTCTAGTATTGAGCCTGCCTCGTTGCGTATTGCAACCGGTGATGCGGGTGCATTATATGCTTGCCGTATGAACGTTGGTGATGAAACGCTAAAAACCACCGTCATGAACGCGATGAGCGCCACCTTTGGTGATGATGCGAATAAATGTAGAGCCGATGTTGATGGCAGCTTTGCCATGGATATGCCAGCCGCCGCCCAGCTGGCGTCTATTTTATCCATTATTAAAAGTGTTCCCAACGCCAGCATGGTGATTAAGGGTAATGAAATCACCGTTAATGCGCCAGATGCCACTACCTTGAAGAAGCTGGTTGCTGATTTGCAAGCTGCTGCACCTGCGATGACTGTCATCGCTGAAAAACCATTAAACTTACAAAGTGAGGTTGATAACAGTATAGCTGCCGCTGGAACGGCGATGGATAATCTTGGTGCAAACCCAAGTCCACGTGATGTTGCGCGGGCATTAAGTCTACAAGTCGTCCACTTTGGCGTCGATGAAGCCGTTATTCCTGATGCTAATAAGCGTCTGCTTGACCGTGCCGTTGCTTTAATGAAACAAGTGCCAGATATGAAGTTGATGATTATCGGTCATACCGATAAAACGGCTGACGCGGCTTATAATATGAAGTTATCACAAGAACGCGCGCAATCCATGAAAGATTACATGGTGTCGCAAGGTGCTGATCCTGCAAAACTCATGACCAAAGGTATGGGTGAAACAGACCCTATCGCTGACAACTCAACGGAGCAAGGTCGCTTCCGTAACCGCCGTATCGAATTTACGGTCTATGATGAATCTGCACAGAATAATAATGGGGTGGTGGCAACGGTAGGCAATGAGTCAGGTATTGCACTTGACCCAAATGCCAACGCTCAATAAAAATTATGTCTGAGTAACGCTTAGTTAATTAACTGGTATAAAATTAAAAAACCGCATCTTATGAAAGGTGCGGTTTTTTATTTGGACAAGTTTTTGAGGGATAAATAAGCGACCACTAATAATGAATTATTTATAGTTGGTTGGGTCTTTTAAGCCCGTATTATTATCTGTCGCTGCTGTATCCATTTGCGTCTCAAAAAATGTTTGCATGATATTATTTTTTGCCTGTTGCCAATGGTTAAATTGCTGGCAAGTCGATTCCAAATCACCTTGCCACCTTGGAATTTGTCCGCACATCGTTTTAATGCGGTTTTGATTGGGATAAGGCAAGTCTTGCGCCGCTTTAGCCGCTTCGTGAGCCGCAATGCGGTCGTTACAGACCAATGCAATATCGCAGCCTGCGTTAATAGCGGCATGTACGCGTGCGCTAATGTCACCCGCCGCAGATGCACCTGCCATCGATAAATCGTCAGAGAACAATACACCATCGAATTTTAGCTGGTCTCGCAAGATATCTTGTAGCCAAATTTTAGAAAATCCTGCCGGCTTATTATCCACTTGCGAAAAAATAACGTGCGCGGGCATTAACGCATCAAGCCACGGCAGCGTTTGGATAAAGGGTTGCATATCATGCGCCATAAGCTCATCTAAACTACGCTCATCAATCGCTTCTGCGACGTGTGAGTCCGGTGCAATACCACCATGACCGGGGAAGTGCTTGCCCGTCGTTGCCATGCCTGCCGCCTTCATCCCGCGCATAAACTGCGACGATAACGCCACAATAATTTGCGGATCAGCATGAAAGCTACGATCACCAATCACTTGGCTGATACCATCAGTATCAAGCACGGGGGCAAAGCTGACATCTATCCCTACCGTCAATACTTCAGCTGCCATTAAATAGCCACAATCGTAAGCGCACGTTAGCGCTCGACTGGGATCTTGGTCAAATAATTTACCTAACTCACCCATTGCTGGTAACGGCGTAAAGCCTTTACGCAACCGTGCCACCCGTCCACCTTCTTGATCAACGCCGATGAGAATATCTGCATTATGATGGCGTATATGGTCACAGAGTTCGCGTACCTGAGCCGCATCTGCTACATTACGCGCAAATAATATCACGCCCCCAACCTGTGCTTGTTTGATTAAACTCACATCTTCAGTTGTCAGTGCGGTACTATCGATATCAATCATTAAGACGCCATACATCGCGTACTCTCCAGAGAATTATAGGGTCTAGTCAGCTTTACAATAACAGCACTGCAAAATAACAACAGCCACCCATTACCGTAAGCGATCTATTATGCCAGTTATTCATTCGTGAGCATAACAATGCGCATCACTACGAGCTGATTGCTCATGAATAGCTTGGTAAAAAGTGACTAATTAAAGAGCGGCTAACTAAAGGGTGACTCATAAAATAGATATTTATCATCATATAATAGCTACAGATAACAGCTATGACAGAAAGTTTGGTATATACCGATATCGTGTGTAAGATTGTTTATACAGATTGAGACAGTGCGGTATAAATAGTCATGATAATATCGACTGCCTTTTAATATTAAATTGTCGGTGATATGTGCGCTTATTCGCACTTAGCTTAGACACCTATTATAATAACAATAATGCAAATTAATTTTATAACTTTATAGATTCACGTTTTTTTAATCTCTATAAATACAAACTGTAATCAACTATTTTTAAGTATCTTCGGTTTAATCGTACAATATTTTAATGGTACAACAATTTAACATCACAACTTAAAACAACTAGGTGTATATGATGAAAAAACAACCCGCGCAGTGGTTACTCAGTGTGGCGTCAGTGGGCGTCGCTGGACTTATTCTTACCCAAAGCTATGGTACTGCGGTGGCGAATACTGAAACCGGCAGCTTTGTCCAAACTCCTGAACAAAAACTGACCACGCGTCAAGTGGCAGCATTATTAGACCGTAGCCACTATTTAAATCAGCCCTTAGACAGCAAAATGGGCGCTGAGATTCTATCGATGTATATTGATAGTCTTGACCCCAATCACACGCTATTTTTACAATCTGACGTTGATGAGTTTAAAAAGAAATATGCCAATGACTTTGGTAATCGTCTGAAACTTGGTGACTTGTCGGCTGGCATTGATGTTTTTGAACGCTATCGTAAACGCTCGAACGAGTATTTTGCCTTATCAAAAAAATTACTCAAAACCAAGATTAACTTGACCGGAAAAGACACTATTATCCTTGACCGCGAAAAACTGGGACATTTTAAAACCAAAAAAGAACAGCAAGACTACTGGACACGTCAGTTAAAGTTTCAGCTGATTAGTATTACGTTAGGTCAAGAAGACGAAAAGGCGAAAGAAAAAGTATTTTTAGACGATCCAGATATCACTCGTGGACAAGATTTGGTGCGTGATGATAAACGTACCCCGAGTGAGATTTTGCTTAATCGCTTGTCGCGTCAGCAAGAGCAAATGCAGCGTCTTAGTGATGATGAAGTGATGGAAACGGTGTTGAATACTGCCATGCTTACCTACGACCCGCATAGCAATTATTATGCCCCTGTGCAAGCAAATGAGCTACAGATTCAGTCAAGCTTACAGTTAGAAGGTATCGGGGTTTCTATCCGTCCTGACCGTAAAAATCCAGACTATACGCGCATTGCAACTTTAGTAGAAGGTGGACCGGCATCGAAAGGCGGGCAGATTAAGCCGAATGATTTAATCATTAGTATTGCCAAAGATGGTAAGAACATGACCGATGTGGTCGGTTGGTCGACGCGTGAAATTGTCGGTCTGATTCGTGGTAAACGTGGTACACCAGTGACGCTCAAAGTACGTCAGCCTAACGCGCCTGAAGCCAGTGCCCGTACGGTAACGGTGATACGCGATATCATTCAACAGGAAGAATCGGGCGTGACTCAGCGTGTGGTTGAAATTCAGCGTCCTAACATTGATGCCACGCCTAAGCGTATTGGCGTGCTTGAAATTCCAAGCTTTTATTTAAACTATCGCGCGCGTCGTAATGGCGAAGATTATCGCAGTGTCAGTATTGATACTGAAAAAGCATTAAAAGAATTAAACAAACAAAATATTGATGGTTTGGTGGTAGATTTACGCAACAATCCAGGTGGCTCGCTCGATGAAGTTGCCAAAATGCTCGGTTTGTTTATCAAAAGTGGACCTTTAGTACAAATTCGTGATAACCGTGGCAATGTGCAAGTATTCCGTGATGATGATGGTGGTAAGCAACTATACGACGGTAAAATGGTCGTACTAACCAACTTAGCGTCCGCTTCGGCAAGTGAGATTTTTGCGGCCGCGATTCAAGATTATGGTCGTGGATTGGTGGTCGGTAACACCACTACCGGTAAAGGTTCAGCACAAATTCAACTCGATAATCTAGCACTGGGATCAGCGACATTAACTCAGCGTAAATTCTATCGTATCACTGGCGGTAGTACGCAGAATAAAGGCGTCGTTCCTGATGTTGAGCTGGTCAATATATATGATGATGCGACCTTTGGTGAACGTGCACAGAAAAAAGCGCTGCCTTGGGATACCATTAACACGTCACCGTATAAGCCTGAAGGTAAGTTTAGCGCCAATACCCTAGCGACACTGAATCAACAATCAAAAATTCGTCAGCAACAAAATCCACAGTTTGCTTATTTAAACGCCATTAACACCATTCGTGATATGGAAGATAGTAAAAAGCCCATTAATCTCGATATCAATAGTCGCCGTGCCAAGATGCATCTGGTTGAAAAGCGCTCATTAGAGGCTGAGAACCAACGTCTCAAAGCCACTGGTGAACGTCCTTATGCCAACTGGAATACGTATCAGGCGGCAATGGATGCGAAGTTTGAAGAACGTAGCCAAATGAAAGCGTTGGAACGTCCGCAGTTGCCAGAGGATGAAGCTTATATTAATGAAGCGGCTTATCTGATGCTCAGTGCGGATTCAACAGTGACTGTCAGCCCTGAAGAGCAGCTTAAGCTCGCTGCGGCAAAAAAATAACAGGCAAATAGCTAGCAAATAGAAGGCGTAAGCATATGCTTACACGCAATGACGCTACGACCTCTTACCAGCCGCCGACGAATCTGCGATGATAGCTTCACTGCACAATTTAATGATACTAGGGATTGGTATTTATAAATTGCTTCAGGGATGAACTGCTTATCATGGATGATAAGGCTGGAAGCCTGTTAGTGACAACCGACCTCGGGATTAGGTCAGTTGTTACATCAACAAGGATAGTGATACTATTATTATAGTATTGGATAGTGATAGTAATAAAAACCGTGTAACGCTTGCCGTTATACGGTTTTTTTACGTTTGAGCAACTATTTTGCTTTGGTTAATAAAATGCGTTTGAGTGAGTACTTTGGTTTATTTTATCTCAATGACCGCCCATAAAAAATGATTGCCCATAAAAAAAGCCAGTAGACGATGCTACTAGCTTTTTTAGGTTAAACGACGACACTCTACTCTTATAGTTAGTCGTCTGGTATTTAACACTTACTAACCATCATTTAACGAATGGGGATAAAATTAATGCTCAACGCCACCTGCACCATGAACATGACCATGGTTAAGTTCGTCTTCAGTAGCGCCACGTACTTCCTGAATTTCAACCTCAAAAGTCAGGCGCTTGCCTGCTAACGGATGGTTGGCATCAACGATAACTTCGTCATCAGTCACTTCAGTGACGGTTACTAGCATGACTTGACCGCCTGCTTCTGACTGAAACTGCATACCCGGTTGGATATCTTCAACGCCTTGGAAGTTGTCGCGTGGTACGTGTTGTACCGCTTGCGCTTGGTATTCGCCGTAACCGTCAGCAGGTTCAACGACAGCAGTGATGGTTTCGCCAGCTGATCTGCCTTCTAGTTGTTGCTCAAGACCAGGAATGATGTTGCTGTGACCATGCAGATAAGCCAATGGCTGACCTTCTGGAGACTGGTCAAGGATATTGCCTTCGTCGTCTTTTAGGGTGTAATTAAATTTGACGGCAGTGTCTTTTGCGATAGTAGTCATAAATTATCCTAAATATGTCGATATAAAAAATTAAATGCGGTTGCAATAAACCTAAAAAAGCCAATGATCAAGCCCAAAAGCCCTATTATCAGTCAATTATCATCAGTTTATTAGAGTAACTTTAGCAGTTAGCACCTTTAATTGCGATGGTATTAATAACTTTCAAGGTAAAAGTTATAAAAAATCATAATTAATATCAATATAGATAAAACTTTGCTAAATAAAGGTCATTATAGAGCGATGCCGATACTTAGTGCTGGTTGCGTTTTAGGGTGGGGGCTTTTACCATGATGATAAACATAACGATAAGAGATGACTATGACTCAAATAATTAAGCATTCTGCACACTTATCTACGAACGCGCACTCTACTGACATTCATTATTGTCTTAACTTCGAGCGCTTTTATGAGCATCTGATAGACGTCACACTGACTTTTACGGCTGATAGTGATACACCGCAGCTGTGGTTACCGGCATGGATTCCGGGCAGTTATTTGATGCGTGAATTTGCGCGTCATATTACAGCGGTGCACTATCAAATTACCGATAACAATGACAAGGATGGTGATAATAAGGATAGCAAATCCTACCGTGCCCAAAAAATTGATAAGCATACGTGGCAATTACCAGAAGTAAAAACAGGGCAGGCAGTAACCGTCAATTATGAAGTGTATTGTTATGATTTATCGGTACGCACGGCTTATGTCGATCAGCAGCGCTTGTATGGAAACTTTACTTCACTGGCATTAGCAGTGGAAGGACAGGAGCATTTACCGATACGTGTGAGTTTACTCGTACCAGCAGCATTTTTAGCGGATAAAAATGCAGACAATGTGGTGTTGGCATGTGGGCTAGAAGCTACTCATTTACGTAGCGTCAGTGAATACAGTGCTGGGCATGTCTATGGACTGTATGCGCACAGTTATGAGCAGCTAATTGACCATCCGTTTGAGATTGCGATTCAAGATAGGTTTGATTTTATTATTCAAGATAATAAGCATCAAACGCTCAGCCATCGCTTTTTTATATCAGGCAAGCACAGTACAAATATGGGACGGCTACAGCAAGATGTGACGAAGATTTGCCAGACGTATCTGAACTGGTTGGGAGATGCGCCATTTAGTGACTATACCTTTATGACTTATGCGAGCGGCAACGATTATGGCGGCTTAGAGCATATTAATTCGACCAGTCTGATTACCCCGCGCCGTGACTTGCCCAGTATTGATGAGCCGCAATTGCCAAGCGCCAGTTATCAGAGATTTTTAGGGCTATGTAGTCATGAATATTTTCATGCGTGGTGGGTCAAAACGGTACGCCCCGATGTAATGTTAGATGTTGATTTGCGTAAAGAAGCTTTTACGCCACTACTTTGGGTATTTGAAGGCTTCACATCTTATATTGATGATTTTATGTTGCAAGCGTCTGGAGTGATTGATAAAGCCAGTTATCTGACCTTACTTGCCGACCAAATCAGCCGTTATTATCAAACTCACGGACGAGCCCATCAAAGCGTTGCTGAATCAAGTTTCGATGCGTGGATTAAACTCTATCGTAATGATGAAAATACCGGTAATGCAGGGATTAGTTATTATAATAAAGGTGCATTGGTGGCGTTGTGCTTGGATTTAACTTTAATGGAAAAAAGTGCCGGTCGCTATCGTTTATTTGACGTGGTTAAGGCGTTTTATGAACAAGCGAAAGCCAATGATAACTGCCGAATTGGTATTAGTAGCGCCGATATGGGCACGGTCATTGGGCAGTTTATGCCAGTAGCAGATTGGGAAGAATTTGAGCGTCGTTATGTCAATGGGGTGGAGGAGCTGCCGTTAGAAAAATTGCTGACCGCCAATGGTATTAAAATCCATGCTGATATCAAAGACACGGCGGATAAACACGTCCCGTGGGGTATGCGCTGTAGTGAAACACCAGCTGGACTCAAAGTCAATCGCGTACAGCGTGACAGCATTGCCGCGAAAGCGGGAATATCTGCAAATGATGTGATTGTTGCTATGGACGGTATCAAAGCAGATAGCAAACAATTAGCGTCTTTGAAAACGGCACAGCATGATATTGACTGTCATCTGTTCCGCCGTGATGAGCTGCTGCGTGTTACCGTTGCGCCCAATGCGGATAACGAAAAATCAAGTCTAACCCTGTCCTATCCTCATCAAATAAATTTGCGTTTAGCAAGGATGGATAGTGTGGCGACAAGTGAATCAAATCACCGAGGGTCTGC